>JADJQW010000004.1:318279-636558 GCA_016712535.1 Flavobacteriales bacterium
CGAAGAGGTCCTTGCGGGTGAAGCGGCGGAAGCGGCGGCGGGCTTGGGTTTTCATGGCCTTGTCGTTCTTGACGGCCCAAAAGTCCCCTGGCCTGGCAGCCTCGGAAAGTCACAGTCTGTGAATGGCGATCCCCGGCTGCGAACGGCAGGGGGCGGGCGGAGAGGGCCTTTCGCCGGAACAGGCCCTACCGGTTCCCGATGCGGGCCAGCAGGTCATCCTTGCGCAGGCGCGCCACGTCCAGGGTCTTGCCGTCGCTCATCACCACCTGCCCGCCGCTGCCCTTGATGTACTTGGTCAGATGCTTCAGGTTGATGGTGTGGCTCCGGTGGATGCGGATGAAGTCGGGGCCTTCCAGGGTCTCTTCGACCTCCTTCAGGCTGCGAGTGATGGCGATCTGCTGACCTCCGGTCATGTGCAGGACCGTGTAGTAGTTCACTGCTTCGCACCAGACGATCTCGGCCACTTTCACGAGCTCGAAACCGTGGAGGGTAGGCACGCTGAGGCGGTCCGGCGTTATGCCGCTCTTCACGTCCTCCAGCATGCGCTGCATGCGTTCAGCCCCGCCGCTGAGGCCGTGCTTGGCTTGCACCCGATCCAAGGCCTCGCGCAGCTGGTCGATGTCGATCGGCTTCAGCAAGTAGTCCACCGCCGCGAACTTGATGGCCTTGATGGCATAGTGGTCGTAGGCCGTGGTGAAGATCACGTCGATGCCCTCCAGATCGGACTTCCGAAGCACGTCGAAGCCGCTGAGCTTCGGCATTTCCACGTCCAGGAAGAGCAGGTCCGGCCGATGCGCCGCGATGGCCTTCACGGCATCCTCGCCATCCTCGCACTGGGCCAGCACGGTGATGCGATCGGCGAAGTGCTGCTGAACGAGCATGAGCAGCTTGTCGCGTGCAGGTTTCTCGTCGTCGATGATGAGTGCGCGTATCATGCGGCCAAGTTCATTGTTCGGTTTCCTTCCCCATCAGCGGAAAGTTGATGATCACGCGTGTCCCGGTCGCGCTCCCCTGCGGATCCTTCAGGTCCTCCACCATCACCCGTGACGCACCGCGTTCCAGTTCGCCATAGATCCGCAATCGGTCCGCGCTGACGCGCATGCCCATGCTCTTGTGTATTCCGCTGCGCTGCGCGTTGATCCTGCGAGAAGCCTCGCGCCCTATGCCATTGTCCTCCACCACGCATTCCAGATGATCGTCGCGCAGGTCGAAGATCACGGAAAGATGGCCCGCGGATTCCTTGTGCCGCAGCCCATGCCAGATGGCGTTCTCGATGTACGGCTGGACCAGCATGGTGGGCAGCTCCACCGGTTCGCCTTCCAGCTCTTCATCCACTATCACCTCGAAGGTGAACGGTGTCTTGAACCGCAACGCCTCGAGCTCGAGGTAGTAGCGCAGCATCTCCACCTCGCGCTCCAAGGGCACTCGCGTGCTATCGCTGTGCTGCAGGATAAGTCGGATGAGCTTGGCGAAGCGGCCCAGGTAATGGGAGGCCTGCTCGCGGTCATTGGCGATGATGAAGCTATCAATGCTGTTGAGGCAGTTGAAGACGAAGTGCGGGTCCATCTGCGCGCGAAGCGCCTGCAGCTTCAGCTCGTTCACCTGGCGCGCTTGTTCCTCCTGCGCGCGCTCGCGCTTGCGGATCCAGTTGAGGCGTGCCCGGAACACCAGTACGATGCCCATGGCCAGCAGCACGGCGAAAAGGATGCGGGCCGCCAGCGTCTGGTACCATGGTGGAGGGATCATCACGTTCAACGTGGTGGGGGGGCCAGGTTCACCCGCCAGGTTCACGAGCCGGAACTGGAAGGTGTGCTCTCCTGGTTGCAGTCCTCGCAGGTTGATGCGGCCTTCCTTGTATTCGACCCACGACCCTCCCGGCTCCCGCATGGCGTAGGCGAGGATCCAACCCGGGGGCAGTACCGCACCGAAGTGCACCTCGAGCTGCTCGTTATCGTAGCGCATGACCAGGCTGTCCTCGCCGGTCAGCGCCATCGGAGAACCGTCCACCAATAGCTGCGCGAGTATCGGCGCAGGCGGCGTCCGGAGGTTCCCCACCGGGTTGGCATCGAAGACCGCTACAGAGCGACCCACATTGTACGCGAGCAGGCCACCTGCCGAGGTGCCCAGGGTCCACTTGGACGCTACTTCATTGCCGGTGCCGCGCGGACCGACCACCACGGCCCGCTCCTTGATCGGATCGAAACAGAACAACCGTTCGTCCGAAACGGTCCAAATGCGCTTGCGCGCATCCACCGCCACCGCGACCAAGCCCGACTCGGTGATGCCGTGGCGATGATCGTAGTGCGTGTATGCACCAGCAGGGATATCGTACCGGACCAGTCCCGCACCATCGGAAGCGAGCCAAAGGACGCTGTCCGATGATGCCGTGATGCCGACGAGCCTGCCCACACGCAGCCGATGCTCGCGGACATCGGCGAAAAGGTCCGTCCAGTGCCCGCTTTTACGATCGAACCGCATAAGTCCGCGAAGATTGCCGCAGGACCAAAGGCTTCCGTCCTTCGCGCTCACGGCGCCATAGACATTGTCGAACCGCATGCCGCCCGGTGTCAGGCTATCGGGTCGGTGAACGCGACCGCGACCCGTGCGCGGATCGAAGTTCACCATGGTGAAGAGGTTCACCCCCTTCCAGAACGTGCCGTCCGCATCATGGGACAACCATGTGCGGCCGCTCGGTATCGCAGCGCCCGTCGTGTCGCGCACGTCGATCCGCATCGCTTGCGTGGTCCTCGCATCGATCGACCAAACGTCGCCATCGCTCGCCACGATCACGGCATCTCCTCGCGGGAGCACATCCCAAATGACCGGGTGCTTGTCCGTACGACCGACCAGAGGGATCCGGGTGACCGCCCCAGTGGAAAGGTCGATCCGCGCGAGCCCCTCCTCGCCCATGGCGCACCAGAGCAAGCTGTCGCCGCTGAACTCCATGGACCAGATGCGGCCGGAACGACCACCGCTCAGCACATCGAAGAACCGCAGTTGCGGCTGCGCTGGATCATGTATGGCGATGCCCAACAAGTTCGCCAGCCATACTTCGCCGCTGGCGCTGTGGTACAGGTTCCTGATCATGCCATGGGGCAGCGACCCGACCGAAAGATCCTCGCTGTCGAACACCACCGCCGACCCGTCTTTCGGATCGAAACGGAATCCCCCGGGCTTGGATGCGCTTCCCCAGATCCGCCCGTTCCGGTCGCGGCCAAGGAACCACGCCGTGGATAAACTGGTCCCAGGTGCTCCAGGCACGTGGTCCCAAGCGCGCACCGCGCTCGATGTCCCGTCCCAATGCCAGATGTTACCGCTGCGCGGATCGCTGCACCAAAGCCCACCATCCCCATCGTGGCAAAGGCTCACCGCTTTCTCTGCGATCAACGGTGAGAAGGCGCGATCACCTTCCCCCTCGTACAGCCGGCCTGTGGCCGTGTGGTAGAACACCAGCCCGCGGTCATGGGTGGTGATCCAAATGCCATGACGTGCACTGTCAGCCAGCATGTCCCTCCAGAAGGTCTTCACCGGCGCTCCATCGGGATGCCTCAGCCCCCTGAACGTGCGTGTGACCGTGTTGAGGAAAAAGGTGCCGACGTGCGTACCGAAGAGCAGTTCGTTCGGTCCAGTGACCAGAACCGCATGCGCCCAGAGGGTTTCAACACCTTGTTTGAGCGAATCAGGAATGGCCACGAGCTGCGCGCGCCTTGAAACGGGATCGACCCGCACCGGACCTTGCTCGGCCGCTACCCAGATGATGCCGTGCTCATCCTTGGTGAGGTTCCGCACGCCGATGGGCGAACCATCGGCTTCAATGTCCACGGAGACGAAGTCGTTGCCATCGTAGACCGCGAGCCCCTGCTGCATGCCCACCCATAGGCTCCCGCGGTCATCCTCCAAGAAGCACTCCACCAGCGCATGCGGCAGGCCTTCGTTCACCCCGATCAGGTCGAAGGTGATTCGAGGCGGAAGCTGCCCCTGGCCGTACAGCGTGGCGGCGAAGAAGAAGGACGGTATCACCGCACGGCGCATGGGTGCAAGATGGCGACCCTTCCTGAAAGGCATGCGTTCCGCGTTATCGGCATCCGATCACGCCTCAACCGCGGAGCGTCATGACCGCGCATTGCAGCGGAGTCAAGCGAAGGTGCTCAGCGCCATGCAGAAGCAACAAGCCGATGCTATCAGGCAGGCTGCGATGCCTGCGATGCTGAAAGCCTCGTCGTGCTTGCGCATGGTCCGGCTGTTCTGCTGGTGCCTCATGGTAATGTTGCTCGTGTGGTCGATCATTGAACGATCATGGTATCGCCCGCGCGGAAGCGCAGGTCGCCCTTCGTTGCCTGCGCCGCGCGGCCCAGCAGGTCGATGGTGCTCGAGGCATGCATCGTGGGCGGTCCTTCAAGCGATATGATCGCAGTGGATATATCCTCGATCACCGTGGCAACGATGCGCACTTCATCCAGCACCCATGCACCGTCGCTGCCATCGTACGCCTGCAACTGCAGCTGGAAGCTCGCAAGGCCTGATGCATCCGACTTCTCCACCACGCCGGCATCCGTGATGACGGTGGCCTCGAAGGACTCGTTCGTGGACACGTCCTTCATGCCGCCGCTGCCATCCCCTTGGTCATGCACGCGCGCTAGAAGTCGTGCCGGGCCATTCGCCTCGCGGCGATGGACGATGATGACGCTATCGATCCGTAACGAAACTTGCGCGATGCCACTGATGACGATGCGATGCTCATTGCCGGGCGCAGCGGACCAGCCTGACAGCCACAGGGCATTGTCGCCCACCGACACCGGGAAGGGACAGGCCTCAACCCCGATCATTGCGGCGTTGGTGCCGAAGACCACCTGGTCGCCCGGCGCGGGCAGGTTGCAGGCCGAGCAGCCGCCTTCGCAATTGATGACCTCCGCACAGGGCTGGTTCAGCCACTGATAACTGAGTGTGCGCGCTTGCCCTTTGCCTTGTTCGGCGCCGAGCAGGCTCATCGGTAAGAGGACCAATTTCTGAAGCAGGCGGAGATGTTTCATCGCGGTGCCGTTTTTGACGCCGCAAACGTCACTCGCTCCAGCAGCCCGTGGAAGCCGGATCCTGTCAATGGTCGATTCCAGCAGTGAACGGGTCTTGTGGGGAAGTGCCCTGCCGCGACCTGTTGAGCTAGTCCAGCACCACGCGTGCGCTGACCCCGCCGCCTTCGGGATCGGAGGCAACGAGCACGTACACCCCGCGCTCCAACTCGTCAAGCTCCATGAGCATCGCAGTGCTGCTCCACTGTTTCACCAAGCGACCGCTCGCATCATGCATGGCGATCATCGTGGTATTCTCCGGAAGCCCGCGGAGCGTGATCACATCGCGCGCTGGATTCGGATGCGCCATGAACTGCGCCGCATGACCTGCTCCTTCCACGGCCACTGCCAGGCTCCACTCGTACTGCCCACCGGTGTCCACTTGCTTCAGCTTGTAGTAGCTGATCTTGGCCGACGCATTGTCGTCGAGGCGGGCGTAGGTGAGGACCTGCAGGCTGTTGCCCGCGCCATTCACCCAGCCGACCCGGGTGAAGTCCTCTTCTCCCTCGATCATGCGCCACACCTCGAAGCCGGCGTTGTCGTGCTCGGTGGCGGTCGTCCAGTCGAGCTGGACTTCACGATCATTCGCGCGCTTTGCGGTGAATGCGAGCAGCTCCACCGGCAGCACCTGCCCAAGACCCGTCACGTACAATTCCCCGTCGTTGCCGATGCTCGGCGTCACGTAGTTCGTTCCGCCCGCCGCGTTGATCCGCGCTTCCGTGCCGTGGGAGATCGGGTAGAGGCTGGTCCATTGCTGGCCTGCGGGGTCGTCCGTCTCCAGGCAGTTCTCGTTCACTCCCGCGTAGTGAACGACACCTGCATCAGATAGCGTTGCCACCAGCGGATCGGCCGCAGCGTAAGGCGTGAACTCGCTCCCGCTGAAGAACAAGCGGATGCTCGCGCTGGATGCGATCGCGTTCTGGGTGACGAGGTGCCAGTTGCGATCCAGGTAGTGCTGGCCCAGGTCGCTGGTGCGCACGGGTCCGTTGTTCAGGAACACGTTCAGCTGCACCGTGCCCAGGTTCTGGCCATTGTCGTTGAAGCGTGCGAGCACCTTGCGGTCCTTGTAGATCCACTGGTCGGTGCCGCTGCCCGTGCTGGCGATCGCATCGGCGGCCCCACAGGTGTTGAACGCTTCCGCCCACAGCTGCGGGGTGAATTCATCGGCGCCGATGTCGGGTGTGGTGAGGCTCCGCGGCTGGCCATCGATGTCGGTGGTGATGTACGCGATGGGGGTGGCAGCCATATCCGCCTCCATGGCATAGGCATGCAGATCGTTGGTGAATGCATCGTAGTAACGCGGATCCGCGTTCGCGCTGCTGGCGAAACCGCCCGATGCCGCTTGCAGCGCGGGCAGCGTGTTTTGCGCGGCTGTCCAGAAGGCGAGCGGACCCGCAAGGCCGCGGAAAAGCAAGTTGTTGCTGCTGAGGGTGAGCGTGGTGGTAGCTACCTGCCGGTACACGGTGTAGTTGCCAGAGTAGATCGCGTTGTTGCGGAAGGAGGCAAGGCCGATCACGCCGCTGACGAAGTGGATGCCGTACGTGCTCGCGAAGATGGAGTTGTGGTCCACGCGCAGGTTGGAGACCGGGCCTGCGACCTGGATGCCCGTGGACCAGCTCAGGACGGTGTTGTTATAGAAGCGCGGTTCGCCGCCAACGGATGCGTTCACGGTGGTGATGATCACCGTGGGTGTTCCCGATGAGGATTCCAGTCGGTTGTCATGCACGTTGAACCCTGCGTATGACGCGGCGATGGAGATGCAATTGGAGCCGAATGCGGAGGTCTGCACCGAGTTGCGCCGCAGGGTGAACGAGCGGTCGCGCACGGTAAGCCCCAGGGCGAAGACCGACTGCCCGATGAGCACGTTGTCCTGCACCAGCAGCAGGTCATTGTCCGTGGTGGTGCCCCAGCGGAAGCCGTAGGTGCCGTTCTCGAAACGCGTGCGCTCCACACGCACACTGTCCTCATTGCCGTTCGCTGCGGCGTAGAGCAACTCACCGAACGTGACCGTCGCTGTTGTTCCCCGCAACCGGCAACGGGTGATCCGTGTGTTCTGGCTTCCGGCGCTCCCAGCGGTGCTGTTGAACACCACCACCTGCGCATAGTTGCTGGTGCCCGTGCGGTCGATGGTGATGCGGTCCCAGGTGACGAAGTCCCCGCCGTTCATGCGCACGGTGAAATTGTTGGCTCCTGTGGTCGACGAAGGCCAGGTGAGCACCACCGCGCTGCTGTCCAGTGCCGCGCTGCGGAAGGTGATCGTGTTCGTGGCCGATGTGCCACTGATCTGGGGGACGCTCACCTGCTCGGTGTAAGTGCCGCTCTGAACGAGGAAGAGCACCGGTCCGATGAGCGTGCAGCTGCTCATGGCCAGCACGGCATGGTTGAAGCTCGCGAAATCATTCCCCACGCCGGGGCCGATGGTATAGGTGCCGCTCATGCCGGTGCATCCATCGGGCCGTTCGTGGGCGCCGATGTCGGGTGTGCTGCCCACGGGCAACGGACGCGCACCACCGTCGCGATCGACAGCGGTGACCGCAGGTGAAGGTGCGAGCGAGATAGCTGGTGATCCCGCTTGCAGGTGCAGATCGGTTGCGCTCACGAAGAGCGGATCGATGAACAGCGAGCTGGCGTCCCAGCCTTGTGCCTGCCAAGCGCTCCAAGTGTAATAGCTGAATACCGCCCAGCGGATCACGTTCGCCTGCGTGCAGTAGTAGATGTTCCGGTCGATGCTGTTGAAGGTGGCGCTCTGCGTCATCAGGCATTCCACCGCCATGGTCTGGAGGATGTTGCCTGCCGCGATCACGTTGTTGCAGAACTGCACCTGCAGGGCGTGCCGGGCGATGGTGCTGCGCAGGCTGTTGTGGCGGACGATCGTGCCATGCGCATTGTCAACGGAAAGCACGCAGCCAGCAGCGTTCGCCCCGGATAGAACCAGCATGTTGTTCTCGATCACCGGCGGCTGCGCCGGTAGCAAGGTGTGCTGGCTGAGGTGGATGCAATTGGTGCCGATGCCCCAGTTCACGGTGTTGCGCGCAACGAGCAGTTCGTTGATGCAGTTGCGTATGAATATGCCGTCGTCATAGGTGGCGGTCGTTGCCCCAGCGCTGCTGATGGTATTGCCCTCGACAATGAGCCCATCGGCCCGCTCCACGATGAGGCCGTCGCTCGTCACTCCCGTGATCGTGTTGTTGCGAACGACCATGTCGGCGCCATAGCTCACGCCCGAATTGTTCAGCCGGACCGCGAATTGACCACCCACGAAACTGTTGTTCTCCACCGTGATGCGCGACCCGGTGAACACCGTAGCGGAGTTGATCCCAGCCCATGCCCCCGCCGAGAACGTGCAATCGGAGATGGTGATGTCCGATGCGGCGTTCTGGAGCAGCACGCCATAGTTGGTGGTGGTGGCCGTCACGTATTGAAGGCGCACGAACGTGCAATTACTGAGCGTGAGCATCGCCGAGGCGCCCGCGTTCGAGAGGGTGACCGCCGCAGCGTTCATGGCCTGGCTCCGGAAGGTCACGGTATTCACTGCACTCGTGCCTGCGATGGCATTGATCGTCCAATTGCCGCTGTAGCTGCCACTGATGATGTTCATGGTCACCGGTCCGCTCACGCCGCTGGTCTGCAAGGCGGTAATGGCTGCGGCGATGTTCGCGTAATTGCCGGCAGGGCCTACGGTGTAGCTGCCATTGAGCTGGGCGCTGGTCGTAGAGGCTGGGCCGAGAACCAGTCCGAGGCAGAGGAGGATGCTGAAGCGCCGCATAGGCCCTTTGAATGGCCATGCAAAATGCCGCAATAGCCTCCCGGCTGTCCAGCACCGGCGGGTGAACGGACGATCGGGATGGGTGAACGCTGGGGACCGCCCTCAGAGCATCCGCAGCCGCTTCATCACCACGCCCCGGAAGCTCCTCCCGATGGGCAGCCAGCGCTCTCCCACATGCAAGCCGTTGTCGCTGATCGCCTTCACACGGTCCAAGTTCACGGCGTAGCTGCGGTGCACACGTTCCATGCGGTGCGTTGGAAACTCATCCAGCACCTCCTTCAGCATGCGGCCCACGGTGTAGGTCTTCGACACCGCATGCACATGGGTACTGTTATCGTCGGCCTCCAGGAAGAGGATCTCGCTCACCGGCAGGCGCACATGCTGCGCGCCCTCACGCACGAACACCGCTTCGCCTGGCATGGGTCATTGCTTCAAGAACCGCAGGGCGCGACCATCCGAGAAACGAAGCACATGCAGACCTGGTGCGAGCGCCTTCACATCGATGGCCCGGCCCTCTGCCGCTGAGCCTCGCGCTACGGATCTGCCGTTCGCATCGAGGATGACATAGGCCTCACGGCCATCGATGCCGGAGATCATCATCATTTCGGCCGCAGGATTCGGGAATGCCTGCAGGCCGCCTTGATCGGCCACCTGAATGCCCGTGTTGAAATCGATGCTCACGTTCCATTGAGCCGTATAGGTGCAGCCATTGAGGTCGGTGAACTGGCAGCTGTACGTGCCGGCCGTGGTCACCATGATGGTCTGCGAAGTCGAGCCTTGGTTCCACGTGTATCCCGATCCCGCAGGAGCGTTGAGCACGTAGGGCAGCTCGTCCACAGGGATCGTGAGCAAGGTGCTGATCGTTCCGGCTGTGAAGGAGAATTCGTCCGCGCCGATATCGCACACTGGATTGCCGCGCGCTTCGTAGTCGATATCGCCCAGTCCGATGGGGAACCACTCGCCGGTGCCGTCGAGCGCGCAGCTGTTCACATGGAGGTCGGGCAGGAAAGGGAACGCGGGGTCGATGTCCAGGTCGGCAGCGCCATCGCCTGTCGCGTTCTGGTACGCAGCGAGCGTGGGATATTCGACGCCGCCGATGGTGGCGATGACGCCGGCAGCGCCATGCAGGCAGTTGTGGTCCTCGGTCACGATGTTGCCCGGTTGGATGCTCTCCAGCGCAGGGCCATCGGTGTAGTTCACGAAGAGGTTGTTCCGGATCACGCTGTTCTGACCATCGGCGAAATTGCTCAGGTGGTAGAAGGCCTTGCTGCTGGCCGCGCCGCCGCTCACGGCCACGCTGTTCCAGATGATGCTCATGTCCCAGAGGTTGTACACGCCTACGCCCAGCATTCGCCGCTGCTCGCGCTCACGGTGATCATGTTGTTGTGGATCTGGTTGCCCGTGGTGTTCTGCGTGTTGCCGATCTCCATGCCATTGCAGCTCCCGGTGGTGGCGTGCGCTTGGATCACGTTGCGATAGACCTTCGATCCATTGTCGAAGTAGTTGGTGCGGATGCCGACATAGAAGACCCCCGACTCGGTGATGATCCGGTTGCCCGCGATATCGCCCGTGCCGCTGTTCACCGTGATTCCGCCCGAGAGCTGGTCCGCCAGCACGTTGTCAGCGATGAACAGATTCTGCGCGCGCGCACCGGAATTGCCTTCGGCGTCGATCTCAATGGCCTGGTATCCGTTGCGGAACTCGCAATTCAGGATCTGGAGGTAATCCGGGTTGTCCGGCACGTTCAGCTCGTTCTGGTTGCACCAGACCAGCACGCGCTCGGAGTAGCTGTTCGTATTCGTGGTGGCGCTGCCGATGAACACGCAGTCCCAGAGCTTCAGGTTGTCCGTATTGCCGGTGAAGTGGATGCAACGCGCGCGATCCTCGTTGAGGGCGTGAAAGGTCACGTCCTCGAACTTGATGTTGTTGGCCCCATCGAGGCGCACGATGTGGTTGGGCAGCGGGAATGCGGCATCGAAGGCCAGGATCGCATCGGCCGCGTTGTTGGTGGAGCTCTTCACCGTGATCACGCCGGGGTTGCCCGGGATCACACCCAAGCTCGCCTGTCCGGTGTATGTGCCGGGGTGCAGCAGGAAGGTGATATCGCCATCAGCGCCTTGTGCCGTGAGGTCGTCGAAGGCCTCGGTGAGGTTGTCGTAGTGGGCGAAAGGTCCTCCGATGTTGTAATAGCCGACGAGCTGCGCATTGACCGCGAGGGTCGATAGTGCAGCGAACAGCGTAGCGTAGCGTGCGTTCATGATGCTTGGTGTTTCGTTCCGTTGTTGTTCAGCGTTTCCCTTCACCCCCTTCTTCCTTGCACAGGAATCCCGGCTCATAGCTGCGCAAGCGCGCGATGTCGTTCTCGTTCACGTGGATGTACACCTCGATGGTGTTCAATTTCCAGCTGCCGCCCACCTGCTGTCCGTTCTTCCAGGTGGTGCCGCCGCGCTCCCACACGAAGCGGCTGGCCTTGTCCCTCACCTTGTTCCATAGGCTGAACTGGTTGTTGTAGTACTCCTTCTCCGCTGGCCGCGCGCAGTATTGCTCGCCCCAGTTCATCTGGCTCTTGCAACACACCTGAATGATGCTTTCCATCCATCCCTGTGCCTGCGGGCTAAGCTGCGTGGTGCTGCCCTCAACGAACCAGCCCGAGGAGAGGACCTTCATCAAGTATGCGCGGATCTTCGATTCATCGGCCGTGCGCAGGACGTCCACGGTGTACTGCATGGCGTCGCGGTCGGTGGCAAAGGTCGGGACTTCCACCGCGGGCAATGCCGCCGCCGCTGCCTGTGCACTGCGTTCCGCCGCCACGCTGCCCAGCGTCGGCATCTTCTTCAGCTCCCATTCCGCATAGTCCTTGCGGGCGCCGCGCATGCTCTCGAGTTCTTCGTTCACCATCTGTTCCTTCCATGGAGCATTGATCGCATCGCGGTAGAAGTGGACACGCAGGCGATCGGCGTACACCACCGTCCACGTCGGTCCTTCCTTTCGTTCGTATTCGACTTCCACCGGAACGGTGAGGTGCGTGGGGCTGTCCCACGTTGGCCCGCTGTTCTCCGGAAAGCGCAGGTAGTGCAGTTCGCCCACGGCGTTCTCGAACTTGTAGTCGCCCAGCACACCGCGCAGGTTGGCGCGCAGCATGGCCATGATCTCGTCGTTGCCCGGCGCCGGAATGCCCGTGTAGGTGTTGTAGGTGGTGAGGAAGTCCTGGTAGGTATTCGTCACATAGCTGTAGCGCGCGAAGCCGCCGATCTCGATGAGCGCCTTGGGATACTCAGTGATGTTCGCGTTGCGCCATACCACGCAGGCGCGATCCCAGTAGTACTGCTTGTTGGCGTCGCTCCACACCTTCTTGATGGTGCCGGGGCGCAGTTCCTTCTTCACCACGCCGGACCAGGAGATGTCCTTGAGGACCTGGGCATCGGAGGGTTGGGCGTGAACGCTTGACCACACAGGCACCAAGGCGCAGAGAAGGAGGAGAAACCGCGAAGTGGCCGAAGGCCGCAAAGAGGACATGCATTCCGAAGCGCTCATGGAGATAAGCATTGGGCATACGAACATGCGCACACGCGCCAGCCAATGACAGCCTGATCGGGTGAACGGCCGATCCTGTTGGGTGAACGCTCAGAGCGTCCGTATCCGCGCCATCAGCGCTTCCTTATGCGTCTTGCCAACCGGCAGGCTCTGCGTGCCGAGGCGCACGTAGCCTTCTTCCACGGCGGTGATCCGGCGCGTATCCACTATGTAGCTGCGGTGAATCCGCAGGTGGTGCGGGCTCTTCAGCTTTTCTTCCACGGCGCCCAGCGTGCTGGTGATCACGAACTTCTTCACGGGAGTGAACAGCGTCACGTAGTTGTCGTCGGCTTCGGCATAGTGGATGTCGTCGATGGACACCTTCACCAATCTGCCTTTGTCGCGGATGAAGATGCTGTCGGCGATCACGAAGTCGCTGCGTTGCGCATCGGTGGGCGCCGCCGTTGCTTCCACCTGGGAGGCGTAGCGGGCCAGCGCGATCTCGATCTGCGTGCGCAGGTCGTTCTCGTCGAAGGGCTTGATGATGAAGCCCGCCGGGCGCACGGCTTTCACGCGTTCCACGGTGGCCTTGTCGCTGTGGCTGGTCACGAAGATGAAAGGCAGCTTGTGCTTCGCGTTCACCTTCTCCGCGAGCTGCACTCCGTCAGCGCCATCGCCCAGGTTGATGTCGAGCAGGAGCAGGTCCGGCCTGGCCGATGCGATCTCGGCCATCGCATCCAGTGCGTTGTCGCAATGGCCCACCACGGCGTAGCCGAGCTCATCCAAATGACCACGGAGGTCCTCCGCGATCAGCGGTTCGTCTTCGACGATGAGGATGCGGACCTGGCCCATTCAGCGCGCAAGTTTGAAATTCCTGATCCGCATGTCCACCGTGGTGCCTTGGCCATTGCTGAAGGCCCACTCCGCCTTGAGCTTCGTGGCGAAGGTCCGCACCATGTTCAGCCCGAAGCCGCTCGCTCCCTCTTCGGTCGCGGATCCGTTCTTGCCCACGCCATCGTCGTTCACCACCAAGTGCAGCGCGTCCGCATCGAGCGCCAGCTTCACGGCCAGTGTTCCGCTGCGCTGACCGGGCCATGCGTATTTGATCGCGTTGGTCACCAATTCGTTCAACACGAGACCGATCGGCACGGCGGTATCCACGTCCAGCGCGATATCCTCCACATCGATCACGGTCCGCACGCGCTCGCTCATGGCATAACTGGTCACGAGGCTGATCACGAGCTTCTCCACATACTCCTTCATGCGCACCCCGGTGATGTCGCCCTCGCGGTAAAGGTCCTGATGGATCAGCGCCATGCTCTTCACGCGCAGACGGCTGTCGTTCACGGCTTCCTTCGCCTTCTCGTCGGTGATGCCGCGGCCCTGGATGCTGAGCAAACTGCTCACCATCTGCAGGTTGTTCTTCACCCGGTGGTGGATCTCGCGCAGCAGCAACTCCTTCTCTCCTAGCGCCTGTTCCACGATCCGCTTCTGTGCTTGCAGCTTCCGGTTGCTGCGCACACGGCCGATGATGAGGATGATCGCTGCGGCCATCAGCACCGCCAGCACGGCCATGATGGCTAGGAAGGTGCGGCGCTCTTGCTTCTGCTTCTCCAACTCGAGACCCTGCACCTCGATCCGCTTCTCCTTCTCCTGCGTGTCGAAGCGTGCGCGCAGCTCTTCAAGCGACCGCTTCGACTCCTCCCCCTGGATAGAATCCTGGAGGGCATGGGAGCGCTTCAGGGCGTCGTAGGCTTCGCTGTGGGCACCTGTGGCATGCAAGGCTTCGGCCTTCGCGCGATAGAGCTCGGCACGCATCTCCGCGCGATCGCTGTTCGCGATCAGCTCCTCGGTGATGGCGAGGTGATCGAGCGCTTCGCTCGCGCGACCAAGCCCGGTGAGCGCCCGGCCCATGAGCAAATGCGCTTGCGCGTAGTTGAACTGGTCCTCGGGGCTTGCCTTGAGGGTGGTGATCGCTTCTTCAAGCATCGCCGCGGCTTCGCTGTGCTCGGCACGGTTCACATGCACCTCGGCCATGGCGATCTGCGTAGCGCCCACCTCGTATTCGTCCTTCAGCTCACGGTAGATCTCGATCGCCTGCTCGAAGCTGGCCAATGCGCTATCAGGACGGTCGAGGCGGTCGAAGGCCACACCCATGTTGCTGAGCGTATTGGCCATGCCGCGCTCATCCACCAGTCGCTGTTTCACGGCGATGGACCGTCGATAGATCGCCAACGCTTCCCGGTGCTCACCGCCTTTACGATGCACGATGGCGATGTTGTTCAGCGCTTGCGACTCGCACCGCAGCAGCCTGTTCTTCTCGGCGAACCCCAGCGCACGCATGAAGTGGACCATCGCCTTGTCCGTGATGCCCTGGTAGTAGTACGCTGTGCCGCGTGCGTTCAGCACATTGCCCACGTACTCCAGGTCGCCGTTCGCACGGAACATGGTTTCAGCGCTGTCGAGCAATTCGAGCGCCTTGTTCAGTTCGCCGCTCACGTCGTAGTTGATGGCCAGGCCGTATGTGCAGTGGGCCCGCCAATGGGCGTTATGCTCCTGTTCCGCCAGAGCGATGCACGCGCGGTAGTTGCGCTTGCCTTCATCGAGGTGGTCATAGCTGGCGGTGATGTAGTAGCCGAGGTCGCGCAGGGCCTCCATGCGCACCGTGTCGTGCAGTTCAGTCCGCAGCAGCGCCTTCAGGCTGTCGATCTGGGCGGTTGCCTGGAACGAAAGCGCTAGGTAAACGAAGAAAGGGAAGCGGCGCACGCCGCAAGATCGGCTGTTCGGTCCTATCGCACCACCAAGCGCTCCATGTCGCGCTGGCCGTCCGATCGTTCCACGATCACCGTGTACGAACCTGCCGGTACATCCGCGATACCTAGCAAGCCTGCTGCCCTCCAGTGCTTCACACCGCGACCAGCAGCATCGACCAGACGGACACTGACGAAATCCGGTCCTACGCCCGTGATGTTGAATGCACCGCTGGCAGGATTCGGGTACACCACAAGGTCCGAGCTCGGCGCATCGCGCCATACGGCCGCGACTTCGGACCAGGTATTCGTGCCATCGAGATCGGTCTGTCGCAAGCGGTAGTACGAGAGGCCGCTCAACGGTTGCTTGTCGGTGAACGCGTAATCATGCATCACCGGCGAAGTGCCCGACCCCTCCACTTCGCCGATGTCGGTGAACACCGTGCCATCGGCGCTTCGCTCCACGGTGAAGAAGTCGTTGTTCAACTCGGTGGCGGTGGTCCAACTGCACGCCACCTCATCGTCCACCGGTCGTGCTTCGAACGCGAGCAGTTCCACCGGCAACGGCGCGGAGCTCTGAACCAGTGCCCACACGATATCGAAGTTGTTGGTCAACGCGGTCGTCACCGTGTTCGCTGCGGTATTCACCGCACCCATCGGCGGTTGCGACCAAGCCGCGCCATTGAAGCGCTGGGCCTGCAGCAAGCCTTCCGCGATGGCGTTGGTGCCGCTGCTCCACTCGCTGTCACGATACGTTAAGGTGATGGTGGCTGTGGGCGTCGTGCTGAAGTTGTCCGCGCGCATGGGCCAGAAACGGTCCACCACGCTGGGCGCATTCTCAAGGCCGACGAGGTCCGTGAGCGAGGGAAGCCCGGCCGGTAAGGGGCGGTTGTTCGGCGCTGCGAAAGGGTCCGTCGGATACGTGCTGCAAGTGATGGATCCACTTCCCCCGGCACCAGGAGAGGTGGTGGTGACGATCAGCGGCAGGTAGTCGTTCGTGACATCATTGCCGAACGGGAACACATAGGTGCCCGGTGCACTTGCTCCTATGAGCCATTGCACTTCGCCATAGCCCGTGAGGGCATCGGTCTCGCTGATCAGGAATCCCGTGGTCCGCGTGATCGCGCTTGGAGCAGGGTTCAGCACTGCGATCTTCTGCGCATTGAGGTAGAGTTGCGCCGAGCTCAACGTGAGCACACCATTCTGTGCCGGGTGGCCACCGGTGTTGATGTCCTGCGCGAGCGTGATCGGTCCACCGAGCAGCGAAACGTTGTTGAACAGCGTGACCGAGCTCCCACCGATGGATTGCGCCCCGCCGTTCAGTACAACAGTGCCTTGCGACGAACCGAAGAGGTCATTGCCGCTGTTGTTGGTGAAGTCTCCGCTCAGGTCGATGGTGCCATTGTTCGATATGGTGGACCCCGGAGTGCTCAGCACATCACCCTTCACGGTGACCTGTGCGCCAGCCTGCACGGTGATGGCCGCGCCGTTGTCCACGAGCAATTGCGCAGGACAAGTCCCGGCCGTGAAGAACGTGGCGATGCAAAGGCGGCGCCTCATTCCTCATAAGTGATGAGGACCTTGATGGGCTTGCTGAGAACGCCTGAAGAGACGCCCGGCAGGTTGTACACCGTGACGTTCGCGTTGTTCAGGGCGAAGGTGTATTGCCACCCTGCGACCCAGGTGAAATTGGGCGGGATCCAATTGTTGCCGGCGGAGGCCTCCACGAGCACCGAGACGGAGAGGATCTTCGACATGACCAGACCGTGCGGAATGGAACTGAAGCCTCCATCCGCGGCAGCGGTGTTACCTGTCAGCTTGAGCATCTTGATCTTCGGCGCATTGCTCCCCAGCATGGTGAAGCCGTTCACCTCCAATTCCGCTTGCGGTGCGGTGGTGCCGATGCCGACGTTCACGGCGTTCGCGCCTGTGCCGCCGAGCACGAGGCTGTTGCTGGCGCTGACTTGCGCCTGATAGCCGATTGCGGCAGCATTCGTCAGACCAACAGCCGTGTTCCCGGCGCTATGGCCGATGAAGGTGTTGTTCGCTCCCGCTCCGTTGTTATAGCCGGCACCCGCGCCAACGCAGGTGTTATTGGTTCCGGTCGTATTCCCCCAGGCCGCCTGATAGCCGAGCAGGGTGTTCGCCGCACCAGTGGTCATGGCCGCGGCCGCGTTGTGCCCGAGCAAGGTGTTCTGGGAGCCGTTGCTGTTCACCCCCGCGTTACGGCCCACGATGGTGTTCTGGTTGCCGGTGGTATTTCCTAATCCCGCCGTGGGTCCCACGAATACATTGTCCGTGCCTGTTGTGTTCAATCGCCCTGCGCTGCGACCGATGAAGGTGTTGAATGAGCCCGTGGTCGTGTTGAGCCCAGCTGATACGCCGACGAAGGTGTTCTCGGCCCCGGTGGTGTTGGCCTGCCCGGCCGAAACGCCGACGAAGGTGTTCACCGCGCCGGTCGTGTTCGCCTGCCCGGCATAGCAGCCCAGGAAGGTGTTGTTGGAAGCTGTGGTGTTGGCCGTGCCGCTGTAAGGCCCAAGGAACGTGTTGAATTGGCCTGTTGTGTTCGCGGCGCCGGCGGAAGAACCCACGAAGGTGTTGCGGCCCGCTGTGTTCATTCGCCCTGCATGCTGGCCGATCATGGTGTTCTCACTGGCCGTCGAGTTCCATTGGCCCGCATTCTCCCCGATGCTGACGTTGGCCGTGCCGGTGGTGTTCTGATAGCCTGAATTGGTGCCGATGGCGATGTTGTGGCTCGCCGTTGTATTCATGTAGCCGGACATGTATCCGATGGCGATGTTGTTGCTGCCCCCAATGGCCGAGTACGCGCTGTACGTCCCGATCGCGATGTTGCTGCCGCCGGTGGTGTTGGCTCCGCCTGCGTAGATCCCGACGCCGATGTTGCCCGTGCCTGTGGTGATGCTGCGACCAGCCGCGAACCCGAGCAAGGTGTTGGAGAAACCACCCGTGAGCGCATTCCCGGCATAAGAGCCCACCAGCGTGTTGCTGCCTCCCGTGGTGAGGGGCCGTCCTGCCTCCGAGCCGATGATGGTATTGTCGAAACCGGTGGTTGCGTTCGTGCCGGCCGCGGCGCCCACGAAAGTGTTCCGGATACCGGTGGTGATGCTCCGGCCGGTGGAGTCGCCGATCAGCGTGTTGTTCGCACCGGTCGTGATCGAGAGGCCCGCCTGGCTGCCCAAGGTCACGGATTCTTTCAACTGATCGATGCGCCCTGCGTGCGCGTTGTTCACCCGGAAACTGAACGGCACGTTGTCCGTGGTGCCCAGGAAGTGCGTGGACACGGATGTTCCTGCGTTGCCGGTCGTGCTCCATCCCGTGCTGCCGGAAGCGAGCGGCAACCACACGGTGCCATCGAAGAAGTAGAAACCGTTCTGCGAAGTGTCGAAGACGAGGAGGCCGGTCGCAGGCGAGGCGATCGCCGTGCGCTGAGCGGTGGTCATGCGCGGCATGAGCAGGCCCTTGTCCGAGCTCGTGAGGTCCAGCAAGGCACTGGCGTGGGGTGCGGGATTATTGATGCCCACGTTGCCCTGCCCCAGCACAGGGGTGGTCGCGCTAAGCAGCAGCGCTGCGGCCAGACCCAGGAGCTGGCCGACCTCAAATGCCGTGGCGCGTTCGGGTCGACGTTCGTGTTGTTGCTGCATCAGGAGGGCTGTTCTTCCCGCAAATGGAACGTGCGCGAGAGCGGTGCGTCGCGAACGATCGATCCAGCGGTCATCGATCGTCCGAACGGTAAGCAACCGCCCCGAGGGCCGGGTACTTTCGCGCCATGCTCAAACAGGCGTCGCTCGCACTGCTCTTGTGCTTGGCATCCGCCCTTTTGTGCGCACAGCACGATACCCTCCGTGCGCGAGGTGGCGGTCGTGGGGACGGAAGTGGGGGCGGGCGAGGTGACGGATCGGGCGGTGGCAGGCAGCAACAGCAGGAGGCCGCACCAGCGACACCGGCAGGACCAGTGAATGCGAAAAGCGCTGTCGCCAAGGCGCCACGCCGCGAGCGCTTCACCGGATTGTCCATCGCCACATGTGATGGCACCGGCGACCGGTCGCCGCTTGATGGCACCGACGTTCCGCTCGATCAGCTGGCCGAATACGAACGCGCAGTTCAAGCGAATGAACGCTTGCGTATCGCCTCGAACATCGTGGACACGCTGCTTGCCAGGGGCACAGCACAGGCTCTGGTCACGTGGGCCGATACGTTGCGGACACTCGCCGTCGCGCAGCGCGATACGGCCTTGCTCGCCATGGCGCATTTCGCCCGCGGCGACGCCCTGATCCGAGACGGCCGCAACGGCCGCGCGTTCGACGACCTGCGCGCGGTGCTGGTGCTGTGCAGCGAGCAACGGGATCCCGTCCTCGTTGCACGCACCCACGCGCGCATCGGCGATGGGCTCATGCGCATGGGTGGTTCAACCGGGGCGATCCAACGGTACAGTGAAGTGCTCCGCATCGCACGCACCCGGCGTCTCCCTGCCGGCCTGCTCGCGCACGTGCTCAGTTCCGTCGCATACATACACACCGACCTGGAGAACCTCGACAGTGCAGTCACCTGTTATGAGCGCGCTGCGACGGTGGCCCACGAGGGCGGCTTGATCGAGCTGGAGGGGAGGGCGTTCATCGGCCTTGGCGATGTGGCCGGCATGCGGAACAGGCACCACGAAGCGGAAGAGCATTACCGCAGGGCCATTGCTGTGCTGCGCGCCACGGCCATCGGACGCACCGTGCTCGAAGCCAGGCTCGCGCTGGGGGGGCTGCTCCTCATCTCCGAACGGCCTGACCGCGCGCTGCTGGAGCTTCAAGCCGCCATGCACCTCGCCGACAGCCTGCATGTTCCCCTGTCTGCCGCTAAGGCTCGCATCCTCATGGCCGATGCCGTGGGAAAGGACCACCGACGGGCACTCGACCTGCTGCGTGATGCAGAGCGGATCTCCGCCGACAACGACCTCGGCGCCATGCGCAAGGAAGTGCTCTTGGCGAGGTCCGACCGCTACGCAGGGATGGGCCGCTTGCGCGAGGCGCACGAACTGGCCATGCAGGCCGTTGCCCTCACCGACAGTCTGAACATCGCGTTCTGGGAGGAAGGGACTCGCCGTCAATTGCAACGAAGCCAGGTCGGATTGAAGGACCGCGAGATCAACGAATTGGAGCAAAGGGGCGAAGAACAGCGCGCGCTCGCCCGGCTACAGATGGAGCGCATCCGATTGCAACGCATCCTGATCATGGCCTCGGTGATCGTCGCGCTGGTCATCCTTGGCTTGGCATTCGCCGCTTGGAGGGCTTATCGCACGCAGCGGAGGACGGCGCAGGCCTTGCAGCGAGCTCATGCGGAAGTGCTCGTCCAGAAGCAGCGCGCCGAGGAAAGCGAGCGCGCCAAGGACCGTTTCCTGGCCAACGTGAGCCATGAGATACGCACACCGCTGAACGCCATCATGGGCTTCAGCAGCATCCTGCTGGAGGGCACCCGCGACGAGCATAGCGCACGTTACCTGCGATCCATCCGTGATGCGGGAGACAATCTCATGGCCGTGATCAACGACGTGCTCGACATCAGTCGCATGGAAGCCGGGCGGCTCACGCTGGTCCATGAGGTCTTCGACCTGCACCGATGCGCCCGGCAGTGCGGTGAGGTCCTGCAGCATCGCGCGGAACAGCAGGGCGACCAGCTCAGCATCAGGATCGCCCCGGACGTGCCGCAATGGGTGGCTGGCGATGGCGCACGGCTCACGCAGATCCTCCTGAACCTGCTGGGGAATGCCCTCAAGTTCACCCGCGACGGCGAGGTGCGGCTGGAGATCGCGCGCTCGCCGGGCCAGGTGCGATTCCGCGTGAGCGATACCGGAATCGGCATCCCCAACGACAAGCTCTCCAGCGTATTCGAACGCTTCATCCAAGTGGATGCGAACGACCAGCGTCGCTATGGCGGCACCGGTCTCGGCCTTTCCATTGTGAGCGATTTGGTCAAGCTGCACAAGGGGTCCGTTGACGTTGAGAGCGAGCAGGGCAAGGGCACCACCTTCAACGTGCATCTTCCTTTGGAAGAGGCCGTCGCGCCCGAACCGGCGGGGATCGCCCACCCCTCAAGCAATGGCGCGCTCAACGGCCGCACCATCCTTGTTGCCGAGGACAACGACCTGAACGCGGCCGTGGCCGTGGAGACCCTGAAGCTGCGCTTCCCGCACTCGACCATCGTGCATGTCGGCAACGGGCGCGAAGCGGTGGAGCGGATCACGCGCGGGGACGGAAGCATCGGGCTGGTGCTGATGGACGTGCAGATGCCCGAATTGGACGGCTTGGCCGCGACCCGCCAGCTGCGTGCGAGCGGGTCCGAACTGCCCATCATCGCGCTTACCGCCAGTGTCCTGCCATCGGAGTTGTCCCAGTGCATCGAGGCCGGCATGGACGCTTGCGTGTCGAAGCCCTTCAAGGTGCAGGACCTGGTGGATGCGATTGCGCGGCTTACCGGCGATGGTGGCGCATCGAAGTCGAGCGAAGAAGAAGGGGATCTCTATGCGGCCTTGTTCCTGCAGCTGGTCCCCGAGCGCTTGCGCGCGCTCCAGGAAGCGCACGCCGCCAAGGACCGGAAGGAAGTGCAGCGCATCGCACACGTCATCCGTCCGCAACTCGTCCATCGCGATGAACAGGTCTTCGCCCCGCTGTGCGACGCGGTGCTCACGATGAGCGGGGATGTGCCATCCTCCCAATGGGACCCGGCGGTGCTATCGCTCATCCGGTCCATCGAAGGCACCCTGCCATGAGCGGACCGCTGCGCGCCGTCATCGTGGATGATGATGCGTTCTCCCGAGCGCAGGTGGAGGTCGAGTTGCGCCGTCACAACGGCACGGTAGCGGTGGTGGGCCATGGTGCGAGCGGCGCTGATGGGATCGACCTCATCACAGGGCTTGGGCCCGACCTCGTCCTGCTGGATGTGCAAATGCCCGATATGGACGGGTTCGCCATGCTCGATGCCCTGCCCAAGCGGGATTTCGCCGTCATCTTCATCACCGGTTTCGAGGCCTACGCCATCCGCGCCATCCGCTACAGCGCGCTCGATTACCTGCTCAAGCCCATCAAGCCTGCGGAACTCGATGCGGCCATCGCGCATGTGATCGCGCAACGCGATCTGCTGCCGGCTCGCGTGGACCGCCTGCTCCTTGATCGGCCATCGCACGAGCGTGCGCCGGACACCTTGGTGATCGTGACACGCAAGGGCGACCGCCACCTGCGGACAACGGACATCATTCGGTGCGAGGCGGATCGCAACTACACCTGGTTCCACCTGTGCCGTGGCGAAAGGCTCCTGAGCAGCTATCCCTTGAGCACCTACGAGGAATTCCTCGCGGAGAAGGAATTCCTCCGTGCGCACCGTTCGCACATCATCAATCTCCGCCATGTGCGAAGCTTCACTTCCGAGGGCCTGGTGACCATGAGCGATGGAGGCGTGATCGAAGTGAGCCGGAGGCGGAAGGCGGAAGTGCTGGAGCAGTTGCGCAATGCGTCCGAGCATTGCTGAGCCGTTGGCGTGCTGAGCTGCAAGCGGCTTGTTGCCACGGGGTGAATCCGATGGCGCGTAGCGCGAACCGGCTACTGCCGGACAGTGCTCGCGGCCATCGAGGCGCCCTTGGAGGAGCGGCGATGCTACTGCTTCAGCAAACGGACAGGAGGGAGACGTGCATCATCCCAGCGAAGCGTGTAGCACCCTGCCGGCAACTCAGAAAGATCCATTTGCTGGGTTGAGGATGCACGGCTACTAGCCACCAGGGCGCCCTGTGCATTGAAGAGCGTGCACAATGGGCTCACAATGCCGATCGGCAGGCGAATTGAGATCGCGCCCGTGGTAGGATTCGGGAAGACCGAGGGCTGCTGCTGCCCGACGATCGTTGAAGCCCCGGTTGAGATCGCGTATCGATACAGCCCTTGCCCTGGGGAGTTGATGCTGTATCCGATGAAGAGATAGCCATCGCTGGCAAGGATACCGCTGCCATTAAGGTCGGCGGCGTTGAGGTTGCCGGTGATGTTGGTCCAATCGGCGCCCTCGTTCGTGGAACGGTAGAGGCTGTCGCGGAGGCCGCCTCCAGCGAAGTGCCTCGATTCCATGTACAGGCTGCTGCCGTAGCGCTTGATCTCGACCACGCCCAGGCCGAATTGCGGGAATGCCGTGAACGATGCGTACGATGCGCCGAAATCCGATGAGCGGTAAAGTGCGCCGCCCTGCGCCGTGTAATACTGGAAATTGCCCATGCGCCAGGTGTTCTCGCCATTCAGGTCGCCGGGAGCGATGCCCGTTGCCTGGGTCCAGGAAGAGGCGTTGATCGTGCGGAAGACGCCTGCGCCGATGGTGGCAGCAAGGAAGTAAGGCCCAGCGGCGCTCATGCCGATCACATTCAAGCTGGTGAGGCCGTTGTTCACCGCGGCCCAATTGGTGCCATCGAGGGTGCGGTAGATACCTGCATTGCTGGTGTACGCGTAGAGCGCTCCGCCGTAATCGAGGAAACCGCGCACCACAGTGGCGGAGGGCGCCCCGGGAGCTTCGGTCCAGCTGTCACCGTTATCGTCCGTGTAATGGATGCAGGCCGTGGAGGCGTTCAAGCCCGCGTAGTAGCGGCCGTTGAAGAAGGCCCCGCACTCGGTGGTGTTGTTCGCGATCGGCGGATCGATCTCCTCCCAGTTGTCGCCGTTGTCGGCGCTGCGGTACAGTGCGGTAAGCGTCTTGGCGAAGACATGGCTATCGGAAGCGCCAAGGGTATAAGCGCCATTGGCCAGGTTGGAGATGCCATTGTTCACTTGCGACCACTGGGCGGTGGCGGCGGCGGTGATGGAGAATACGAGGAGGGCGCAGCTGATTCTCATGATTTCGGGCTTGGTGGAGAGCGAACGTATCGAATGGCTTCGACCGGTACATCGAAGAGGACCGCGCGATGTGAACAGCTGGCGTTTGGTGACGGCCTAATCGATGCTGAAATAATCCGCGCTCTGGTAGTGCCCGTCGGCTTCCTTCTGCAATTGCATGAGGATGTCGTTCGCCAGGCTGCTCGCGCCGAAACGGAACCAGTGATTGCTCAACCACTCTTCACCGAGCTCCTCCTTCACCATCATCAGGTAGTGCAGCGCCTCTTTGCTCTTGCGGATGCCCCCTGCGGGCTTCATGGCGATCATATGCCCTGTCTTGAGGTAGTGATCACGGATGGCGTGCAGCATCACCAGGGTCACTTCCATCGTCGCGGCCGGATTGATCTGCGCCGTGCTCGTCTTGATGAAGTCGGCGCCGGCGGCGATGGCGATGTCGCTCGCCAGTCGCACTTTGTCGTAGGTGCCTAGCTCACCGGTCTCGAGGATCACCTTCAAGCACGCTTCGCCGCACATCGCCAACCTTGCGCACATCCGTTCCGTGAATGCGATGGACGAGACCCTACAGCGCGACAGTAGCAAGGAGCAGTTCAGCGGGCGAAGTGAGGTGGAAATGATGGCGGCGCAGGGGCGCCGTTGAGGCGAGCTGAAGCTACCTTCCTCCTCCAGACATTTACCTCCGGAAATCATCGACCTTTATCCCCAACCCATTGGACATGAGCGCACGCTTCACGACACCGATCATCGCCATCACAGTACCAGCCTATTGCTTGGCGCAACCCAACATCGTTGAGCGAAAGCTCGATTGGTGGGCGGCGAACGGCACTGTGCAGGCCATGGAACTGGATATACCGAATGACCGCGTCTATCTCGGAGGGGATTTTTATGAGCTGGTGCCCCCCGCGATCACTTCCTATGGTTGTCAGCTGGAGGCGGAGGGCGAAGGTTGGCCAGTGCTGCGTCAAGATCCTCCACAGCTCAACAACTACTTCAATCATGTACGCCCGAACAACAACGTTAACGCAGTTGTATCCGACGGCGCTGGCGGCTGGTACATCGGCGGCAACTTCACGCAAGTGGGCGGCCAGCCGCGCGCGAGGCTGGCCCACATCCTGAGCAATGGCGATCTCGATCCGGATTGGCAGGCCGGCGCGGATGGCCAGGTGCGCGCCCTGGCCCTGCACAACGGCAAGCTGTATGTAGGTGGTGATTTCTCCAATGCGAGCCTTGCCCGCAATCGCATCGCGGCATTCCATGCAGTACCTGGAGTGCCCATCACGGATCCGAACGGCTACTCGAACCCTGTGGCGGAGTTCAATGGCGTGGGCCATGCGAACAACAATCAGGTCCGCGTCATCGTGCCATCTGGCGATCTCCTTTACGTCGGAGGCTCATTCACATCCATGGGCGGCGCCACCTGCAACAGACTGATCGCATTGGATGCGACAACCGGTGATGCTACTTCCTGGGCGCCCAATGCGAATGGTGATGTGTACGCTATCGCGCTGACGGACACGACAGCGATGGTGGGTGGGGCATTCACGCAGATGAACAGCACAAGCCGTGCGCGTTTTGCCGAACTGAGCCGCTCCACGGGCGCCCTCACCACCTTCAACCCAGGAGCCAGCAATACGGTCTGGGCCCTGGCGCTTTCTGGCGACACCTTATTCTCTGCCGGTGACTTCACCACGTTCTATGGTCAGCCCAGGACCCGGCTTGCGGCCGTGAAGCGCTCACCTGCACCCGTCCTATTGAATTGGGACCCGACGGCGGATAATGTGGTGTACAGCATCGTGGTCGAGTCCGGAAGCGTGCGGTTCTCGGGGGCGTTCGTCTCTGCCGGGAACCCGGCCGTTGAACGCCGCCGCATGGCTGAGGTCGATCGGGAGAATGGCGCTACGACCAACTGGAATCCCTTTGCCTCCGGGCCAGTATTCTCAATCGCAAGGGGCGACAATGGGATCTACGCAGGCGGAGCATTCATCGTTGTGGGTGCTCGCTCGCGCAACAACATCGCTGCGCTGGAGTTGACGAGCGGCAAGCCAAGTTCGTTCAACCCGGACGCGAACGATGCCGTTGATGATATCGAACTGTTCGCGGGTAACATCTACTTCGTTGGGACCTTCACCACGGTTGGCGGACAGACGCGCAATCGGGCGGCAGCGGTGGACATGACCGGTGCGCCGCTGCCACTCTGGCAACCCGACCTCAACTTTCCAGCCTACACGATGACCAGGGATGGCACCACGTTGTACATCGGCGGAAGCTTCACTACGGTCAGCGGCTACTCCCGTAATTATTTGGCCGCATTGGATATTGCGACTGGCGAGGTTATTCCCACATGGGCCCCCAATGCAGGCGGGCAGGTTTATGTGCTGGAGGTGAACGAGGGGTGGCTTTACGCAGGCGGCAACTTCACCAACCTCGGTACACCGCCCCAGAATAGACCTCACCTCGGTCGATTCGCGTTGGGCAATGAAACGCCAGACGCTTGGAATCCACAGGCCAGTGGTCCCGTGTACACGATCGCATTCAGGGACAACGAAGATCGGGTCTATGTAGGCGGTAGCTTTCCCAGCATCGGCGCTTCGAGCAGGGTTAACCTCGCAGCCTTGGATGCGAACTCGAACAACGTGGATGCAACGTGGGTGTGCAACGCGAACAACGCCGTGCAGGCCCTGAAGATCTCCGGCAACACGCTTTATGTGGGTGGCTCTTTCCTCACTCTCGGCGGCCTTCCACGCCGTGGTATAGCATCTGTGAACGCGACCACCGGGATTGTATTCCCGAACTGGTATGAGACCCTGAACAACCAAGTGTGGTCCATTGCGCGCGAGGGTGAACTGCTGATAGCTGGCGGAGACTTCACCAATTTCGAGACGGGCACGCCCGCCCTTCGCTGGCGTTTGGCGGGCTGGGAAGTGGAGTACGAGGATGAAACGACGGTTGTTGGTGATCCAAACGCCGTGCGCGAAGCAGCTGCATTTCCCAACCCCACCAGCGGCCCCCTCACCGTTGCGCTACCTGCCGGTTCGCGCATGAGCCGCATGCTCGTTCTGAATGGCCTTGGCCAAGTGGTGAGCGACGAGCGCGCGGTCACCGCGGACCGCTACACCCTCGACCTGAGCGGCGAGATGGATGGCTTGTATACGGTATTGCTCATGCAAGCAAGCACGTCACAGGCGCTGCGTGTGATCGTGCAGCATTGAATCGATGATGTTCCCGGCGAAAGAGCGCGCATCACGTGCTTCTTCTTGCGCACCGCCTTCCTCGAAGGACACTCGGGGCACTGGAAACACGCAACGAGGCCGCACTCAGTCCACGCTGAAGTAATCCGGGCTCTGGTAGTGCCCGTCGGCTTCCTTCTGCAATTGCATGAGGATGTCGTTCGCCAGGCTGCTCGCACCGAAGCGGAACCAGTGATTGCTCAACCACTCTTCACCGAGCTCCTCCTTCACCATCATCAGGTAGTGCAGCGCCTCTTTGCTCTTGCGGATGCCGCCGGCGGGCTTCATGGCGATCATATGCCCTGTCTTGAGGTAGTGATCACGGATGGCGTGCAGCATCACCAGGGTCACTTCCATCGTCGCGGCCGGATTGATCTTGCCCGTGCTCGTCTTGATGAAGTCGGCGCCGGCGGCGATGGCGATGTCGCTCGCCAGTCGCACTTTGTCGTAGGTGCCTAGCTCACCGGTCTCGAGAATCACCTTCAGGCGCGCTTCGCCGCACGCCTCCTTGATCGCAGCGATCTCATCAAAGACGAAGTTGTAGTCTCCATTGTGGAATCGCCCGCGGCTGATCACCATGTCGATCTCATCGGCGCCCTCGTTCACGGCGAACCGGGTGTCGGCGATCTTCACGGACCTGGGCGCCTGCCCGCTGGGGAAGGCCGTTGAAACGGAGGCCACCTTCACGCCGCTGTCGCCCAAGGCCCTCTTCGCCACCTTCACCATGGAGGGATACACGCAGATGGCGGCCACGGTGGGCAGGCCCTGGAGCTGATCATGCAGGTGCATGCCCTTGTAGCAGAGCTGCTTCACCTTGCCGGGCGTGTCGGCGCCTTCCAAGGTGGTGAGGTCGATCATGCTCAGGGCGAGCTTCATGCCCTGCACTTTCGCCTCCTTCTTGATGCTGCGCGCCTTGATGCGGGCCACGCGCTCCTCAATGCCCACCTGGTCGATGGTGGGGGCGGAAAGCGGCACGCGCGAGCCTTGTGCGGCGACGGTTTTCAGGGCCATGGCGCCAAGATAGGAGCACGGTGCGCAGCCCCTGCCAGCCTCAGCGGAACCGCTACTTTCGCGACCCGAATCGGAATGCCTTCGCCAGCGCACATTCATCCTGTTCATGACCGCCTGCTCCAACGGGCGGACAAGGAGGCTCTCCTCGGGCAGCGTGGCTGTGCGGTATGGATGACCGGCCTTAGCGGCAGTGGCAAGAGCACCATCGCCATCGCCCTGGAAAGGGAGCTTCATCAGCGCGGCCGCTTCTGCGCAGTGCTCGATGGCGATAATGTGCGCACGGGCATCAACAGCAACCTGGGCTTCAGCGATGCCGATCGCATGGAGAACATCCGGCGCATTGCCGAAGTGGCGAAGCTCTTCGTGCAGAATGGCGCGGTGGTGATCTGCTGCTTCGTCTCACCAACGGTCGCGATGCGGGAACAGGCCAAGGCGATCATCGGCGAAGGAGACTTCATCGAGGCCTTCATCGATACGCCAATCGAGGTCTGCGAGGCACGGGACGTCAAGGGCCTTTATGCGAAGGCACGTGCTGGCGAGGTGAAGGACTTCACGGGCATCAGCGCTCCATTCGAATCGCCCCTTGCCCCAGCCATCCGCGTTGCCACCGCCGGCCGCAGCGAAGAGGCGAGCACCGCCGAACTCTTGAACTTCATCCTTCCGCGCATCTCGCGGAGCTGACCCATGCATTCCTACCGACTCACCCACCTGAAGGAACTGGAGAGCGAAAGCATCCACATCCTGCGCGAGGTGGCCGCCCAATTCGAGAACCCCGCCCTGCTCTTCAGCGGTGGCAAGGATTCCATCGTGTGCTTCCACCTGGCCCGCAAGGCCTTCTTCCCCGCCAAGGTCCCCTTCCCGCTCGTGCACGTGGACACCGGCCACAACTTCGAGGAGACCATGACCTTCCGCGATGACCTCGTGAAGGAGCATGGCGCCAAGCTGATCGTGGGCAGCGTGCAGGAGAGCATCGATCAAGGCAAAGTGCAGGAGGAGACCGGTTTCTACGCCAGCCGGAACAAGCTGCAGACGGTAACGCTGCTCGATACCATCGAGAAGCACAAGATCGATTGCGCCATCGGCGGCGGTCGTCGTGATGAAGAGAAGGCCCGTGCCAAGGAGCGCGTGTTCAGCCACCGCGACGAGTTCGGCCAGTGGGACCCCAAGAATCAACGGCCCGAGCTGTGGAACCTGTACAATGGCAAGAAACGCCCAGGTGAGCACTTCCGCGCCTTCCCCATCAGCAACTGGACGGAGATGGACGTGTGGCAGTACATCCTGCTGGAGAACATCCCCATCCCCAGCATCTACTTCAGCCACCAGCGCGAGGTGTTCGACCGCGACGGCGTGATCTATGCGAACAGTTCCTTCATGCGCTTGAAGCCGGAGGAGAAGCCCTACATGAAGCAGGTGCGTTTCCGCACCATCGGAGACATGAGCTGCACCGGAGCCGTGGATTCGCCGGCGAGCACGCTGGAAGAGATCATCGAGGAGGTGGCGTCTTCGCGTGTGACTGAACGCGGCTCGCGGATGGACGATAAGCGGAGCGAGGCGGCGATGGAGGATCGGAAGAAGGAAGGTTATTTCTGAAGCGATGAAGGACAACTCGACGCACGGCTATCTCGACATGGATCTTCTCCGTTTCACGACGGCGGGCAGCGTCGACGATGGCAAGAGCACGCTCATTGGTCGCCTGCTGTACGACAGCAAAGCCATCTTCGACGACCAGATGGAGGCGATGGAGAAGGCCAGTTCCAAGCGCGGCACGGGTGAGGTCGATCTCTCGCTGCTCACCGATGGCCTGCGTGCCGAACGCGAGCAGGGCATCACCATCGATGTGGCGTACCGCTACTTCGCTACGCCGAAGCGGAAATTCATCATCGCTGATACGCCGGGCCACATCCAGTACACGCGCAACATGGTCACGGGCGCCAGCACGGCCAACCTGGCGATCATCCTCGTGGACGCGCGCAAGGGCATCCTGGAGCAGACCTGCCGGCACAGCTTCATCGCCTCGCTGCTCGGCATCCCGCACGTGGTTTTCTGCATCAACAAGATGGACCTGGTGGACTACGACGAGGCCGTCTTCACACGCATCCAGAAGGAACTGGAGGACTTCAGCAGCAAGCTCGAGGTGCGCGACATCCGCTACATTCCCATCAGCGCGCTGAAGGGCGATAATGTGGTGGACCGCAGTGATCGGATGCCTTGGTACCAGGGCCCCACGCTGATGTACCTGCTGGAGAACATCCACATAGCAGGCGACCTCAACCACATCGATCGCCGCTTCCCTGTGCAGTACGTGGTGCGTCCGATGACCGATGAGCACCACGACTTCCGCGGCTTCGCGGGCCGGGTGCAAGGCGGCATCTTCCGCAAGGGCGATGCAGTGCAGGTATTGCCCAGCGGCTTCCAGAGCACCATCAAGAGCATCAGCCTCGGTGAGCGCGAGGTGGAGGAGGCCTTCGCGCCGCAGAGCTTGGTGATGACGCTCGCAGATGAAATCGATATCAGTCGCGGCGACATGATCGTGAGCCCGAACAATGCGCCGGAAAGCACGCAGGACGTGGACGTGATGCTCTGCTGGTTCAACGAACGGCCGCTTCAGCCCGGTGGCAAGTACGCCCTCAAGCACACCAGCCGTGATTGCCGCGCGATGGTGAAGGAGGTGAAGTACAAGATGGACATCAGCACCCTGCACAAGGCCGAGGGTGACCAGACGATCCGCATGAACGACATCGGCCGGGTTCATCTTCGCACCACCGTGCCGCTGCACTTCGACAAATACGCGCGCAACCGCTACACCGGCAGCATCATCCTCATCGATGAGGGCACCAACGAGACCGTTGCTGCAGGGATGATCGTGTGATCAGCCCCAGCTCACAATGAAGAAGGCCCCGGATCTCCGGGGCCTTCTTCATTCCGTTGCGGCCTGCTCAGCGCAGCGTGAACTTCACGGGCAGCGTGAACTGCACGCGCACCGATTTGCCGCGCTGCTTGCCGGGGGTCCATTGCGGCATGGCCTTCACCACGCGCATGGCCTCCTCGTCGCAGCCGCCGCCGATCCCGCGCAGCACTTTCACGTCCTTGATCTTGCCATCCTTATCCACCTCGAAGGTGAGGAACACGGTGCCGCTGATGCCAGCGTCCTGTGCCATCTGCGGGTATTTGATGGCCTTGCCCAGGTACTTGCGCATCTCCACCTCCCCTCCGGGGAAGGCAGGCATCTCCTCCACGATGGTGAAGATCTGCTCCTCCACCACTTCTTCTTCCCGCTGCACCGGCGCTTCCACTTGGGTGTTCTCCGTCACTTCCATTTCCACCACCTCGGTCTCCTGCACCTCCACATCGTCTTCCACGATCTCGATCACTTGGGTGGGAGCGGGGGGGGGCGGTGGCGGTGGGGGCGGAGTGGCGCTGGGCGGGATCACCTCCTCCTCGATGAGGTCGAGCACCAGAGCACCCAACCCCTCCTGGCTCCGGTCGAAGGCCGTCCATTCGAAGGCCACCAAAGTGAAGGCCAGTGCGGTGAGCAGGCCAATGGCCAGGAAACTGGTCTTGCGCCGCTCAAGGTCGGCATCGGGGTTCTTGCGCGCTTGCATGGTGATCGTGTTTCGGTTCGGTACCCGCATCCCGGGCTGGGGTTCAAAACTAGGCATTGGATCGAGCGGCGATCAGCCGTCCCTTGCCCCAAGACCGCCATTGCCAAGCCAGGCCCAAGCATACGCCGATGCCATTGGCCAGGAAGTCGTTCCAGTCGCCGCGGCGTCCGAGCGCGGGCAGCTGCTGCATCAGCTCCAGCGCTCCGCCATAGGCGGCGCAAGCCAGGGCGGTGACCGCGATGCTCACCGTGGAACGATGCGGCAACGCACGGAGAGCCAGCACCGCGAGCACGCCGAAAAGGCCAGCATGCACCAGCTTGTCCACGCTGAAGAGGTCGGCCCAATGCCAAGTGGGCAGCGCCGCGCCGGGCATCAGGCATAGCAGCAGGATGAGCAAGGCCCAGAGCACGGGCCAGCGCCGCTTGGGCCGCATGAAGGTCACGCGCCCACCAGTGCGCTGTACTGCTCTGGGCTTAGCAGATCAGCGGCTTGGGCAGGATCGCTCAGCTTCACGCGAACCATCCAGCCGGAACCGTAAGGGTCCTTGTTCACGCTGGCGGGATCGTCAGCCAATCCGGGGTTCACCTCTTGCACCGTGCCGCTCACGGGCATGAAGAGGTCGCTCACGGTCTTCACGGCCTCCACGGTGCCGAATACGGCCTCGCGGTCCAGCGATTGGCCAACGGAGTTGATGTCCACGAACACGATGTCGCCGAGCTCGCCCTGCGCGAAGTCGGTAATGCCCACCACGGCGCTCTCGCCTTCGATGCGCAGCCATTCGTGGTCTTTGGTGTACTTGAGGTCAGAGGGGATGTTCATCGGGCAGAGGTTGGAGGTTGAGCCGGTAGCGGGATGTTGCTCGATTCGGTGTCGGAGAAGGCGGCCGAAAGTAGAAACGAACCCGAATCACCGAGCCTGACAACGAACAACTCTCGACCATGGGCTGGACCCCTATTCCGTGAGCGTGAAGCGCAGGCTTATGCCGAAGTTGGAGTTGGCGCTGGGGAAGGAGGTGGTGATCAGCGGCTTGTTCACCACACGGTCGTAGAACAGGCGCACGTTCAGTCGCTCATTCAGCACGTAATCGGCGCTGGTCTTGATGGAGAGCACCCGTTGGCCGGCGGTGATCTGGTTGAGGCGCTGCTCCATCTGCCGGATCACGGTCACGTTCTCGCGGATGCTCAGGTCCACGCGGATGTTCAGGTCGCTGTTGGGTTTCTTGTCGCCTACGCTGAAGGGGAGCTTCACGTTCTTGAAGCGATAGCCCGTGCCCACCACGTATTCCTTTCCGCGCGTCTCGGTCACCTGGTAATTGGTGAGGCCCAGGCTCAGGTTGCGGTCCCGGTTGTGCTCGACCTTCGCCAGCAGGCCGTTCTTCAAAGTGGCATCGAAGCCGATCAGCGGCCGCATGGCCTCCTGCATGGTAACGGCCATGATCTGCCGTTGGGGGATGTAGTTGCCGGCGGCATCAACCGCATTGGCACCCGGCACATAGAGCAGGTTGGTCTGGTAGCTGGCCACGCTGAAAGTGCTTCGGTAGCTGTTCTTCAGCGTGAAGGTCCGGAACCACTTGCTGAAGGGCTCCATCTTGGTGAGGCCATCGTAGGTGATGTCCCAGTTGGGCATCGGCGCCTGCTTGAAGGGGTTGAGGTTCACCGAGCTGGCCGAACGCCCCGTGTACGCTGCGATGAAGGCGGGGATCACCACATCCTGATTGGTGCTGCCATAGCCCGTGAAGTAGCCCGTGGTATCGAGCACCGATTCGGGGTTCGTGGCGCCCAAGCGGCCGCTGATCACCTGCCGGTTGGTGAGCAGTTCGTTGAAGACCTGGTTCACGGCGTTGCCGTCGTCGCGCTTGAACGCCGTGCGCCAGGTGAGCATGCTCACGCTGAAGCTGCCGGTCTCGTTGGGATTATCGTTCACATAGCTGCCAAGGTCCTCGTTCCAGCGGAAGAAGGAGCGCGTGCTCCGAGCACTGGTTCGGTTGGCGTTGAGCTCGATGCGCATGCCTTTGAAGGGCTCCAGGCTCAGGCGCGCGGTGATGTTCTCGTTGCGGGTGGTGGTGTAGGGATTGAAGATGGACTCATTCTGCACGAGCCAGCCGTTGGCCGCAGCGGTGCGGGCGAAGTCGCGCACTTGATCGCCGTTGAGGTCGTCGTTCTGCTGCCCCAGCACGAAGCCCAGCCCCGGCGCACCGAAGTTGTCCATGCCGATGATGTTGGTGGTGCGGCCATAGCCGGGCAACAGGGTGCCATTGGTCTGGCTGTACGTGAAGGACCCGGTGCGGAGGGCCATGAGCATGCGTGCCAGGTTCTCGAGCACATTGAACTTCTCCTTCGGTTCCTTCTTGTCGTCCTCGGGCTTCGGTGCTGCTCCCCCGCGCGCTGGCGCTGTCTGCGGACGTGCGGCCGGTCGCTTGGCCTTGTCGTTGATCTTCTTGAGCCACTTGCTCTTGTTGTACAGCGAGACGAAGTTGAGCTGGCTGTTGAGCGAGAGGTTGCGCGAGTTCTGCACGGTGTTGCCCAGCGTATCCTGCGTGAAGGGCGCACGGTCCCATTGGTAGCCGGCGGTGTAGCCCGCGTTGGAGGTGATCCAATCGGTGAGCGGCAGCTTATCGAAGGGCAGCGTGTAGGTGATGGCGGTGGTATGGTCGTAGCGGGTCACCTCGCCCCACTGCTGCAGGCTGGTGAGCACGCTGTCCTTCCATAGGGCGTACTCGTCCACTTCCTTCGGCTTCACGCGGCCCGGCGTCTCCCCCACCACGGCCATGTTGTTGGCATTGAAGTCGACCTTGAGGGATTTGGTGATGTCGTACTTGAATCCGTACTGGCTCACCCAATTGAAGTTCTTGTTGTAGGTGGGCCGGGGCGGAAGCGATTCGATGTCGGGGTTGGGGCGCACGAGCCGCTCCAGGTACATGCGGTCCATGCTGGTGCGCAGGTTGATCTGCTTGAAGCCCAGGTTCACATTGAAGTCCTTGAGCAGCTTGAGCCACTTGGTCTTCCCGATCAGCCCGATGTCCTTGAACGGCTCGATGGCCAGGGGCTTCGGCGCGAATTGATACGCGATGCTGCCGCGATAGGTGCGCGTGTTCTCGAATGCGGTGTTCACATCGAAGTACTCCTGGTCGGTGTAGCTGTAGGTGAGGGCTAGGTTCTCCACGTCCCATGCGCGTTCCTTCTTGCCCTCGCCGCGCTCCTTGCGCACGTTGGTCAGGTTCATGCTGCGCCTGCGCGTGTAGGTTCGGGAGGCTTTCAAGCGCTGCCGCCGCTCATCGGGCGTGAGCGCGCGCGTGGCGTCGTTCCATTCGATGTCGGGGTTGAGCGGGTCGAACTGCGGATTGCTCACCTGCTCGCTGTACCCGAGGTAGAGCGGTACGCGGAGCTTGGTGCTCTCGGGCAGGAACTTGCCCATCTCCAGGTTGGCGGCCACATCGATGCCGTACTTGGTCTCGCGCTGGCGCTCGCTCACGCGCTTGTCGATGCTGCCCCAGAAGGGCGTGCTGTAGTTGCCGGCCACGCTCACCGTCCCCAGGTCGGCCAATTGGGCGTTCACGCGGGCGATGGCGGCCCAGCCCCCGCGCTGGTCGAAGTCGGTGAGGCGCAATTCGTTCACCCATACCTCGGCGCATTTGGCCAGCCCGTTGTCCGGGCCGTAGGGGTTGGCCTCCTCACCGTCCTTGCCAGGGTTGCGGATGCCGATCATGATGCTGCGCAGCTGGCTGAGGTTGGGGCTGCCCTTGATGAACACGCGGCGGTCGCCATCGGCGCCTTGGTATCGCAGGTTGCGCGGGAATGCGCTCTGGTCGCGCTGGATCTTCAGGTCGTTGAGCTTCGCGAATTCGATCACCATGTCGTTCACCTCCGGCCACACGTTGTAAGGGTCGTTGTTGAAGGGCGTGCTGATGGCCACGGGCACCTCGTACTCGTAGTAGTTGGCATCGAGGTCGTTGCCGATCCGCACGAACACGGTGACGTCTCCGTAGGTGAGCGGGTTATTGGGGTCGCTGCTCTCGGCGTGGATGAACATGCGCATCTTCTTATAGCTGCGGATGTCGAAGCTCACGTTGCGGAATGCGCCGCGCGCATCGCCGTCGCGCAGGTTGCACACCTGCAGCTGCAGGCTCTGCTCGTTCAGGTTGCGCAGGTTGGCGCTGGCCACGTCAACCTCTTTGTTGATGCCCGGCGGGAGCACGTAGTTGATCGGGTAGCGCGATCCGTTCTCCTCGATGTTCACCGCCGCCACGTTGAAGGTGGTGGGGTCGTTATCGACGGCGGGCACTTCCTGGGGCGAGAGCAATGAGCTGGCGTACTTGCGCCATTCGCCGCGCACGAATTCCAATCGCGCGAAGCGCAGGGTGGCCTGCTGCTGCCAGCCCTGCAGGTACATGCGCATGAAGCGGATGCTGCGGAAGTCCTGGATGCCGTTCACCCGCGCCGTGGGCTGGCGTACCGGAATCTTGAACTGGTACCAGTACACCCGCTTGGTGCCGGCCGGCGTGCTGGCATCGGCCTCGATGCGGTCGGTGATGAAATTGCGGCCCACCACCATGTCCTCCGGGCGCAGCGGCAGCGCGTAGTGGAAGTAGCTCTCGCCCTCGGCCAGGTTCTGGTCCAGGTTGATGTCCTCCGTGGTGGGGATCACCGTTTGCTGGGTGGGGTAGTTCTCCGGGCTGTCCTCGTCGGTGACGCTGTTGCCCTCGGGGTTGTTGAAGCGCTTGTAGCGGTCGAGGATGCTGGCCTGCTGATTGTCGAGCGAGGTTCCGCGGAAGAACTGGTAATCGTCGTTGCTGGGGTCTGCTTGGATGCGGCTCAGGGCGTCCGGGTCCGAGACCGCGCCGGCCACGCCGTTCACATAGCTGCTGAAGAACTGCTGCTCGGTGCCCTGCAGTGCATCATTGAGGCTGCTGGGAAGGCCGTCCATGCCCAAGTCCTGGTACTTGTTGCTGTTGCTTTCCAGAAGAGCGAAGGCGTTCACCACGTTCTGGGTGGTGGGCACAACGCCCCACGCTGTCGGGTCGAAGGGCGCCGCCGCATCCTGCGCATCCTTGGGCAGCCCGTTCTCGAATGCCTTGCGACCATCGCGCAGGATGTCCTCGCTGATGTTGCCCAGATCGAGGTAGAGCGTGCCTCCGGTGGTGTTCTGGCTGTCCTCGTTGCTGCCATTGGGCGCTGCCTCGCTGAAGGGGTCCATCAGCCAGAACTGGATGCTCTCGATGTTGCTGCTCTCGAAGTCGGTGGTGGTGATCCGCCGCATGATCCCCGCCCAGTTGTTCTCCGGATCGTTGAAGGAGCCGTCCGGATTGAGCCGGTCCGCATCCTCATAGTAGTTGTAAGGCCCGCGCTCATTCGGGTAGTAGGTGAGGTCGAGCACAGGGATGTTGTTCGGAGTGCCGGCGGGGAGCTGGCGGAAGGGGAACACCTCGTTCTCCAGCACTTCGCGCATGCGGTGATCGCTGCGCATGGCCACGCCGGACTGCCCGGCGATGTGCGAAGGGGTGAGGTTGTTGTTGCGGAAGAAGAGCGGATCGATCACGTACCAGCTGAGCTGCGCGCGGCGGAATCCGTTCCGCAGATCGTTGACGTATTGGCCCTCATCGAACAGGTCGGGCAGGCCTTGCGGCGTGCTGGCATGGAACCATAGGCTCTGGGTGCGCAGGTCGATGGTGCTCACGCTGCCCTCGAAGTCGTCGATATAGCTCGTGCCCGCGTTCCCGATGGCGCGGCTGTGGCCGGGGATCAGGTAGGCGCCCTCGATGCTGGCATTCACGCTGCTCTCTTGCTTCGTGGCGAAGAAGGGCAGCTTGTCCACCACGTTGGTGAGCCATTGCGATTTGCTCTGCCAGTTGGCGTCGAGGCCAACGATGGTGTTGGCGATGGGCTCTTCGCCGGCGTTCACCTTCTGCGTGAGCGGACGCTCATACAGGTTCATGATGGTGCCGCCGATCACGAAGTCCTTGTTGATGGTGTAGTCGAAGCGAGCACCAGCCAGCGTGCGCGTCTGGATGCTGAAGAGCGAGTTGCTCTCGAGAGCGATGTTCACAGGCGTGCCGCTCTCGAGGATCCCTTGGTTGAGGATGCGCACGCGCCCGAGGTTGTAATCCACGGTGTAGTCCTGGTTCTCCACCAGGCGCACGCCGCCGGCGGTGACCACCACGCTGCCCTGCGGGATGTTCACGCTATTGAGGTTGATCACGTCGCTGCTGGCGCTGCGGTAACTGCCCTTCAGCTTGAAGCGGTTGAGCTCGGGGATGTTCTGCGCGGCGATCTTGGTGCTGTCGTAGAGCTGCTGGTACACGATCGTCTTGCGGATCGCTTCCGGCTGCACCGGGCTGGCCGGGTTCGGCCCGATGAGCTGCTGGTCCAGATAACTGCCGAAGGGCTCGAGCACCGGGAAGAAGATGCGGCCGTTCTGCGTGTTGATGGTGCCGCCATTGGTGGCCGCGCCGTCGATGAAGTCGAACCAGCCATCGGGATTGGGCGCGTTGTTCGGGTCCAAGCGGTCCAGGCCCACGGTCTGGATCAGCGGGATCTGATCGACAGGCGCTCGAGGGATGTAGTTGATATCGACGCCGGTGACGGGGTTGTTGTACACCACGTCCAGGCGGAAGTTCTCCCGGTTCACCTGGAAGGCGCCCAAGGAGTACACGTTCTTCATCATCAAGTCCCATAGCGGAATGCGCGGGTTGGTGATGGTGGCCTTCAGCAAACGGAGGATCAGCGCGTCGGGCGGGCTGATGCCGTCGGTGCTGAACTCGCCCACCTGGAAGGTCTGGCCATCGAGGGTGTACTGGTAGGCCACCGCCAGCACCTCATCATTGTTGAGCTGCTGGTTCAGGGTGATGAAGCCCAAACGCATGTTCAGCGTGTATTCGTTCTGGTTGAGCAGCCGCGCGCTCTCAAGCTTCTCGAAATGGCGCGCGGGCAACAGGCCCAGCGCTTGCAGGGCGCCGCTGGCGTTCACGAAGCTGCGGATGCCGGCATTGGTGCTCACGGCGCCATACAGGTTGTTCGCGGCGTTGTCCGCTGCGGTTCCGGGGTTGTCGATCAGCAGTCCGGGGGGCATGTCGTTGCTGACGCGGCCCGCATCGCGGCTGGCCTGGCTGGCGTCCTCGCCCAGGTCGGTGAATGCCACCACGTTGCGGTTCTGGTTGAAGTCCTGCCGCAGGTTGGTCACCCAGACCTCCACGCGAGTGACCATCACGCCGCTGTTCACGGTGGGCAGCGTGCGCAGGGCGGCTTCGTATTGGTCGCGGAAGGCGTAGCTGAGGAAGTAGTGCTTGTTGGCCTCGTACTCGTCGGTCTTGATATCGAAGTTGGTGGTCTGCGCGCCGCCTTGGGTCTGCACGTTCCGGCGCTGGCCCTTCTCCTGGCTGAAGATCCCTGTGGCGGTGAGGCGGCCGAACTTCAATTGGGTCTTGATGCCGAAGAGGCTCTGGCTGCCCTGGATCAGGGTGCCCCGCAGGGGCAGGCTCACATTGCCGGCCTCGATCTTCTGGATGATCTCGTCCTCGTACCCGGTGTAGTCGAGCTTCACCTGGTTCTCGAAATCGAAGGTCGCCTGCGTGTTGTAGTTCGTGGTGATCTTCAGCTTCTCGCCGATGTTGCCCACGAGGTTGAGCTGGATGCGCTGGTCGAAGTTGAAGGTGGTGATGCGCCGCTGCTGGATCGGGATCCGTGGATTGTCCGTGCGGCTCACGTTCAGGCCGAAGATGATCTCTGCGGAGCCGCGCGGCTTGATGTCGATGGTGTTGCCGCCGAAGATCCGATCGAACACCTTGCCGCGCACCTTCAGCGCGGGGATCATGCGCTTCTTCGCGCTCTCGCTCTCCTCTTCCACCTTGTTCAGCCAGAAGGTCTGGATGGATTGCTCCATGTCGTAATTGAGGTACTCCTCGAGGGAGAGGCTCATGGGCGGCCGGTAGTCGAAGCTCCCGCCCACGCTGCTGTTCACGATGTACTGGCCCGTCACGGGGTCGTAGATCACATCATTCTGGATGTTGGCAGGGTCGCCCAGATTCACCAGGCCCGAACTGCCTGCGCCCGGCGCAGTGGGATCCGTGATCGGGTACACGAGATCCACTTCCGGCGTATCCACCTGGAGCACCAATCCGGCTTCAGCGTCAGCACCCGCCAGCAGCAGCGCGAGCGCAAGCAAGCCGCGCAGAGCGATCATGGGCTTCGCGAAGAGCGGAAAGGAAAGGAGATGCACGGCCCGGCTCACAGGTTCTTCAATGTCAGCTTGATCAACTCTTCCAGTTGCGGAGGTTCCGATCCGCGCTCGCTCAGCACGCCTTGCAGGGCCCGTTCAGCCTTCGCGCGGTCCATGCCGAGCGAGACCAGCGCCGATAACGCCTCGGCCCGCAGCGTATTGCCCGACCCGGCTGGCAGGCCTGAAGGCAAGGCCGCTCCGCCCAGGCCCAATTTGCCCTGCAGCTCTCCGATGATGCGCTGAGCCAGCTTCGGCCCGATTCCCTTGATTCCTTTCAGTGCGCCTTCATCGCCGAGGATGATCGATGAGCGCACATCGTCGGCGCTGCGGGCACTCATGATCGCCAGGGCCAAAGTGGCGCTCACCCCTTGCACCTCGATCAGCTTGCGGAACAGCTGCCGTTCATCTGCCTGGCGGAAGCCGAATAGCCGGTGCTCGCTTTGCCCGGAACGAACATCGACGCTCACGCTGTAGTGGATGAACAACCGGCAGTTGCCGCGTGTTGGGAGATGAACCATGACGGTTGCTGGCAGATGCACGAGGTAGCCCACCCCATGGCAATCGATGACGGCATGGTCGATTCCACGCTCCAATAGCTCTCCGTTCAGGCTGTCGATCATCCTGTCCCTTCGTGCACGTATGGGATCCTACAAAGGGGGTAAAGTGGTATCGATCGGCTGCGGGTTCTCCGGAGGGGGCCGGAATGAAGGGCCCGAAAATAGGTGGCCCAAGCCGAACAGCGCACTCGATGATCATTGGATAAACTTGCCGCATGGGCCGTGAGCGCATCGTCGTCTTCACGGGGGCCGGGGTCAGTGCCGAGAGCGGGTTGCGCACCTTCCGCGATAGCGGTGGCCTTTGGGAGCAGCACCGTGTGGAGGAGGTAGCAACACCGGAGGCTTGGCGACGCGACCCGGCCTTGGTGCTTCGCTTCTATGATGAGCGCCGAGCGCAGGTGCTCGCCGCCCAGCCCAATGCGGCGCATTCGGCCATTGCGCGATTGCAGGAGCGCTTCGATGTCATGGTGATTACCCAGAACATCGATGACCTTCATGAGCGGGCAGGGAGCACGCAGGTTCTGCATCTGCATGGCGAAATCCTGCTGGCCCGCAGCACGGCTGACCCCACCTTGGTCACCCGCATCAACGGGCCGTCACTACGTTTGGGCGACATGTGCGCGCTGGGATCCCAACTTCGCCCGCACATCGTGTGGTTCGGTGAAGCCGTGCCGATGATGGAGAGGGCGACCGATGAAATGTCCCGTGCCAACCGCGTGCTGGTGGTGGGCACATCACTCCATGTCTACCCCGCAGCAGGCTTGGTGCACCACGCCCCCCGTTCGGCTTCGATGGTCCTGGTTGACCCCCAAGCCGTTGGACTGAACCGTATGGGCGCGCGCATCATCCGAGCATCGGCCACTGAAGGCGTGCCTGGAATCGCCGAGGAATGGCTGATTGAGCCTAGCGCGTGACCACCACCCGGCGCGTTGCCAAGGTCGCGCCATTGCGCTCGATGCTCACGAAGTACACGCCTGGGGTCCACTCACTAGTGGGCAGGAGCACACGATTCTGTTGGGCACTGAGCGCTAAGCGGCGCACGGCCCCACCGAGCATATCGTAAGCCACCACCTGTGTGCCAGCAGAGGCGCGGTCCATGCTCACTTCAAGCTGCACATCGTTGCCGCTTGTGGGGTTCGGGTAAGCCAGGATCTGCGCTGCAGGCTTGCTGGATTCTTCAATTCCCACAGCCGTCGCTTCGAAGCGGATATCGACATACACCGTATCCGTAGGCGCCGCAGTGTTGTACCACACGTACCGGTACGTGCTGATTCCGGCGTTCCCGAGCGGCACATGGTAGGCGTGGAAGTTGTCCAATGTTGCGCCAGGCGCCATAGGCAGCATCGCCTCTTGACCGGCGCTCCAGAACGGCAAGGTGCCTGCTGGGATCGCGTCGTAGCAGACACCCCAGCAGAAGTAATTCTGCGTGCCGGCCTGCGCGCTCAGCTCATAGCGTTTCACGTTCACGTTGATCGACGTGCTGCCGTTGCGAGCGGTGAACAGACTGCTGGTTAGCAGCGCCGCGTTCGCATCACCGGTCACAGTGACCATTTGCCCGTTCACTACTTGGCTTTGGCTGTTGGTGACGTTGATAATCTGGGCCTGTGCTCCAAGGGAGGCGATGAGCAGGGCGAAAACGGTGTATCGTGCATTCATGCGGCTCGTGATTCGTTGCTTCCTCGTCCGGGTGCGGCCTCAAATGTACCAGACTCTTGGTCCATGGGATGGCAATTAGGTTGTTCCTTGCAACTGGATAGGATCCCAACGAAAAACCGATCGAGGACCTTGGACCTCTGCACAATGCCGACTACGTTTGGCCTCCCTGAAATAAGGCTCCCCTCAGTGGAGGAGTTTTCACCAACCCGCAACCAACAACCCTTAACTGATGAAGAAGTCTTTACGCTTCGTTGCCATGGCCCTAGCGCTCGTGGCGTTCTCCAGCGCCCAAGCGCAATGCCCCACCGGGGAGACCCAAGTGACGGTGAGCGTTACCACTGACCAATGGGGCACGGAGACCACGTGGTCGCTTACCGGTTTGGGCGGCACGCCGGTGTACGCTTCGGGTGGTCCATACACGAATCTGGGTGCGGCTGGAACCACGGATCAGCCTTCGGTCAACGCTTGCGTGCCCGATGGGGTCGTGCTGGTGTTCACCATGAACGATTCTTACGGTGATGGCATGTGCTGCGCATACGGCTCTGGCAGTTACAGCGTGACCGCTGGTGCTACAGCCCTGGCCGGCAACACGAACTTCACCGGTTCGCAGGACATCTCTTACTTCATCACCGGCGGCCAGAGCGCGCTCGACCTGGCACCGCTCTCGGTGAACCTTCCAGCCGTTGTGGCTCAGGGCAACGTGACCATCGGAGGCGTGGTTCGCAACTTCGGCAGCACGGCCATCACGGGCTTCACCCTGAACTACAGCGTCGATGGCGGCGCTACGGTCTCTGCGCCGATCAGCGCCAACATCGCTCCGGCCTCTAACTATACGTTCTCGCACCCCACGGCATGGGCGGCCACCACGGGCAGCCATGTGATCAATGTTTGGACCAGCTCCCCGAACGGCGGCACCGATGGCAACGCAGCGAACGACCAGATGAGCACCACCGTCAGCGTTGCTTCGCAAAGCGTGCAGCGCAAAGTGCTCATCGAGGAATTCACCAGCAGCACCTGTGCACCCTGCGCCAGCTATAACAACACGTTCGACCCGTTGCTCACCAGCTTGAGCACCAACACGGGATCCTCGAATATCGCTGCGGTGAAATACCAGATGAACTGGCCCAGCCCTGGCACCGACCCGAGCTACAATCCCGATGGCGTTACCCGCCGCACGTTCTATGGCGTGAGCGGTATCCCTGATGTGTTCCTCAATGGCGCCGCGATCCAGAATGCCTACGCGAACAACGCCACCAACCTGAACAATGAGGCTGCCTTGCCGGCCTTCTGCAGCATCGACCTTAATGCTTCGTACGCTGGGAACACCCTTACGGTGAATGCCACGGTGACCCCTCATGCGAATTTCGGGGCCAACCACAAGCTCTTCATCGTCGCAGTCGAGAGCTATTCTTACCAGGGCACCACGTCGCAGAACCAGTTCAAGCACGCCCAGCGCAAGATGCTCCCCAATGGCAGCGGGATCACCCTCACGACCCTGCAGGATGGCGTGGCCCAGAACTTCACCCAGAGCTACAACTTCACCCAAGGCGGCGTTGCTCAAGGCAACTACAACCTGTGGGGCCAGATCGCCAATGTGAAAGTGGTGGCCTTCGTGCAGAACACCTCCACCAAGCAGGTGCTGCAAGCCGCTTTCGTTGGCCAGCTCGCAGTGGGCGTCGATGAGGTCAACGCCCTCGATCGCCGCCTCACCCTGTTCCCGAACCCCACCGACGGCCTCATGAACCTGAGCTTCGACCTGCCCAGCGCCACCAACGTGCGCTTCCAAGTGCTCGATCTCGCGGGCCAGGAGGTGATGGTGGCCAACCGTGGCTTCGGCAGCGGCGAGCAGCGCCACGACCTTGACCTGAGCGCGCTTGCGAACGGCAGCTACATGGTGGTGGTGACCGCCGATGGCTTGACCGCCACCCGCAAAGTGACGGTGAGCAAGTAGCACATGAATTGACCTGACCGGGAGGGCCAGCGGCACGGCGCGATGATTGCGTTGGCCGCTGGCCTTTCACTTTGAGACCTGAATCACAACATGAGAACCTCGATACTACTCGTCCTGCTCGCCATTGCGATCCAAGGCGCAGCCCAAAGCACCCTGCCCAGCGTGATGGTGCAGACCCTTGAAGGCAAGAAGGTGGATACCAAGAGCTTCAGCAACAATGGCAAGCCCATCATCCTGAACTTCTGGGCCACTTGGTGCGCACCCTGCAAGAAGGAACTGAGCGCCGTAGCGGAGAAATACGACGAATGGCAGGCGAAGACCGGCGTGAAGCTGATCGCCGTGAGCATCGACGATGCCCGCACCAGCGCGCGCGTGAAACCCTATGTGAGCGGCCAGGATTGGGACTACGACGTGTATCTCGACCCCAACGGCGACCTCAAGCGCGCGCTGAACGTGAACAACGTGCCGCACACCTTCCTGCTGAATGGCGCTGGTGAGATCGTGTGGCAGCACAACAACTACGAGCCGGGCGACGAGAATGAGCTCTACCGCAAGGTGCAGGAGCTAGCCGGAAAGAAGTGACCTTCGCCGCATGCGATTGAGCGAGATCCGCAACGGCCTGATCGCTGTTGCAGCCTGTGCAATGCCTTTCATGGCATTCGCGCAGCAGCAAGCTGAAGGGGGGCAACTCCACGGGAACTTCAGTACCGACGCCCAGTACTACAACGAGGACGACGACATCGGCGCCATCGTGCCTGCACAGCGGCTGGCCTACAATGCATGGATGAACTTGATCTACACGAGCGGCGCTTTTGAGGCGGGAACCCGTGTGGAAAGCTATGAGCCGTCCCTTGCAGGATACCCTGCTGGCCAGCCGTACTCCGGCTCAGGCATCGGCTACCGTTACGCCAAGTACAAGCTGAGCGACTTGGAGGTGACAGCCGGTAATTTCTTCGAGCAATTCGGGCAGGGCCTCGTGTTCCGCAGCTACGAGGAGCGCTACCTCGGCGTGGACAATGCCATGGATGGGGTGCGCGTGAAGTACAAGCCATTCCGCGGCATATACCTGAAGGCCCTCGCCGGGAGGCAGCGCTTCAACTTCGACAACGGCCAGGTGAAGGGCGTTGGCCTCGTGCGCGGCGCCGATGCCGAAGTGAACCTCGCCGAACTGCTCGACAGCCTTTGGACCTGCCGGGGCAATCTGATCATCGGCGGGAGCTTCGTGAGCAAGTACCAGGAGGATCGCGACCCGCTGCTGGAGCTGCCGCAGAACGTGGGGGCCGGTGCGGTCAGGATCAACTTCACCTCGTCGCGATGGGACCTATATGGGGAGTACGCCTACAAGATCAACGACCCCAACGGCAAGAACGGCTTCATCTATAAGCCCGGGGAAGCCCTGCTGTTGAATGCCACCTATTCCTCCAAGGGATTCGGAGCCTCGGTCGGGGCCCACAGCTTCGACAACATGTTCTTCCAGAGCGATCGCGCCGCTCCGACTCCTTTCGACCTCAACATCAACTTCCTGCCGCCGCGTGCCAAGCAGCACACCTACAACCTGCCCGCAACGCTCTATCCCTACGCCACGCAGCCCAACGGCGAAGTGGCCGCGCAAGGAGAACTGTTCTACAAATTCAAGAAGGGCACCGCATTGGGCGGCAAGTACGGCACCAAGCTCGCCGTGAATGCCAGTGTGGCCTATGCGCTCGACACTACCCGGTTGGGCGCCGCCGACGACACGACGCAGCGATTGGGCTACACGAGCCGGATCTTCGGGGCAAGTGATCGGCGCTACTTCCAGGACATCAACGTGGAGCTGCGCAAGAAGATATCAGACTCCTGGGAACTGGCCGTCACGTACTTGAATCTCGCGTATGACATCGATGTTATCCAGGGCAAGCCAGGGAAGCCGGTTGTGTACACGGACATCATCATCATTGAGGGCCTTCACAAATTCAGCGACCGCACCTCTTTGCGCTTCGAGCTGCAGCACCTGAGCACCAAGCAGGATCAGGGCAATTGGGCCACGGCGCTGGCCGAGCTCACTTTCAGCCCGCATTGGTTCCTGGCTGCCATGGATCAGTACAACTATGTGGGCAATCCCGAGCTGGAAGCCAAAGGCCAGGAAGCGCTGCATTACCCCATCGGCTCGGTGGGCTATATCCACGGAGGCAACCGGTTCCAAGTGAATTACGGCCGCCAGCGCGCAGGGATCTTCTGCGTGGGCGGTGTTTGCCGGCAAGTGCCCGCTGCAAACGGCCTTACCTTGTCCATCACCAGCACGTTCTGAATCATGCGACCGCTGATCCTATGCGCGACGATTGGCCTGTTGGCAGTCAGCTGCGACAAAGTGGAGAACCCTGTTGAACAGCGCAATGACTCCGGCGGAAGCGGGGAGTCCGTGAAGCGCCGCGCCTTGCTCGAGGAATTCACCGGCCACCATTGCAACAACTGCCCTGCAGCCCATGCCGTTGCTGCGCAGCTCAAGACCTTGTATGGTGATGATCTGATCCTGGTCGGGCTCCACGCTGCGGCCAACATCAACTCGAGCTTCATTCTCCCGCAGAGCAATGCCGATGGCAGCTATGCCACCGATTTCAGGACCGCCGAAGGTCAGACCTACGCCACCAACTTCGCGGTGACCTTTCTGCCCTCGGGCATGGTGAACCGAGCTCCTTACAACAGCTCCACGGTGCTTTCGAGCGCGAGTTGGGGCAGTGCGATCGAGGAAATCGTGAACGAGGATGCCAAGTTCGATGTGTGGATCAGCGATTTGCAGCACGACGCCGGAGCCAATACGGTGAGCGCTACGGTGAAAGTGGCCGTGCTGGAGGATGTCACCGGGGAATTCAAGCTCACTACCTACCTGACCGAGGACCACATCGTGGATTGGCAGTACAACTCGCAGGCAACACCACCCGACGTGCCCAACTATGACCACCGCCATGTGTTCCGCAAGACCTTGGATGGGGCCTGGGGGCAAGTGGCCATTGCCGCTACGGCCAACCAGGGCGATACGCTCACCTTCTCATACACGGGGGTCTCCATGAATCCGGCGTGGGTGGCTGCCAATTGCGAGCTGGTCACCTATGTGTACGACGCGGCTACCAATGCCGTGATGCAGGCCGCCGAGCGGAAGTTCCAGCCTTAACAATTCGAGGGGAGCGCTCCGGATACCGATCCGGGTTATCAACCGTTCCCCTACACGGTGCTTCGGCCGCTTGTGGAAAAACCGACCATCCCCGGGCCTCTTTTCCGCGCAGCATGCACTACTTTCAGCCCTGCTAAACCCGAATCGTGATGATGGACCAAGGAAGGAAGATGATGGAGTTCAGCAAGCAGGTTCTCCAGAAGGTCAGTTTTGACCCTCGCCTGTTCCGGAAGGAGTTGATCAAGGCCCGCAAATGGGTGGGCCAAAGCGATCAGTTGGTCCTGAAGGCTTGGTGCTTGGCCACCTTCGGTCATTTATACAAGGACGTGATCGTCGAGGTGTTCCAGAGCACCATGAGGACCTGAGGCTGGTTGAAAGCTGGAGGTTGAAGGTCGCGCGTTGCGCTAGCAGCGATTCCCAACCGGGCATCAACCCTCAACCCTCCAACCGCAGGAACTCCAGATTCCGCTTCAGCCCATTGAACTTCGTGCGCTTCACCGCACTGCCTTCGAATAGGCGATCGAATACGATTTCGGTGAGGCCATGCCACTCATCCTTCGTGAGGGCCATCAATTCGGCCTTGGGCTTGAACTCTTCCTCGTGATGCGCTTCGGAGAACCGGTTCCACGGGCATACCTGCTGGCAGATGTCGCAGCCGAAGGCCCAGCCGTTCAGTTTGCCCGCGAACTCCTCCGGGATGGCTTCCTTCAGCTCGATGGTGAGATAGCTGATGCAGCGGCTTCCATCGACCCCGTAAGGTGTGATCGCCTCCGTTGGGCAAGCATCGATGCACCGGCGGCATGTGCCGCAATGGTCGGTGGCAGGAGCATCGGGCGTGAGCTCCAGATCCGTGATCAACTCGCATAGAAAGAAGAAGGAGCCCTCGCCTTGCCTGATCACGTTGGTGTGCTTGCCGAGCCAGCCGATGCCTGCGCGCTGGGCCCATGCCTTCTCCAACACCGGCGCACTATCCACGAATGCGCGGATGGCCACCTGGCCGAAGCGCTGCGCGATGAATTCCACCAAGGGCTTCAGCCGCTTCTTCACCACCTTGTGATAATCGCGACCGAATGCATAGGTGCTCAGCTTGGGCGCCTCGGGGCGGAGCTGCTTCTGATCCGTGTGGTAGTTGAAGGCCAGGCTGATCACGCTCTTGGCCCCGGGCACTAGCTTCCTGGGATCGAGCCGCAAGTCGAAGTGGTTGGCCATGTAGGCCATCTGGCCATGCTTGCCCTGCTTCAACCAATTCTCCAAGCGGGGCGCTTCCTCTTCCAAGAAGCCGGCAACGGCGATTCCGCAGGCCTGGAAGCCCAGCCGATGGGCCTCCGCCTTGATCTGCGCGGCACGTGCGCCCACGTCGGACATGGGGGGAAGGTAGGAGCGCGTGCTCGGCTGAGGACCACTTGGACCTTGGTGCTATTCAAGAGCGTCGACGGTTCGGCGCAGCGGGGTACTTTCGCGCCCGCCTGCCGAAGGCAAGGGCCGTTGAGCAAGTCGCACGCATACGTTGGCACCCGTAGCATGGCCTTTTGGCTGCGCGAGGTCATGGCGCTGTTCAAGCTGCGTCTGGCTTCCTTGGTGGTCGTGAGCGCCGTGCTCGGCTACCTTTTGGGCATCGCCCCGGGCGCCTTCAGCGGAATCGACCTGCTCATGCTGGTGCTGGGCGGCACCTTGCTCACCGGAGCCAGCAATGCGCTGAACCAAGTGTTCGAGGTTCAGGAGGATGGCCTCATGCACCGCACCGCCGAGCGCCCTTTGGTGAGGCGCACCTTGGGCATGGCTGAGGCCATCGGTGCGCTTTCGTGGCGGGAAGCGCTGGTATCGTCTTGCTGTGGCTGGCCTTCGGCCCGCTCACGGGCATCCTGGGCTTCCTCTCCCTATTCATGTACGCCGCGCTTTACACGCCGCTCAAGAAGCGCTCGCCTTGGGCGGTATTCATTGGCGCTTTCCCAGGCGCCTTCCCGCCGATGCTGGGGTACGTGGCGGCTACGGGTCATTTCGGTCTTGGCCCTGGCCTGCTCTTCGCCATGCAATTCATGTGGCAATTCCCGCACTTCTGGGCCATTGCGTGGGTGCTCGATGAGGATTATGCACGCGGCGGCTTCCGCCTGCTCCCCTCGCCCGGCGGCACCGATGGCCGCAGCGCCTTCCTGATCCTGCTCTACACGCTCTTCGTTATCCCGGTGGGCCTGCTCCCTTGGACCTTCGGCTTCGTAGGTCCCGTGGCCGCAATCGTTTCAGTTGTCATGGGGCTTGTGATGCTCTGGCCGGCGCTTAAGCTCTTCCGCTCCCATGAGCGAACCGATGCCCGGCGCTTGATGTTCGCCAGCTTCCTCTACCTGCCCATCGTGCAGGTGGCCTATGTGCTCGACCGCTTATGACCGCTGACCCCTTCACCCCGGCCGAGGAGCGCTCCCGTGCCGCCCGCGCTAGGCGCACCCTTACCTGGCTCCTCTGCTTCGCGATCGTGATGTTCTTCGCAGGCCTCACCAGCGCGTACATCGTGAGCATGAGTGGCGGCTACTGGACGATCATCGCCATGCCTGAGCCCTTTTACTGGAGCACCGCCTTCGTGCTGGCAGGAAGCCTCACCCTTCATCTGGCCTTATCCAGCGCAGCAAAAGGCCGAACCAAGCTGGTTCTTCCCTTGATCCTGGCCACGTTGGGGCTCGGTGCAGCCTTCACGGCATCTCAAGTGAAGGGCTGGTCCCGTTTGGTGCAGATCGGAATCACCATGAGCCCGAACATGCTATTGGAGATCGGCGGGGTCTACGGCACCGATTTCAGCGTGAGCAAGGATGGGCAGCCCTTGGTCCCGGCCGATGGGCATTGGTACGCAGCCAACGATTCCGCGAAGCAATTCGCGTTGGATGCTGAGATCGCAGAGCAGAAGGACCGCACCGGGCCCTATTTCTACATCCTGACCCTAGCGCACGCCTTTCATGTGGCCTTCGGGCTGCTCAGCCTGCTGATCATGGCCTTGATGGCCTTCAAAGGGCGTTACACCGATCAAGACCATGTGGGCCTCTGGGCCGGGGCAGTTTACTGGCATTTCCTCGGAGCCTTGTGGGTATTCCTCTTTTTGTTCCTGAAGTACGTTCACTAACATTGCCGCCGCATAAACAGGCCATGGCAGGAGACGCTACAAAAGCCCTTAGCAACGACGTCCTCTGGGGCGGCGGCCGCTCCCCGTTCAGCATCAGCTACGGGAAGATGATGATGTGGTTCTTCCTGGTGTCCGACGCCCTCACCTTCAGCGGCTTGCTGGTGGGCTACGGCTTCGTTCGCCACAGCACCACCGAGGCCTGGCCCATCGGCGAGGAGGTGTTCCGCGCCCTGCCTTGGCTGCATGGCAGCTTCCCGCTCATCTACGTGGCCCTGATGACGGCCATCCTGATCTTCAGTTCCGTGACCATGGTGCTGGCCGTTGAGGCCGGCCACCGCATGGATAAGAGCGGCGTGATCAAATGGCTCTTCGCCACGGTGATCGGCGGTGCCTTCTTCGTGGGGAGCCAGGCTTGGGAGTGGTACCACTTCAACCACGGAAGCGGCGGCTACATCACCATCGACAACGGTGACAAGTACTGGGTGCACAACGATGCGCACGATACCCACGACCCCGCGCATGCCGAAGGGTTCCACTTGGTGAAGGCCCTTCCCGGGCATTACCTGCTGCCCGACACCCTGCCCGGTGGCGCCGAAGTGGCTCCTTTGACCGGCGACGCCGCCCAGAAGCTCTGGAAGGAGAAGGTGGTGTACATGGCCGGTGCGCCCTTCCCGTGGAGCGCACATGGCATCGAGTTCAATGAGTACGGCCCGCAGCAGTACGCCAATTTCTTCTACTTCATCACCGGCTTCCACGGCTTCCACGTGTTCAGCGGGGTGGTCATCAACCTCATCGTGCTGATCATGGTGATGAAGGGCATCTTCCACCGCCGCGGCCATTACGAGATGGTGGAGAAGGCCGGCCTCTACTGGCACTTCGTTGACCTGGTGTGGGTGTTCGTGTTCACCTTCTTCTACCTCCTCTGACCAAACGCCTTCGCCGGGCTACGGCGGCTTGCAATGGAGCGCGACGACATCATCGAATACAGCCTGGACGCACACCACAGCGAAGAGCATGGCAAGAAGGTCCGCCAGAAGATCTGGATGGTGACCCTGCTGCTGGCCGTGGTGACCACCGTGGAAGTGACCTTGGGCGCATACTGGAAGACCTGGTTCGACCTGAGCGCCTGGAACACCATCAAGTGGACCTACGTGGTGCTCACCTTGGTCAAGGCCGCCTACATCGTGATGACCTTCATGCACCTGGGCGATGAGCGCCGCAACATCCGTGCGATCATCCTGTTGCCCTACGCCTTGTTCATCCTCTACCTGCTCTTCATCGGGATCTGGGAATCGCAGTACGTCCACTACCTCTGGGAGACTTACCTCTGATGCTGTTGGAGCCCTCGGGCCGTCGCAAGAAGATCCTCATCCTGGGCGGCATCGCTGCTTTCGTCCTTGGCCTATTCGTGTTCTTCTCGCCGTGGCTGGGCATGGCGAAGCACAAGTTCAACTTCCTGCCTTACTACGGCCCCAAGGAAGTGGTGGCCATTGAGCGCGACGGCCAGGTCATCATCGACACGGTTTACCACGAGCTGCCGCCGTTCAGCTTCATCGATCAGTTCGGCCGGCCCTTCACCGATGAGCAGGTCGAGGGCAAGATCATCGTGGCCGATTTCTTCTTCACGCGCTGCGGCACCATCTGCCCGAAGATGAGCGGCCAGATGCAGCAGATGCAGCTCAAGCTCGACGACCCCGCCTTCAAGGATGTGGTCTTCCTCAGTCATACCGTTGATCCGGAGCACGACACGCCCGAGGTGCTGAACGAGCACGCGCGCAAGCTGCAAGCCGATACCGCGCGCTGGAAGTTCCTCACCGGCGACAAGGAGGCCATCTACCTGCAAGGCAGCGAAGGCTACCATGTGGCGGCGCGTGAGGACGTGATGGCGCCGGGCGGTTTCCTGCACTCCGAGACTTTCGTCCTGGTCGACAAGGACCGGCACATCCGCGGCATGTACGACGGCACCACCATGAAGGGCATGACGGATTGCGCAAACGACATCAAGATGCTGCTGAAGGAGGAGAAGGTGAAGCGCGCCGAGGCCGTGCGTGCAGAGCGGAAGAAGCAGTGAGGCGGCAGGAGCCATGAAGCAGCCCTATCCCAAGGCCTCGCTCACCCTCGCCGATGCGAAGGCGAAGCGCATCATCTGGATCTTCTCGGCCATCGTGTTCCTGGCCGTGTTGGTGCTCAACCGCGTGAAGGTGGCCACGCCCGGTGGCTTCGACCCGCATGTGTTCGCGCGGATCAACGCGGCCATCAACTCGCTGGTGAGCGCGCTGCTCATCGCGGGCCTCTTCACCGCGCGCTCCGGCCGATGGACCGCGCACCGCAGCGTGATGCTCGCGGCGATGGTGCTCTCCGTGCTCTTCCTGGTGTCCTACATCCTGCACCACCTCTTCGCCGGCGATACGCCCTTCGGCGGTGAAGGCGCGATCAAGGTGCTCTACTACATCATCCTCGCCACGCACATCCTGCTCGCGGCGGGATCATTGCCCTACATCCTCTTCACGGCCTATCGCGCGCTCAGCGGCCGCTATGCCGAGCACCGCAAGCTCGCGCGCCGCACCTGGCCCATCTGGCTTTACGTGAGCATCAGTGGCGTGGTGGTGTACATGATGATCTCGCCGTATTACTGAGTCCGTCTCCGCATTCCCGCTCCGCGCTCCTACATTCGCGCCACGTTCTTTCCGTCATCCCGGTCCTTGGGCCGGGACGCTTATCCAGAAAGGCAGAGGGACTGGCCCTGTGAAGCCTTGGCAACCGTCCGTTGGGCAACCATCGGGTAGGTGCTAAATCCAGCCTCGGAACGATTCGGGGAAAGATGAGCCGCGATCAGGAAGCAAGTCCCGCAAGGGAATATTGATGCCTCATCCGGTCCATCGGATGGGGCTTTCCTTTTTTTGGGAGTGGTGAATGGCGAATGGTCGATGGTGAATGGGGAGACCCCATCGCCGAACCGCTCAGTCCCATTCACCATTCACCAACTCCCATTCGCCTGCATTTTGAATGAGCGACCGGAAAGCACGCACACTTGTGAACCGATGACCGAACTAGAACGCATCGTCGCCCAACGCATCCTCGTCCTCGACGGGGCCATGGGCACCATGATCCAGCGCCTCGGCCTCACCGAGGAGGACTTCCATCCCAAGGGCATGGAGGACCACAAGATCCTGCTGAAAGGCAACAACGAACTGCTCTCGCTCTCGCGCCCCGAGGCCATCAAGCGCATCCACGAGCAATACCTCGAGGCCGGCGCCGATATCGTGGAGACGAACACCTTCAGCGCCACCAGCATCGCGCAAGCAGAGCACGAGTGCAGCCACCTCGTGCGCGAACTCAACCTCACCTCGGCGCGACTGGCCAAGGAGGCCTGTGAAGAATACACCAAGAAGGACCCGAGCAAGCCGCGCTACGTGGCCGGTGCCATCGGGCCCATGAACAAGACCGCCTCGCTCAGCCCCGACGTGAACGACCCCGGCTACCGCGCCGTCACCTTCGACCAGCTCGTGGCCGCCTACAAGGAACAGGTGGAAGCCCTGCTCGACGGCGGCGTGGACCTGCTGCTGGTGGAGACCATCTTCGACACGCTCAACGCCAAGGCCGCCTTCTACGCCATCGAGGAGGTGTTCGAGGCGCGCAACACACGTGTGCCGCTCATGTGCAGCGTCACCATCACCGACGCCAGTGGGCGCACGCTCAGCGGCCAGACCATCGAGGCCTTCCTCATCAGCATGCAGCATGTGCCGCTCTTCAGCATGGGCCTCAACTGCGCTCTGGGCGCGGCCCAGATGCGGCCCTACCTGGAGGTGATCGCCGAGCAGAGCCCCTCGCGTGTCAGCATCTACCCGAACGCCGGCCTGCCCGACCAGATGGGCGAGTACCGCGAAACCCCCGATGTCACCGCGCGCCTCGTGGGCGAGTTCATGGCCAACGGCTGGGTGAACGTGGTGGGCGGGTGCTGCGGAACCACGCCGGAGCATATCGCTGCATTAGCCGCCGAGGCCAAACGGCACGCACCACGCGCAACACCGGTATTGGCATGATCGATTCTCCCTGTGGTTCTTTGGGCGTGCCCCCTCGCAAAGCCTCGGGGTCGCGCTTTCCGCTGTACTCCTCGCTCGTTCCTCGCTGCGGGGTGCCGCTCCAATCGCTCACGCGTATCCCGTTCTGACCAGAAGCTATCATCGCATGAAGAAGGGCACTCACGAAAAAAGCATCAGTGAACTGGAAGGTTGGAATTGGAAAGATCCGGTTCCCTCTGCTGATGATTCGTCCGGTACCGTGCTCCGCTTCTACAGGCTCCATCGAACGCCCATCAAAGACCTAGAGATTGGTGATCTGCGATTCCTGATCGGTCAGAACAGCGCATTGGAATATCTCGTGCCAATGGCGTTCGATCAGCTTCGCAAGGACCCATTCGTGGAAGCGGAGTACTACCCGGGCGACCTTCTATGCGCCCTATTCCAAATCAACAACGAGCCGAATTACTGGAGGTCACATCCGGACCAGCGAGAGGTGCTTGTCAGTTTGTACGAACAACGGAAAGGGCGTATGCCAACAGATGAAATGTCCTTCGACATCATGAAAGAGGTTAAGCGAGAATACGAGAGGTTCATCGCACATCGTGGCTAGCATGTCCATCCCCACCTACTCCGGCCTCGAACCCCTCCGCATCTTCCCGGGTTCCAACTTCGTCAATATCGGCGAGCGCACCAACGTCACGGGCAGCGCGGCCTTCCGCAAGCTGATCAAGAACGGCCAGTACGACGAGGCCGTGAGCGTGGCCCGCCAGCAGGTGGAGAACGGCGCGCAGGTGATCGACGTGAACATGGACGAGGGCTTGATCGATGGCGTGCAGGCCATGACGCGCTTCCTCAACCTCATCGCCGCCGAACCCGACATCGCGCGTGTGCCGGTGATGGTCGACTCCTCGAAGTTCAGCGTGATCGAAGCGGGCCTGAAATGCCTGCAGGGCAAGGGCATCGCCAACAGCATCAGCCTGAAGGAAGGGGAGGCCGAGTTCCTGCGGCAGGCCAAGATCATCCACCGCCTCGGCGCCGCCACCGTGGTCATGTGCTTCGATGAGCAGGGCCAGGCGGACAATTACGAGCGCCGCATCGCCATCGCGCAACGGAGCTATGATCTGCTCACACAGAAGGCCGGCTTCGCGCCGCACGACATCATCATCGACGCCAACATCCTCACCGTGGCCACCGGCATGGCCGAGCACGACCGCTACGCCATCGACTTCATCGAGGCCGTGCGCTGGATCAAGCGGAACCTGCCCGGTGCGCTCACCAGCGGCGGCGTCAGCAACGTCAGCTTCAGCTTCCGCGGCAACGAGCCCGTGCGCGAGGCCATCCACACCGCTTTCCTCTACCACGCCATCAAGGCGGGCCTCGACATGGGCATCGTCAACGCCGGGCAGATCGGCGTGTACGACGACATTCCCAAGGACCTTCTCGAGCACGTGGAGGATGTATTGCTCGCGCGTCGCCCCGATGCCACCGAGCGCATGGTGGCCTTCGCCGAACAGTTCAAGGGCGCGCCTTCAGCCGAAGTCGTGGCCGCGCAAGCCGCATGGCGCGAAGGCTCAGTGGAAGAACGCTTGAAGCACGCCTTGGTGCATGGCGTAACGGACTTCATCGACATTGACGTGGAGGAGGCCCGCGTGAAATACGTGGACCCCGTACTGGTGATCGAGGGTCCGCTGATGGCCGGCATGAACGTGGTGGGCGACCTCTTCGGCAGCGGCAAGATGTTCCTGCCCCAGGTGGTGAAGAGCGCCCGCGTGATGAAGCGCGCCGTGGCCTACCTCGAGCCCTTCCTGCAGGAGAAGAAGGCCGCGCAGGTGATCGGCACGCAGAAGGAGGGCGCTAAGAAGGTGCTGCTCGCCACCGTGAAGGGCGACGTACACGACATCGGCAAGAACATCGTGGGTGTGATCCTCGCCTGCAACGGCTGGCAGGTGATCGATCTGGGCGTGATGGTGCAGAGCGCCACCATCCTGAAAACCGCGCGCGAGATGAAGGTGGATATCATCGGCCTCAGCGGCCTGATCACGCCTTCACTGGACGAGATGGTGCACGTGGCCAAGGAGATGGAGCGCGAGGGTTTTGAGACCCCGCTCTTGATCGGAGGGGCCACCACCAGTCGCGTGCATACCGCCGTGAAGATCGCCCCGCACTACAGCAAGCCCGTGGTGCACGTGATCGACGCCAGCCGCAGCGTGCCCGTGGTGAGCAACCTGCTCAGTGACAACGAACGCGACCGCTTCGCCGCCGAGGTGCTGGAGGAGTACGCCAAGGTGCGCACGCAGTACGAGGGCAGCCAGCGCGAGAAGGAGTACGTCCCGCTGGAGGAGGCCCGCGCGAAGAAGTTCGCGATCGACTTCGCTGCAGAACCGCCCGTGGTGCCCAAGAGCACCGGAATCTTCACCTACCGCAATTACCCGCTGGCTGAGCTGGTGCCCTACATCGACTGGACGCCCTTCTTCATGGCCTGGGAGCTGGCCGGCAAGTTCCCACGCATCCTGGAGGACGAAGTGGTGGGCGCTGAAGCCATGCGTCTGTACAGCGATGCCCAGAAGATGCTGGACCGTATTGTGAAAGAGCAGTGGATCCAAGCGCATGGTGTCGCAGGCATCTGGCCGGCGAATCGTCCAACAGGCATCCTGCCTGTTGCGGGCGGCTCAACAGGTGGGACGCCTGTTGCACCTTCAACGCATGACGACATCGAACTCTACTCCGACCCATCCCGCACCAAGGTGATCGGTCGTTTCCACACGCTTCGCCAGCAGAGCAAGAAGGCGCCCGGTGTGCCCTACATCGCCCTCGCCGACTTCATCGCCCCCCAAGGCACGCCCGACTTCCTCGGCGGCTTCGCGGTGAGCGCTGGCCACGGCGTGGACGAACGCGTCAAGCGCTTCGAGGCCGCGCACGACGACTACAGCGCCATCCTGCTGAAAGCCCTGGCCGATCGCCTCGCGGAAGCCTTCGCCGAGAAGCTGCACGAGGTGGTGCGTGAGGAGCTCTGGGGCTACGAGTCCACCCGCCTCAGCAACGAGCAACTGATCAAGGAGGAGTACCAGGGCATCCGTCCGGCGCCGGGCTACCCCGCCTGCCCGGACCATACCGAGAAGCCCGAGCTCTTCCGACTGCTCGACGCCACCAAGCACACGGGCATCACCCTTACCGAAGGACTGGCCATGAGCCCGGCGGCTGCCGTCAGCGGCTTTTACTTCGCCCACCCCCAGAGCAAGTACTTCGGCGTGGGGCGCGTGGCCAAGGACCAGATCGAGGACCTGGCTCGGCGCAAGGGCCAGGATGTGGCTTGGATGGAGCGCTGGCTGGGCAGCAATCTGGGGTACTGAACCCCGGGCGGCATTCCCCGTATGAACGGGCCGTGAAATTGGCCCGCAGCCTCTCCATGCTGGTCGTCGCTGCTGCTTCGCATGGCGCGTTGGCGCAGCGACCTGCAGCCCCTTTGACCCAGGACAACGGTGATTGTTCCGGCGCCATCTTCATCGCGGATTCGGTTTACCACCAGCCGCAAGCGGTGCGCGGCTTCGGCAACAAGCTCGAGATCAAGGAGAATCCCAGCGACCACACCCAGTGGTTCGAGCGCGAGCACCACAGCACCTGGTACAAGTTCCGTAGCCCGGCCACCACCATCCTCACTTTCGAGATCATCCCCGACAACATCGATGACGACATCGACTTCCTGGTTTTCGAAGGCGCAATACCTGGCATCTGCGATAAAGTGGCCACCAAGGCGGTGATGCCGATCCGGAGCAACATCTCACGCAACGACAAGAGCAACCGCTCGATCTGCGGCCTGCGAAAGGACGCACCCGACCAATATGTCCGAAGCGGCGTGGGCAGCAGCTTCAGCCGCGGCATGGAGGTGAAGCAGGGCGACCTCTTTTATCTGGTGGTCGACTACCAGGACCGGCCGCTGGCGGGCTACACCATCAAGTTCCACTATGATCCGCCGCCACCGCCGCCCGAGCCGGATCCAGAGGAGGCAACGAAGAAGAAGCAGAAACTGATCGTGGAGGTCCTCGATGCCAAGACCGGCAAGCCCGTGGATGCCAACCTCACCATCGACGGCATGCGCTTCAGCGAAGTGGTGGAAGCCAAGGGCAAGAGCGTCTACGAGTTCGAGATGGACATGTACCGCAACCTGAAGATCGGATGCGTGCGCGCGGGCTACATGTTCCAGTCCATGCGCGTGAAGGGCAGCACCGAGCCAGAGGTGAAGGTCCAGCTGAAGCTGAACCCTGTGGGGGCTGGCGAGCGGGTGGTGCTTGACGATATCCGTTTCGTGGGCAACGAGGACAAGGTGATGCGTCAGAGCGAGGCCAGCCTGCTGCTCCTGCTCCGGTTCATGCAGCTGAATCCCAAGGTGCGCATCGAGATCGAAGGCCATGTGAACGGCCCCACCTTCAAGAACAAGAAAGAGTTCATTGACCTGAGCACTGCCCGCTCGAAGAGCGTTTACGACTTCCTCGTGGTGAACGATGTGGAGCCGGAACGTCTCGGCTATGTGGGTATCGGCAATGCGCAGATGCTCTACCCCAATCCGAAGAACAAGGAGGAGAGCGAGGCCAACCGCCGGGTTGAGATCAAGGTGGTCGGCAACTGATCGCCCCGGCGATGCGCCGCTCATCACAGCGGCCTTCGGCAGCCAACCGTCCCCGGTACTTTTGGTCCGCACCCGCATTGCAGGCGGGAGAACCGGACCATGAGAGCCATCCCCGTCATCGCATCCATCGCCCTTTCGATCCCCGCCGCCGCGCAGCAAGCATGGACCCTGGAGCAATGCGTGAAGCGCGCCGAAGAGCGCAGCCTCTCCGTGCTCAATGCCCAGCTCGATGCCGAGCTGGCCGACAAGACCAAGGACCAGGGCTATTGGTCGCTCGCGCCCGACCTGAACGGCGGAGCCACGCACGGCTACAATTATGGGCGCGTGATCGACCGCTTCACGAACACCTTCGCCAACGACCGGGTGCGCACGAACAACTTCTTCCTGAGCAGCACGCTCAGCTTGTTCGAGGGCTTCCGCAAGCAATCGGTGATCAGGCGGAATGAGGTGGATGCGAAGGCCGCGCGCCTGGGCATCGACGCAGCGCGCAATCAGGCCCGCCTCGAATCCGTGCAGGCCTTCCTCGATGTGGTGGCGCTGCGCGAGCGCAAGGCCGCAGCGGAGGCGCAGGCCGCCAGCACGCGCGAGCAGATCGCACGCACCCAAGCGCTCGTGGAGGCGGGCCGGCTCGCTCGCGCCGACCTCCTGGCCATCGAATCGCAACTGGCGCAGGAGGAATTCTCCGTCGTTGACCTGGGCAATCAGTCCGACCAGCGCATGCTCGCCCTTGGCCGTGCGCTGCAATTGGAGCCGCAAGAGATGCTCAGCTTCGACATCCAGGCACCGGCGATCACCGGCCTGCGGATCACCGAGCCCACAGCGGACCCCGCTGAGGTGCTGGCCAATGTCCTGCGCAGCAACCCCAGCTTCGCGCAGGCCGAAGCTCAGGCCCAGAGCGCTGAGAAAGGCATCGGCATCGCGCGATCCGGCAGCATGCCCACGCTTGGGCTGAGCGGATCCGTCGGCACGGGCTACAGCGGGCGCAACTTCCAGCAAGTGGGAGAGCCCATCATCGGCGATCCGGTGGTGATCGGCAGCACGCTCGGCGGCGATCTGGTGTACGCGCCCACCTTCAATGTGAACACGGAGCTCACGCCCTTCGGCAAGCAGCTCGACCAGAACCTCAACCAGAGCCTGCTCTTCCAGCTCAACGTCCCCGTCTTCAACCAGATGCAGAACCGGCTGTCCATCGACCGCGCGCGCGTGCAGCACGAACGCGCACGCAACAGCCTCGTTGCCGTGCGCAACGACCTGCAGCGCAATGTGCTCGATGCCATCGTGGCGCAACGCTCGGCCTACAAGCAGTTCCTTGCTGCCCAGAAAGCGGTGGATGCCGCAGCCCTCAACGAGGCGTATGCCACCGAGCGCTTCGCGCAAGGAGCCATCACCAGCATGGAGCTGGCCACCATCAAGGCCACGGTGAACCGCTCGCAGGCCGACCTGATCGCCGCCAAGTACCAGTACCTGATGGCGCAGAAGTACCTCGAGATCCTCCAAGGCATGCCCGTGGCGCTCTGATCAGTGCATCCGCCTCGGGCCCGTTCTTACGGACATTTGCGCACGGCGCTGCGCAAGCGCCATCCGCATGACCGACCAGCGATTCAGCAATGTGGCCGAGGCCGACCGTCTTTACGCGTTGCAGCGCGCTCCCGGGAATCTGCAGCGCCTCAAGGATTCCGCCGTGAAGGATCGGCTCGAGCGCATCCGGGGCATCGAGCGATACCTGCTTGACAAGGACAGGATGCGGGAGTGGACCGAGGCCCTGCGCCTGGACCTCGGCCGTTCGCCCGAAGAGAGCAAGGTGATCGAGCTGCTGCCCATGCTCGCGGCATTCCGGCATGTGCATGTCAATCTGCGCGAATGGGTGAAGGACCAGCCCGCACCGGTGCCTTTGGCGATGTCCGGCCTGAAGGCATGGACGCGCTACGAGCCGAAAGGGCATGTGCTCATCATCGCCCCTTGGAATTATCCGCTGCAGCTCACCGTCCTGCCGCTCATGCACGCCATCGCTGCGGGCAATGCGGTGGTCGTGAAGCCCTCGGAGGTCTCCGCGCATATCTCCGCCTTCATCAAGCGCATGATCACCGATCTCTTCGATGAAGCGGACGTGGCGGTGATCGAGGGTGATGTTCCCACCACCACGGCGCTGCTGGCCAAGCCCTTCCACCACATCTACTTCACCGGGAGCCCGGCCGTGGGCAAGGTGGTGATGCGCGCCGCCGCGGAGCACCTCACATCGGTGACGCTGGAGCTTGGCGGCAAATCGCCGGTGGTCCTGCATAAGAGCTTCGATGTCCGGAAGGCGGCCAACCTGATCATCTGGGGCAAGTGCATGAACACGGGCCAGACCTGCATCGCCCCCGATTACGCGCTGGTGCATGAAGGTCAGGTCGATGCGTTCATCGCTGCCTGCGCGGAAGAGATCCCACGGTTGTATGACTCCTCCGGGGAAGGCCTCGAATCCTCACCTGACTATGGCCGGATCGTGAACGAGCGCAACTTCCAGCGCGTGAAGGCCTTGATCGACGATGCGGTGGCGAAGGGCGCGCGCGTGGCCATCGGCGGCGGGCTGCGCGAAGGCGAGCGCTTCATGGCCCCCCACGTGATCACGGGGGTGACCACGGACATGGCCGTGATGCAGGAAGAGGTCTTCGGCCCGGTGCTGCCCGTGATCGCATACACCGGACTGGATGAGGCCCTGGCGGTGATCGAGAAGCTGGAGCGGCCGCTTTCATTCTACATCCTCAGCAACGACAAGCGCGCGACCGAGGCGATCATGCGCAGAACCACGGCCGGCACCACGGCCATCAATGAATTGATGGCCGTGAGCTCGAATCCGTGGCAGCCCTTCGGCGGCGTGAATCACAGCGGCCTCGGCAAGAGCGGTGGCCGCCATTCCTTCCTCGCCTTCAGCAATGAGCGCAGCGTGCAGAAGCGGGCGTGGGGAACGCTCGCTCCGCTGAGGCCGCCCTTCAAGCCCTTCTTCATCCGGTGGGCCATGCGCTTGGCGCGCCTATGATGCGCGCGTTGCCACGCATCGCCTTGCCATCTTCGCCGCCGTGCCCGTGATCCTCTGCATCGAGACCGCCACCAAGCTCTGCTCCGTGGCCTTGGGCCGCGACGGCGTGCTGCTGGCTGAGCAGGAGCTTGCGAGCGATCGCCTGGTGCATGCCGAGAAGATCAATGTGTTCATCGATGCGGTGCTGCGCGAAGCCGGCGCTGACATGCGCATGCTCGGGGCGGTGGCCGTCGGCATCGGGCCGGGCAGCTACACGGGACTGCGCATCGGGCTCAGCGCGGCCAAGGGCCTCTGCTATGCGCTCGGCATCCCGATCATCGGCGTGTCCACCCTGGAGACCCTGGTGCAGTCGGCGGGATTGAAGGGCCACGCGTCATGGCCCATGATCGACGCGCGTCGGATGGAGGTGTTCGCCCAAGCGTTCGGTCCGGATGGACGCGTGCATGGCGAAGCCGCGCCCCTGCTGCTCGAAGAGGCATGGGCCGAGAGCGCCGGATCATGCGCTGTGTTCGGAGATGGCGCTGACAAGGCCACGGAGCTGTGGTCCCGGCACCCGTTGATCACGCATAGGCCAGGCGTTCGTCCGCATGCGCGCGCCATGCTCGCAATAGCGGACGAGCGATTGCGTGATGGTGCAATGGACGACCTCGCCTACCTGGTGCCCCTCTATGGCAAAGAGGCCAAGGTGACCCAGCCCCGGAAGAAGGGAGCTTGAGCTCGGCTCAGCGCCGGGTCGTTACGAACTTCAGCACATGGATATTGCCCGAGGACATGTCCTTGCGCAGCCGTGCTTTGGGCAGCATGGTGCCTTCCTCGTACACGTACTCGTCCCGTGAGACCTGCTTTTCGCCGAGCCAGTACTCGCCCGCGATCACATTGCCAGCAGCATCGTAGCGCCAAAGACGCCGCGTGATCCGGGCCTGAGCCAGGTCGGGTTGTTCCGTGCGTTCGGCCAAGCGGCCCTGCTCATCGTATCGGAAGGCGATCCGACCGCGCCGGTTGCTCACCAGGTAATGGTCGTCGATGGCGAGCAGGTAACCGCGCCGATCACTGGTGAAGAGCTGCTCACGATAGGGCAGGTCAAGGTTATTCAAGTAGGACTTGAGCTCCGTGCTGTCGTTCAGGCGCGCATAGCGGAAGTGCTCGTCGCTCACCTCGATGACGGCGCCGGGCACCAATTCGTAGCGGTTGCTCCCCAGGTTCTCGATCCGCTGATAGGTCTCCCGGACCACACGTCCCTCCGCATCATGATCCACCACATACGCGAAGTGGCCGCCGAGGTCGTTGCGCAAGCGCCGAACCACCCGGCCATCGGCATCGTGCTCGTAGGCGATGGAAGCCGTGTCGCGCCCGGTGCCCGGCTGGCCGTAGGAGTTGTTGCTGTAGGTCAGCCGGCCCGCGTCATCGAAGCGATAGAGCAGTCGTTCCCGCTCGGTGCGCATGGGTTCACCGTCGCGCTTCACCAGGCGCTCACCCACGATGCTGGCGATCCCGTTGCGCGCGATGAAGCGTTCGTTGAAGGCTGGAAGATCCGTTTCCTCGGCGCCCGGGATCACGAGCAGTGCTTGCGGGAGGGCTTCGCATACGGCCAGGAACAGTGCAGTTGAAGGGAGGAGGAGGCGCAGTCCGGGGAACATCGTCATCGCAGCTGGGAGAGGGCTTCCTGAACAGTGGGTACGGGAAGCTGGCAGCTCTTTTCCACGCATACAAAGATCATGCTCCCGGGCAGGGCCTTGTCGCGCAGCAAGGGCAATTGCGAACGACCCGTTGTGCCCAGGAAGAGCCGATTGGCGATGTACCGCTCCGCGAAATCGCGCCGCAGGCGCAGCGCTTCAGGCCCCGTAATGGCGATCTCGTGCAGAGGCCATCCGCGCATCAGCGCGAGATGGCCCCAATTGCTGAAGCCTGATGGATGCTCGGCGATGCGCGGGAGCATGCGCGCGAGCATCGCTTCGGCCATGCCGCCCAATCGGGCATCGTCGTGATAGGTGCCCAACGCGGATAGGCAGCGCGCCATCGCGGAGTTGCTCGCCGGGATCACATTGTCGTCGAGCTCCATGGGGCGCGCGATCAAGGGCGCATCCTGGTCACTGGTGAAGTGGAAGAAGCCGGTGGACTCATCGCGGAAGTGGCGGATGGCATGTTCGGCCAGTGCCAAGGCATCGGTGAGCCAGCGCTCATTGAAGGTGAGGCCATAGAGCGCCAATAGGGCCTCGATCGTGAACGCATAGTCCTCCAGGTAGCCATTGATGGAAGCGGTTCCCGCCTTCCAACTATGACGCAAGCCGCCATCGGTCTTGCGGCACTCCTTCATCAAGTGCTCCATGCAACGCTCCGCTCGGCTGAGCCATCGCTCCTCGCCGAAGACCTCGTGGGCATCGCACAGGCCGGTGACCATGAGCGCGTTCCAGCTGGTGAGCGATTTATCGTCGAGGCCCGGGCGCACGCGCTTGTTGCGCGCCTGCATCAGCAAGGTCCGGATCCGCGCGAGGCGCTCACCCAGCTCCGCTTCGCCGATGCCGAATGCGCGCGCGAAGTCGGCATCGGGCATGCCGCGCCTCAGGATGTTGCGGCCATGCTCCCACAAGGCTTTCCCGCCGATGTCGAAGTAGGCGCGGGCCAGATCGTATTCGGGGCCGAGCGCTTCCTGCAGGTCGTCATCGGACCACACGTAGAAGAGGCCTTCCTCGCCCTCGCTGTCGGCATCGATCGCGCTGAAGAACGCGCCTTCAGGCGATGACATCTCATGCTCGATGAAGCTGATGGTGAGGGTGACCACCTCCTTGTAGATCGCCTTCTTCAGCACTTGATAGGCTTGGCTGTAGAGCGATACGAGCTGCGCGCTGTCGTACAGCATCTTCTCGAAGTGCGGCACCTTCCACAGGGTATCGGTGCTGTAGCGTGCGAAGCCGCCGCCCACCCAATCGAAGATGCCCCCCATGGCCATGCGGTCGAGCGTGAGCTCCACGTGCTGAAGCAATTCCCTGTCGTTGGTGAGCACCGCCAAGCGAAGCAGGAACTGGTAGTTGTTTGGCATGGGGAACTTGGGCACGCGGTCGGCGCCGCCATGCTGCTGATCGAGCCGCGGCTTCCAGGCCTCGGCCATGCGCAGCACGGTTGCTCGCGCTTCGGCGATGGGCGCTGCCTCGTCTGGAGCGATCATGCTGCCAGCGACCCCGCGCTGCAGCCGTGCCGCTTGCTCCATCACGCGGGTCGGCTCTGCCTGCCATGTCCGATTCAGGTCGGTGAGCACACGGCTCCATTGCTCCGGCGGGAAGTAGGTGCCGCCATACACTGGGCGGCCATCGGGCAATGCGAAGCAGTTCAAGGGCCAGCCGCCCCGGCCGGTCATCAGCTGCACGGCGGTCATGTACACGTGGTCCACATCGGGCCGTTCCTCGCGATCCACCTTAACGCATATGTACCGCGCATTCATCAGCGCGGCGATCGCGGGATCAACGAAGCTCTCGCGCTCCATCACATGGCACCAATGGCAGCTGCTGTAGCCGATGCTCACCAGCAGCAGCTTGTTCTCCGAGCGTGCTTTAGCGAGGGCCTCCTCGCCCCAGGGGAACCAATCCACCGGGTTGTGCGCATGCTGCAGGAGGTAGGGGCTGCTTTCGCGTGCGAGCCGGTTGGGCGGATTACTTTGTCCGAGCGTCATGGATCCTTCAAAGGAAGTCGCTCGCGCACCGGTCCTGACTGATGCCCGGCGGCGCGATCAACCATTCGCCGTTGGATCAGGCCCCCCATCGGAGGTGCTCGACCGCAGCTGGCCCGGCACCTTCATGGCCCTCGGTGTCTTCGTTGGATTGGTGAGCGCGCTCACGGTGGTGCCCTGGACGCTCATCGACCATGGCCTGCTGATGCGCTTCTTCATCGGCCTCTGCTTCGTGGGCAACCTGCTTCCCTATGCTCGCTCAGGGCTGCGCATGGGCATGGAGCGCTTGGAGTGGTTCCTATTCAACCTCCTGGCCATCGGTCCGCTGGTGACCAGTGCGCTGCTCTGGTCCAATTACATCGGGCATGGCCCTCCATCGGCCAGCACGCATCAGGTGATGGATGTCGAGAATCACCGCACGTATTGGACGTACACATTCACCGATGACTTCCTGCATGACCATTGGATGGCGCGCAGCATCTACCCCGACCTGCCCGGTGCGCATGGCCACATGCAGGAAGTGAGCATCGCCGACGGCCTCCTCGGATTCGAAGTAGTGGTGCAGAAACGGCCGGTGGTCAGTCCCTGAGGCTGATCACCTGGCTCACATCGAAGGGGAAGCGTTTCTTCAACGCACCGGCGCGGCCAGCAGCGGAGCCCTTCGCGCCCACTTTAACCTCGCCGCTCAGCGCACTGGTGATGAGCATGGCCACTAATGGCCCGCCTGCGAGGTCGGCGTGCATGTACACCGGATAGACCGAGGTGGTCTTCTTGTCTATCACCAACGCCGAATCGAGCAGTGCCTTGCCGATGTAACGGTCGTTCAGGAAGAGGTCCACATCGGGCTCTTCCACATGGATCCGGAAACCGTTGGGATTCTCGATCCGCGCATCGACCCGCAAGGCGATGGACTTCGCATTCATGCTGATCAGCTCGGCATCGGTGATCTCATGCAGCACCACGTCCTGATAGCGGGAGCAGGAGGCGAGGAGCAGGGCGATGGCTGAATAGGAGAGGAGGCGCGTGGGTCTCATGGTCCGCGGCGTGGCGAAGGTCGTGCCGTTCAACGGTAAACAGAGCGGGGCCCTGCGTCATCGGTCTCCCTTGGTGCGTCTTCCTTGCACCGGGGCCCGCTCTACCTTGTCCCCGCATGAAGAAGATCAACGACACCACCATCGCGCTCTTGATCGATGGCGACAACGCGGCTCCGAAGCGCCTCGCCGCCATCCTGGAAGAAGTCTCGAAGCAAGGCACCATCACCATCCGCCGCATCTACGGCGATTGGACCACCACCGGGATGAGCGGATGGAAGGAGCTGCTCAACGCGAATGCGATCCAGCCCGTCCAGCAGTTCGCCTACACCAAGGGCAAGAACAGCACGGACAGCGCCCTGATCATCGACGCCATGGACATCCTCCACGGTGAACTGGTGGATGCCTTCTGCATCGTGAGCAGCGACAGCGACTACACGCGCCTGGCCACGCGCTTGCGCGAGAGCGGCATCTTCGTGATGGGCGTGGGCGAGAAGAAGACCCCCGATGCCTTCGTGAAAGCATGCGAGCGCTTCATCTACGTTGAGAACCTCGATGTGCATGAGTCACCGGCGACCCCGGCCCGGCCCGCCAACGACCGCCGGAAGGGCAGCGCCTCCAGTCCGCTTTCGGCCAACACCGCACTGATGAACAAGCTGCGCAAGGCGTTCACCATCGCCAGTGGCGAAGAGGATTCCGCTTCGCTCAGCAAGATCGGTCAAGCCCTGCGCCGCCTCGATCCCGGCTTCGATCCGCGCAGCTACGGTCACGCCTCGCTCTCTTCCTTGGTGAATGCGCTGAAGGACAAGCTGGAGATCACGCGCGAGGAGAAAGGGAACACGGTGATGGTGCGGTTCAGGGGTTAGGCCTTCAGCGCTGCGGATAGGCCTTCCTTGTGGCCGCGATCGATTTCTTGATCATCCCCTTCAGCACCTTCAGGTCGATGTCGGCGAGGCGCCGCACGTACAGGCAGCCTTTGGTGGCCCGCGACTTGCCCAGCTTAGCCAGTGTCGTCGAATCCAAGGCTTCCTGACCCAGGTAGATCACCAGATCCGGTTTGCGCGGACTGAAGGCCGCCAAGGGCGCGCTGCCCGAATGGCCGCTGGCGTAGGTATAGTGGTAGGCGCCAAAGCCAACGATGCTCGGGCCGTACATGTGCGGCTCCTCGCCGGTGAGCTCATGCATCAGCTTCATCAGCGCGCGGCAATCGTCGCGCACCTCCTCCTTCGGCTGCTTGTCGATGAAGGCATCGACGCTGGCGGCGGTGGCGTGGGTCTTGTTGGGCTTTGGCATGGTGTGAAGTTCAGATGCGCCAAGGATAGCAGCAAGTAGTCCGATGATCGGCGAGGACTGCTGCCGGCAGCCCAAGACATACCTCTACTACCTTCGCCATTCACAGTTCCCAGCCATGCGTTACGCCCCCCTTTCCGCCGCCACCTACCGCGAGCACCGCCTCCGTTTCCGCCAAGCCATGGAGAAAGGCGGCCTTGCCATCTTCCACAGCAACGATATCATGCCCACGAGCGCTGATGGTTCGATGCCATTCAAGCAGGCCAGCGATATCTTCTACCTCAGCGGTATCGATCAGGAGGAGACGATCCTGCTGCTCTTCCCCGATGCGATGGATCCCAAGGACCGCGAGATCCTCTTCGTGCGCGAGACCAGCGAGCTGATCGCGATCTGGGAAGGCGCCAAGTTCAGCCAGAAGGAAGCGAGCGAGCTGAGCGGCATCGCCACCGTGCTGTGGACCACGAGCTACGAGGCCACGATCAAGCGGCTGGTCCCGCAATGCGAGCACCTGTACCTGAACAGCAACGAGCACCTGCGCCAAGGCAACGAGGTGGAGACGCGCGAGGAGCGCAAGAACAAGGAACTGCGCGCCCAATATCCGCTGCACAGCGTGAAGCGGAGCGCGCCGATCATGCACCGCATCCGCAGTCGCAAGACGAAGGAGGAGGTGCCGCAGATCCAACGCGCGATCGCGATCACGGGCAAGGCCTTCGAGCGCGTATGCGGTTTCGTGAAGCCCGGCGTGAAGGAGTACGAGATCGAGGCGGAGATCACGCACGAGTTCCTGCGCAACGGCTCGCGCGGGCACGCCTACACGCCGATCATCGCCAGCGGCTACAACGCCTGCGTGCTGCACTACATCACCAATGACCAGATGTGCAACGACGGCGATGTGATCCTGATGGACTTCGGCTGCGAGTACGGCGGCTACGCGAGCGACCTGACGCGGTGCGTCCCCGTGAACGGCCGTTTCACCAAGCGCCAGCGCGATGTATACGACGCGGTGCTGCGCGTGAAGAATGAGGCCACGCAGTTGCTGCGCCCCGGCACCCTGCTCGCCGACTACCACAAGCAGGTGGGCAAGATCATGGAGAGCGAACTGATCGGTCTCGGGCTCATCGACAAGAACGATGTGGCGAAGCAGGATCCGGAGAAGCCGCTGTACAAGAAGTACTTCATGCACGGCACCAGCCACTTCCTCGGCTTGGATGTGCACGATGTGGGACTGTGGAACGAGATGATCCAGCCGGACATGGTCTTCACCGTGGAGCCGGGCATCTACATCCGCGAGGAGAAACTGGGCATCCGCCTGGAGAACAACATCCTCGTTACACGCGACACCCCGATTGACCTGTTCGCTGACATTCCCGTTGAAGCGGATGCGGTGGAGGAGATGATGAACAGGAAAGTGGTACCGGCCTAGATCGATTCGGCCCCGCGACATGGTGCAGGGGCTTCGGGCACCAGCCTCGTTTCGCGTTACCTCAGCCTTGCGCGCGCATTCAGCTTGCAAACCGCACCACTATGAACCTGCGCGCACTAGGATTGGCCGGCCTCATCGTAGGCGTTCTTTTCAAGCTCCTTCACTGGCCGGGAGCGGGCACCATCGTGCTGTTCAGCGCTCTGCTCACCGCCGTGGCCATTGTGCTTCGAATCGCTCGAAGACGCGTGCCATGGACCATCGAGATCAGCAAGCCGGGCTGGTTCGCCCCATCGATCGTCACAGCGCTCTGCGGCATGATGTTCAAGACGTTGCACTGGCCCGGAGCGGACATCCTGCTCATGGTAGGCATGATCGCGACGGCGGCTTGGGTGCTGGCCACGCAGCTGCGGCGTGCACTACGCCCGCAAGCGACCACCTAGACGGAACAGCCTATGTGCTTGACAGCCCCTCGAGGCGTTCGAGGGGCTGTCGCTCATTCCGATATCTCGCCATCACTCCTTCAGGATGCGCCCCGTGTGCCGTGCATTCCTTGCAACGGCCTCGTAGAGGTAAACGCCTTCCGCAAGCGCGCGCACATCGATGCTGTTGCGATCAGGCTGTATGCGCTGCCGCAGGATAGTGCGGCCCGTGGCATCGCGCAGGGTGAATGCACCACCAGCAAGGTCGTTCGGCGCTTGGAAGTGTACCGCGTCGGAAACGGGGATGGGGAAGAGCGCGAGCTGGAGCGTGCTATGCGGCTCACTCACATTCACCGAGGTGTAATCCGCACAACCATTGCCGAAGGCCATTGTCTCGCCGACATTCCAAACAGGCAGGGTCTGCGCGAACGCCAGTACGCTATCCACGCGAGAGCGCAATGCAACCACACTCGCTTCTGGTCCGCCGCTCGAAGCGCGCGCATACACGTAAGCGAATAGGAGGTGCATGTTCTCACCGGGTTCCAACGTGAAGGCTCCCATGCCCATGAGTCCGCGGCGATCCGGTGTGGCTGGTGTCTGGGCGGTTTCGCTCCACGGCGCCTGCACTTGTCCACCGGTGCCCGCTCCTACAGGGTCGCCATCGCCGGGGAACATGAACGCGCAGAGCAGCGCATCAGGGTCCGGATCGTAGCCCGACCCGCCATAGCTCATGGGCGTACCATCCTTCCAGATGCCGCGCAAGTAGTTGTAGGCATGCACCGTCGTTGCCGGGTCGTTGCAGCAGGATGATGAGTAGCTGTTGAAGTACATGAAGTGAGAAAGCCCGTAGCGCTCGTTGTCGATGATCCCATCGCCGAAGCCCCGGCCGTTCCAATTGGGCAGCGCGTTGGATTGCGCATCATCCGACCCGTCGGGTTCGACCAGTGGTCCTTTGATCACAGCCATGCCGAACGCCGGTGGCTGCACCCCATATCCGGCTTGGCCCGTGCAACTCGCATCGAAGTTGTCCCAATTGTAGGCGTAGGCCAGGTTACGCGATGGGTCGCAGCCGATGAAGTCGTTGCTGGCGCAGCCGATATCGAAGTCGTTGAAGAACCCGAGCATGGTGCTGGTGTAGGTCTGCGCGCTGCGGTTGATCAGGCGGTAGGACACGAACACGGACTGGCTGATGGCAGGATCCGAGCTGTTGAACGCGAATGGCATCTGTTGCACTTCGACCCCCAGGCCCGTGTTGCCGTTCGCGACGCCGAGGTAGTCATTGAAGACGCTGAAGAGCGCTTGGTCGCCCATGATGCAAGGTGCATCGCCATCGGCCGGGTCGTAGTAGCCATCTTGGTTGAAGTCGTGGAATGGCGCGAGGTATGCGTCGTAGCCCGCAGCTATATCGCCCATGGCGGGCCAAGCGGTGAAGGACGCCGGGATAGTGTATCCATTCGGGAAAAGGATGGATGGGTCGCAGCCAGGGTCATTCAGGCATAGGAAATATGCGTGGTGCGCATCCACTTCGGCCCGGCTCACGCGCCACACTTGGTCGTAGGTCGCTGAAGTGGCTTCGTCCGTTGTGCCATTGAGTTTGAGGGGCCCTGGGAAGAAGTGCATGGTGCCGAAAGAATCATAGAGCGTGCTCGAGACGCGCAAGCCGCCATTGGCATCCTGTCCTCCGAGCCAGAGGCCGCCGGCATAGAGCGGGCTCGCGGGTTCACCAATGGGCACCTCGTACTGGGAGGTACTCTGGCTGCCGCCACCGGCTACGCGGCCATTCGAGAAGAACCGGGCGCGCACGTCACCGATATCCAGTTCGGAGAAGGCTTGTGCATGGGCCGTATTCAGCGCGAGCAGGAGAATGCCGGGCAGGAAGGAGTACCGAGCGGTCATGGTATTCGGCGCCGGATGTGACCGGTGCGCAACGCCAACCTAGCGCGAGGCGCCAAGTCTCATGCATGCCCTACGAGGAACGAAACGTCCTATCACACGAACGGTCGTGAAACTTGGAAACAGAAGCGGGAATCAGCGCAGCTCGTACACCACCTCCACCGCATCGGGCAGCGTGGTATCCACCACAAGCGAGTACACCGCCTCCCCCTGCTCATCCTTCTCCAGCACATTGCCGGCGATGGTCAGGGCGCGGTACGTGGGAACGATCGGCGTGGAGGAGGTCAAGCGACGCGGCGGAGTTGGAAAGGCTGCACGGCGGAGGTCTCTCCGTCGAGCACCATGAGGTAGTAGTCCTCACCCATCAGGTCGGTGATGCGCACGCGGGTCACCGGACCGCGCACATCGCCTGACTTCACGATGTGGCCGCTGGCATCGCAGATATCGAACAGCGCGCCCTCGGTGCCGGGCTCGTAATCGAACATGAGCAGGCGCTCGATCTGGTCGATGCGCAAGCGGAGCTCGAGGGGCTGGTGGGCCATGCCAGGGTGGAATTGGGCTTCATACGCCAACTGGCCTTAGCGGGTTCCTGAAGGCCGAAGGCCCGATCAGCTCTTGCCGACCGGGCCTCCCACCACCAAACCAAAACCAAACCCTATCCCATGGGCAGGCTAGCTGCCCTGATCATTGAAGATCCAGAGTGAAGTCCTTTCAGTACGCATGGCAACGAGGGGTTTTTCCGGCGTTCGTGGCACCAAGCTAGCGTGGGGCAGCGCGTCGCGGAGGTGATGAACGAGGAGCGGCAAAGCCCGTCAAGTGAGCGGGGGATACGCTCAATGCGCCGATCGGGCGTGCACGTTGCGAAGCGGGTTATGGGCGCAGTGCGACGGATGATGCCTTCGCCGTTGCTCGCCCCACCCTTGCCGAAGGCTGGCGATCGACTTCCGCGCAGCGCCTTCAGTCTATCTTTTCGCCAAACCAGAACACCATGTCACTGCGCGCGCTGATCGTTGACGACGAGGCCGATGCCCGGGAGAACCTCCGCATGATGCTCGAAGAGCATTGCCCCGAGGTGCAAGTGGTTGGACAAGCGGGGAGCGCTGCCGAGGCCCGACAGCGCATCCAGGAGCTGCAGCCCAATGCCCTCTTCCTCGATATCAAGATGCCCGGTGAGGATGGCTTCCAGCTGCTCGCCTCCATCGCGGAGCTCGATCTGCCGGTGGTCTTCACCACGGCCTATGATGAATACGCGCTCAAGGCCTTCAAGGAGAACGCGCTCGATTACCTGGAGAAGCCCATCGACCATGAGGAACTGGAGCGTGCGGTGAAGAAAATGGCGAAGGCTGCCGGAGAGCTCCATAGCAATCAGCCCTCGGCGATCGCGGCCCTGATGAAGGATCCGGCCTCACCCTTGAGCACGCGCGTGGCCATCCCCGGTCGCGATGGCCTGGTGCTGCTGAAGCAGGAGGACATCATGTACCTGGAGGCCAACGACAGCTATACCACCGTGCACTTGAAGGACGGCAAGCGCAGCGTGAGCAGCAAGCACATCCGGGTGTTCGAGGACAACCTGGACCCCAAGACCTTCTTCCGCGTGCACAAGTCGTACATCATCAACCTCGAGCACCTGAAGGGCTTCAGCCGCACCGAAGGCAACATGGCCATGCTCGACAATGGCACCATGATCCCCGTGTCGCGCCGGCGTTTGCCCGATTTCCTCGGATTGATCAATACGTTCTGAGATTTGCGGGCGATGCGTGCCTGCGCCCTGCTTGTTGCCTTAGCCGCCGCTTCTGCGAGCGAAGCGCAACAGCATGCGTTCAGACAGGTCACGACGCGTGATGGCCTCGCGCAGAGCCAGGTGCGCGCGATCGCCCACGATGCCGACGGCTTCCTCTGGTACGGCACCTTGGGCGGAGCCAGCCGGTTCGATGGCCTTGTGTTCCAGAACCGCTCTGTGCAGGACGGCCTGCCGGACCCTTTGGTGAGCGCCATCGCACTTGATGCAGAAGGCACGCTCTGGCTGGGCTCCGGCAATGCCATCGTGCGGGTCCAGGGGAAGAGGTTGATCGAAGAGCGCCTGCCAGGCAGTGATCGCGCAGCACGCGTGCTCAGCATGGCTGCGGCGCCTGGCGGAGACCTGTACATAGGAACGGATGGAAGCGGCGTGTACCATCGAGATTCGAAGGGCGTGCACCTCATGGCCGGGTATCCTATCGGAGCACCGAATGTGCGTGCCATGCTGCTCTTGCGCGATGGTTCCCTGCTCGTTGGGCATCGCACCGGCCTGTTGCATTGCGCCGATGGCCGTTGTGCAGATGTCCCGGTCGGCGACGCTGAGCCGAAGCTTGTGAGCGCTTTGGCTGAGGCCGATGACGGCAGCTGGTGGGTCGGCACCCTTGGCAGCGGCCTTTATCGCGTGGCGACGAACGGCGCATTGCTCGCGGAATACGATGAGGAGAACGGGCTGCTGCAGAATAACGTCCGTTGCTTGCTGCGCGACGACCGGGGCAGATTGTGGATAGGCTCGAAGCTGGGCCTGAACATGCTTGAAGGGAAGCGCCTCCGGACCTTCACGGTGCATCAAGGACTTCCGAACGATAATATCCAGTGCGCTTACCAGGACCGTGAGGGAAACCTGTGGTTCGGGACCGACGGCGCAGGCGCGCTCAGGTATCTTGGGGATCGGTTCGTCACCTTCACGGTGAAGGACGGCCTTTGCAGCGACCTGGTGATGAGCATCACGGCCGATGCCCTAGGCGACCTCTGGCTCGGCACATACGACAATGGCATTTGCCGCATGGACGGCATGGCCATGATCACCACCTTCGATGGCCTTCCGAACAACACGGTATGGTGCGGTCTCCTTGATCGCGATGGCTCGCTCTGGTTCGGCACCAGCGAAGGCCTGGCGCATGTGGTGAACGGCGTGGTGCAGCGCCAGCGCGGCGATGCGCCATTAGCAGGGTCAAGGGTGTTCGCCTTGCATCAAGACAGCACCGGGCGCATCTGGTGCGGCACGCGCGAAGGGCTCTACTCCTTCGATCCGGGCACCGGGCAGTTCCGCCACGAAACAGGTGATCACGGTCCTCAGCGGTCCGTGCGTGCGATCATGGCCTCTGCTGATGACGGGTTGGAGATGGTGGGCGATGACGGCTTCTTCACCTTCCGGGAGGGTCGCTTCAATCGGATCGGCATGGATCAAGGACTGAGCGATCATACGGCGCTCTGCATGGTCCGGGATCGAGCGCAACGTACCTGGGTGGGCACCGCCAACGGGGTCTCTTGCCTGCTGCCGGGCGGTGTCCGCACCATCCGGTTCGCCGATGATTTCGGATCGAATTACATCAACTTCCTCCGTTCGGATGAAGCTGGTAGAATCTGGGCCGGCACCAACAATGGCCTGTTCCGGTTCGATGCCGATAGCATCCTGACGGATTCGTCGGCACGCCAGCACGTGACCATGAGCGATGGCCTGCGCGGTCTCGAGTTCAACCTGAATTCGGCGCACGCCTGGACGCATGGCCGCATGCTCTTCGGCAGCGCGACAGGGCTGGTGCTCTACCAGGGGCCTGTGATTCCTGGCATTCGTGCCGCGCATGCGACGGCACCGGGAATCAGCATCCATGGCGTCCGCTCATTCTTGCAGCCGTCATTCTGGAAGGACCAATGCGACAGCCTCGATGCCGAGGGCCTTCCGATCGGACTGCATGTGGACTACCGGCGGCACTACCTCACCTTCGACTACTCGGCCACGGCATTCGCCCGCCCGGAAGAGGTGCGTTACCGCTATCGCCTGGTGGGCCTCGATCCGGACTGGCTGCCGCCCACCGATGCACGCTTTGCTTCTTTCAGCAACCTGCCGCATGGCCAGTACACCTTTGAAGTGATCGCGGCCGCCGGCGATGGGCCTTGGAGCGAGCCGGCTGCGTTCAGTTTCCGGATCGACCCGCCTTACTGGGCCCGCTGGTGGTTCTTCGCGTTGTGCGCGATTGCAATGGCGTCCGTCGCGTACGCCATCCATCGCATCCGAGCGTCGCGCAGGGCACGGCGCGAGAAGACCCGCCAACTGATGCTGCGCTCGCGGATGCTGCAATTGGAGCAGCAGGCGCTCAATGCCAACATGAACCGCCACTTCGTGTTCAATGCGCTGAACAGCATCCAGTTCCACATCAATCGTCAGGACCGCGCCACCGCCAGCCGCTATCTGACCAGTTTCGCGAAGCTGATCCGCAAGAACCTCGATGCCAGCCAGAGCGATACCACCACCCTCGCCGAGGAATTGGAGCGCCTTGAACTCTACCTGAAGCTTGAGCACATGCGCTTCAAGGACAAGTTCCGGTATACCATCACCGTTGATGCCGGAGTGGATGCGAATCAGGTGCGCCTGCCAGCCATGATGCTGCAGCCCTATGTGGAGAACAGCATCTGGCATGGCATCCTGCCGATGGAGGGCCAGGGGCATGTGGCCATAACGGCGGCACCCGCTCTTGAGCCGGGCAGGGTAGTGGTTCGGATCGAGGATGATGGCATCGGCGTGGAGCAGAGCCAAAGAGCGAAATCGGGGGTTGAGAACGACCACATTTCCCGCGGGATCGAGATCACGAAGGGCAGGGCCGATGTGCTGCGCAGGCTTGAGCTGACGGATATCCGGATAGACGGCCCCAAGGAACGGTCGCACGCGGCCAGCGAACGGCAAAGAGGCACCATCGTGCTCATAGAACTCCCTGTGCAACAGGTCGTAACAAATCGCGTTGAAGGCTTGCAAACGCCCCACGACGACTATACATTTGGTCCGTCATGAAACGCCAAAGCACCTTCCTTAACCTGTTCAGCGCGATAGCCATCTTGGCCATGCTCGCCGTTTCAGGTTGCTCCAAGGATGATGGGTTCGCTCCTTGCCAGCATGAGGAAGAGAACCTCGGGGACACGAAGAGCTCGGGCGGTGCATCCCTCGATTCAAACGATGCCGCTGGCAAGCCCGGGAATCTGCGCGGCACCTCTGGCGGAAGCTCCATCAGCGACGATGGCGACGATGTCGGCGATGGTGAGCGCAACAAGAAGAAGAAGCCGAATAACTGACCCCCCCAGCATTCGGTACTTTGCATGAGCGCCCGGTTACCCGGGCGTTTTCATTTCCTCCCTTCGCTGATCACGGGAAGCCGTTGCCCGATTGACGTGCACCCCCTTGAGGGAGGCGCTCTAGTTTCACTTGCGAAGCGGATACCGCATGCCAGCAAGGACACAGGATCATGTGCATCGGCTCATCGCGTCGATGAGCCCGGCGGAGAAGCGCTATTTCAAGCTTCACGTCGCCCGCGGCGGGCATGAGCACGGCAACCAGGAGCTGCTCTTCAATGCCATTGCTGACATGGAGCGTTACAACGAGGAAGCGCTGATCGATCGATTCCAAGGAGAACCCTTTACCCGCCATTTCGCCATCACTAAGCGGCGCCTGTACGAAGCCATCCTGCACAGCCTTGAGGCCTTCCATGCGGAGAGCTCCGTTGATGCGCGAATCCATCGGCACCTGCACCAGGCGGAGATCCTGCACCAGCGCGCGCTCTACGCGGATGCGCTGAAGGTGCTGCAGAGCGCGCGACGGCTAGCGCTGCGGCATGAGCGGCAGGCTTCGTTGGGGGCTGTGCGAGAATGGGAGCGTCGCTTGCTGGAATGCCGGAACTACAGCGGAATCGATGAAAAAGGAATCGATGCCATCGCCGTCGAGGACGATTCCGCCCGCCGTTCGCAAGCCGAAGTGGACCGCCTCTGGTCCATCAAGAGCAAGGTGTTCCTGCGCATGTATCATCAAGGCGCGGCGAGGGAATCGGAATCAACCGCCCGTATCCGGGAATTGCTGAGCGAGCCGCTGCTGCAGGATGGCGCCACGCTGCTATCCGCCCGTGCGCGATTCCTGCATCATCACATCCGAGCGGCTGCAGCATTCGCCTTGGGCATGAACCACGAATGCCGCGCGCAGCTCGTAGCCAATGCCGCACTTCTCGAGAGGGAGCGCGCCGCCTTCATGGACGAACCGAACTTGATCCTCGGCGTGATCAGCAACCTGGCCTATGTGACCGCCCAGTGCGGCCAATACCAGGAGGCGTTCGCGTTGCTGAAGCGTTTCCGCTCGCTGCCCGGCCAATGGGGCATGCCGGAGAACGACGACCTTGACCTGAAACTGTTCGCCACGACCACTAGCCTGGAGTTGAGCATGCATCTGCGGCTGGGCGAAGCAGCGAAAGCAGTTGAGCTGATCCCGGTGGTGGAACGCGGCCTGCGCGATCATGCACAACGGCTTGGTCCGGTGCGGCGCGCGGTCCTTCAGTACGAATGCGCCTATGCCCTCTTCTGCTCGGGCCAGCTTGAAAAGGCGCTGCGCTGGACCAACGCGTTGCTGAACGCCGCGCGGCACGACGACCTCAGCGATGTGAGCTGCTTCACCCGTCTCATGCACCTGCTGCTGCTATACGATTGCGGCAAGCGCGAACTGCTCGCTTACGCGCACCGGAACACGGAGCGTTTCATGAAGCTCCACGGGCGGAAGCATCGCTTCGAGCCGCGCCTGCTGAGGCTGATCGCGCAGCTGACGCAAGCGCGCGGCGAGGATGATGCGCGGGCCAGGCTCACCGCCTTCCGCGATGATGCGCTGGTCCTTCTTGACGACCCGATGGAGCGCGGCGTGCTCGACTACATGGATCCAGTGGCATGGGCCGAAAGCAGATTGACCGGATCGCCTTTCGCGGATTGCATCCGCGAAAGGGCAAAGCGCATGGGACGGGCGGCTTAGGCCTTCTTCATGAACGCATCCCAGCCCTGCGCGCGCAGCTCGTGCTGCCCGCCCTGCTTATCCACGAGCTGATGACCGCTGGCTTCATCGGTCATGTGGCCCACCACGGTCAGGCTGGGGTTGCCCTTCACCTTCTCGTAATCGGCTTGAGCGATGGTGAATAGCAGTTCGTAATCCTCACCGCCATTGAGCGCGCATGTGGTGGGGTCGAGGTTGAAGTCGCGGGCGGTCTGGTACGTGGCCGGGTCGATCGGGATCTTCTCGTCGTAGATCTTCACGCCAAGGCCGGAGCTGAGCGCGATATGGATGGACTCGCTGGCGAGTCCATCGCTGATGTCGATCATGCTGGTGGGCCTTACCCCCAATTTCCGCAGCAAGGCGATGATGTCCTTGCGCGCTTCAGGTTTCAGCTGGCGCTCCAGGATGTACTCATGGCCGGTGAGCTCCGGCTGAGCGCCTGTCTCGGTGAACACGGCCTTTTCACGTTCCAGCACCTGCAGGCCCATGTATGCGCCTCCGAGGTCGCCGCTCACCACGAGCAGGTCGTTTTCCTTGGCGCCGTTGCGGTACACGAGTTCCTCCGGCTTGGCCGATCCAATGGCGGTGATGCCGATGACCAGCCCGCTCCGGCTGCTGCTCGTATCTCCGCCCACGAGATCGACGCCGTAGTTCTTGCACGCCAGCAGCATGCCCGCGTACAGTTCGTCCACGGCCTCCACCGGGAACCGGTTGCTGAGGCCCAGCGCCACCGTGACCTGCCGTGGCTCAGCGTTCATGGCGTACACATCGCTGAGGTTCACCACCACGGCCTTGTAGCCCAAGTGGCGAAGCGAAGCATAGCCCAGGTCGAAGTGCACGCCCTCAAGGAGCATGTCAGTGGTGACCACTTGGTGCAGCCCTTGCGGGTCGATCACGGCGGCGTCATCGCCAATGCCCTTGATGGAGCTGGTGTTGTGCAACCGGATGCGCGAGGCGATGCGCTCGATGAGGCCGAATTCGCCGAGGGCGGAGAGCTCGGTGCGGGAGGGGGTGTCTGACATCGGGCGCGAAGTTCCGTTTTCGGCACGTGTTCGCGCACCATACCTTCTGGGGCCCGCGATCGACGGGGAAAGCGTCAATCTACTCATGTACCTCAACTGCCACAGCTGGTTCAGCTTCAAGCACGGCGTGATGAAGCCGGAGGCGCTGCTTGAAGAAGCGGCGAAGGCCGGTGTGCGCTCCTTCGCGCTCACCGACATCCATTGCTCAGCGGGCATCCCCGACCTCGTGCGCGATGCGCAGCAGCGGTTCGGCATCCGGCCTGTCGCGGGCATCGAGTTCCGGCAGGGCGCGCGGCTGCTCTACATCGGCATCGCGAAGAACAACAACGGCTTCCAGCGGCTGAACGAATTGCTGAGCCCGCACTTGCTGGATGACGAGGCGATCCCGGAGCGCGCGCCGGAGCTGGATGATGCGTTCTTCATCTACCCGTTCGCGCATGCGCCGGAGCAATTGAAGCCCAATGAGCGTGTGGGCGTGAAACCCGGCGAGCTCACGCGCCTGCCTTTCTCGCCTTGGGCGAAGCGCACGCAGGACCTGGTGGCCCTGATGCCGGTGACGCTGCGCAACAAGAGCGATCACAACGTGCATCGCCTGCTGCGCACCGTGGCGAAGAACACCGTGTTGAGCATGCTGCCGAAGGAGGAATTGGCCGGACCCGATGAGTGCTTCCGCAGCGAGGAGGAAGCGCGCCGCATCTACCGCGAATGGCCGCAACTGCTGGGGAACGCTGAACGCCTGCTGGAGCAATGCAGCATCGCCTTCGATGGCAGCGACAAGACGCGCGCGGCCTTCACCAGCGATCTGCGCGCCGACCGGGAGAAGCTGCATCGCGATGCGCGTGAGGGCCTGCGCTACCGCTACCCGGAGGTGACGCCGAAGGTGCTGGCGCGCATGCACCACGAGCTGGACGTGATCGAGCGCATGGGCTTCATCAGCTACTTCCTCATCAACCAGGACATCGTGGACTACGCGCGCAGCCGGGGCTTCTTCCACGTGGGGAGGGGCAGCGGCGCCAACAGCCTGGTGGCCTATTGCCTGCGCATCACCGATGTGGACCCCATGGAGCTCGACCTCTACTTCGAGCGCTTCATCAACCCCGCGCGCAAGAAGCCGCCCGACTTCGACATCGACTTCAGCTGGAAGGACCGCGACGAAGTGTACCGCTACGTGTTCAACAAGTACAACACAGCCGATGGCCGTGCGGGCGGAATCCACGCCGCGCAGATCGCCACCTACACGACCTTCCAATGGCGCGGCGCCATCCGCGAGCTGGGCAAGGCCGTGGGGCTTCCGCCGGCGGAGATCGATGCGCTGAGCGAGGGCAGCCACGGCTACTACGCACGCGGGCGGCCGAGCAGCTACGCCAAGAGCGGCGAGCTGGACAAAGTGGCGAAAGCCGTGATCAGCTACAGCAAGCGACTCATCGGCATGCCTCACCACCTGGGCATCCATGCGGGCGGGATCGTGATCACGGAGAGGCCCGTCACGCGTTTCACGGCGCTGTTCCGTCCGCCGAAGGGATTCCCCGTGACGCAGATCAGCATGCTGGAATGCGAGGACATGGGCCTGCACAAGTTCGACCTGCTGAGCCAGCGCGGGCTGGGGCATATCCGGGATGCGGTGGAGCTGGTGAGTCAAGCTTCAAGCCACAAGGCTCAAGTCCCAAGCTTCAATGCCGGGGCGCATTCCCTTGAAGCTTGTGACCAGGAGCTTGAGCCTTGTGGCTTCCGCGCAGCGGTCGACATCCACGACATCCCGCGCTTCAAGCAGGATCCCGCCATCAAGGAGCTGTTGCGCAAGGGTGATACCATCGGCTGCTTCTATGTGGAGAGCCCCGCCATGCGCATGCTGCTGAAGAAGCTGAAGGTGGACGATTACCTCGGGCTGGTGGCGGCGAGCAGCATCATCCGTCCTGGTGTGGCGGAGAGCGGCATGATGCGCGAATACCTGCTGCGCCACAACGATCCCGAGCGCCGCAAGCTCGCGCCCAAACGCTTGCTGGAGATCATGCCCGAGACCTATGGCGTGATGGTCTACCAGGAGGATGTGATCAGGGTGGTGCATCTCTACGGCGGGCTGGACCTGGAGGAATCGGACACGGTGCGGCGCGGCATGAACATCCGCTACCGCGACCGGCCGGAGTTCAAGGTGGTGGAGCAGAAGTTCTTCGCAAACTGCAAGGCTTTCGGTTATCCGCCCGGAGAGGCCGAAGAGGTGTGGCGGCAGATCCAGAGCTTCGCCAGCTTCAGCTTCGCGAAGGGCCACAGCGCCAGCTATGCCGTGGAGAGCTACCAGAGCCTCTACCTGAAGGCGCACCATCCGCTGGAGTTCCTCGTGGGCGTGGCCAACAACTTCGGCGGCTTCTACCGAACGGAGTTCTACCTGCACGAGGCGAAGCGCGCGGGTGCTGTGATCGAGGCGCCGTGCGTGAACCGGAGTGAAGAGCTGTGCTCCTTGGTAAAAGACCGGCAGGTGAATGGTCAATGGCGAATGGCGAATGGAGGAGATCACCATACGCCAACTCCTATTCGCCATTCACCTCCTCCCCGCATCTTCCTCGGCCTCTCCAACATCAAGAGCCTTGAGGGCGACACCGTGCAACTGATCCTGAACGAGCGCCGCCGCCACGGCCCCTTCGCCGATCTGCAGGACCTCTTGAAGCGCGTGCCGCTGGGCATCGAGCAGGCGCGCATCCTCATTCGCGTGGGCGCCTTGCGCTTCACCGGCAAGAGCAAGCCGCAGTTGCTGTGGGACCTCACCCTGCTGCACCGCCCCGCTGCGGTCTCAAGCGATGGCGACCTCTTCATCACGCGCGTGGAGGAGCCCAAGCTGCCCGACCTGCAGTTCTACCCGCTCGCCGACGCCTACGATGAGCTGGAGCTGCTCGGCTTCCCGTTGTGCGATCCGTTCTCGTTGGTGGAGTGCGGCGAATGGTCGGTGGCGAATGGCGAATGGGAAATGCGCGCTCAGGCCCCATTCACCAACTCCCTTTCGCCATTCGCCTCTGCCCCTCAGTTCATCCTCAAGCGCGACATGGACAAGCACATCGGCCTGCGCGTGACGATGCTCGGCTACATGATCCACGTGAAGACCACCACCACGCAATCGGGGAGCTACATGAGCTTCGGCTCTTTCATCGACCCCGCGGGCGACTTCTGGGACAGCACGCAGTTCCCCAGCGTGGCGGAGCGCTTCCCGTTCCGTGGCCGTGGCGTGTACCGTTTGACCGGGGTCGTGGAGGAGGAATTCGGGCATTGCGCGCTGCGCACGGTCAGCATGGAGAAGCTGCCGTGGAAGCCGGATCCGCGGTATGGGGAGAAGTGAGCGGCTATTCCACCCGCTTGGTGTTGTCGTCCGGTCGGCTGTCGAAGAACAAGTGGTCCCGGTCGATCACCACGGCTTGCGGACGCTCCGGCACCGTGAAGGAGAACCGGTTCGCTCCGGTCCGTATCCGCTCGCGGCGCTGCGCCAATGGCTCGTCGTTCCGTGACTTATCGGCTTCCTCTCCAAGAACCGGCTTGGGTTCCACTGCGATGTCGATCCAGTCATGCATGGGCACCTCCGTCTCCCGACCGAGCGAATCAGCACGCACCTTCCGTCCATTCACCTCAATCTCCACGGTCCATGAGCTGTCCGTGTTCATCACTGCGCGTGCGCTGGTCAAGCTGTTGTCGTAGACGGTGATGTGCTTCAAGCCGTCCTCGAGCAGGTAGTCAAGGCTATCCGGCACCACGCGCTCCAGCTCGCGGTACAGGTCCAGCGCGGTGGGCCAGGGCGGCTCTGCGTAACCGAAGGTGTCCACTAGTGCGCGGAAGGCCTGGTTCAAGCTGTCCTCGCCCACGAAGTCGCGCAGGCAGTAGAGGATCACGCTCGCCTTGTTGTAGTGGATGTAGCCCTGGTTCTCCACCTGCAGGAGCGGCCGTTCGCCGATGGACTCGCTGCCACGCGCCTCCAGGTACTTGTCGCTCTCGTACTTGAGGAACTTGCGCATGTGCGCGCGGCCGTATTCACGCTCCATAACCATGAGCGCGCTGTATTGTGCCATGCTCTCGCTCAACAGGGTGCTGCCCTGCATGTCCGCACCGATCACCTGGTGGGCCCACCATTGGTGCCCCATCTCGTGCGCCACCACATAGAACACCATGTCGATGTCCTCATCGGCCGTGAGGTCGGTGATGAAGCCGATGCTCTCGCTGTACGGCATCGTGCCGGGGAAGGCCTGCGCGAACGAGGCGTAGCGCGGGAACTCGATGATGCGCGCCTGCTTGTGCCGGTACGGCCCGAAGTGCGCGGTGTAGTACTCCAGCGACTTGCGCATGGAGTTGAGCATGCGCGGAACGTTCACAGCGTGCTCCTTCTGGTAGTATACCTCCAGGTCCACATCATTCCATTTCTCGCGGGCCACTTCATAGCGCGCGCTCATGAAGGCATAGAAGTTCAGTGCCGGATGGTCCAGCTCGTAAGTGAAGAATCGCCTGCCCCCCGCCAGCCATTCCTTCTTCAAGGAGCCGGGCGCGATGGCGATCTGGTCCGGCGCGGTGCTGATGGTCGTGCGCACGGTCACCCAATCGCTGTGCTTCATCAGGTAATTGTGCATGCGCAGGGCGGGGTCATCCGTAAGCCCGGGCATGCGTTCGTTCGGAGGCAGGCCATGCTTTCGGCGATCAGCCTTGTCGGTGAGCTCGGCGCCTTCGTTGTAGCCCAGCGTGGGCAGCAGCTCCATATTGTTGAAGAAGCTGCCGTTCTGAACGATCGTGGTGCGGTCCGTCGCGTTCTGGATGCCCTTCCTGCGCCAGCTGCCCTTCACCTTGAACCGGAGTTCCGCCCCAGGAGCGAGCGGAGGACTGAGCCTGTACATGCGCTGGTCCAATTCCGTGTCATCGAGGACAACGGTCCCACCCGGCACCGTCATTTCCGCCTTCATTCCATCCGGCATGCTGAACCATACGGTATCCATGGGCAGCGCGCTCTTGTTCCGCAGCACGGCCTCGATGCCGTATTCGATCGCGCGGGCCTCCGGATACAGGTCGATGGTGTAGGCCACATCGGTGAAATGCGGCTGCGGCATCGACGCGTAACGCTTGTATGTCTTCTCGTAATCCACCAGGAGCTCCTCCTGCTCGTCCTCCGTGGTGTATTCGTTCACCACCTTGGTCTGGTAGTATCCGAAACCCGCCAGGGTGATCCAAGCGACCGTCAGCACTAGGGCGAGCGGCTTGGCACCGCTCAAGCGCGCCTTGGCCGTGCGCCACCTCAAGGACCATGACGTGTCGTTGCCGCGTACGACGAAGAGGTAGGCCGCCAGCACGAGCAGCGCCGCGAAGACAAGCCAATAGCCCTTGAAGAAGAGCCAATTCCGCAGGAAGGGTGCCACGCCATTCATATCCGAGTAGCGCAGCCCCGGACTTCCGTTCAGCACCACCAGGTTGCTTTCCACGTCAGCGATGGTCCAAGCGAAGATGTTGAGCACCACGATGAGGATGAACAGAAAGAAGCCGAGGTACTTGTTGTTCACCAGCACGTGAACGAGCATGGCCAGCGCGGTGAAGAAGGCGAAGCCGAGCAAGGCCGGGATGATGTAGTAGGTCAGGTACACCATCGGCTGCAGTCGTGTGTATCCGTGCACCAGCTGCGTGACCATGCCGGCCGCCACGGCGAAGAGCAGCACCACGAGCACCACGCCCATCATCGCCAGCAGTTTGGCCAGCAGCGGAGTGCGCGTGGCCATGGGCAGGGCGTTCACGATGCCATCGATGCGCGGGTCGCGCTCCTTCCAGATCAGTTGACCCGAGTAGAAGGTGACGATGATGATCAGGTAGATGAAGAGCGAGCCCTGGATCATATCGATCACGGCGTAGGTGACCGGATAGGTCGTGTTGCCGTACATGCTCGTGACCAGGCTCAGCGACGCGATCAGCTGGAACACCCCGAGGATCATGATGATGATGAAGGGCGTGCTGCGCAGGATCCCTTTCAGGTCGGTCCAGAAGAGCGCGCGGAACTGGGCACGCCGCGCGGATCCCGTGTGCGACAAGCGCACCGTGGGCAGCGGTACGGTTGCGGCTGAGCGCGCTGGCGCAGCCTCCGGCTGGAGCATGGCCGCTTTCTGCTTGCGGTCCGTGAACGAGAAGCGCCAGTAGCCGAGGGCGAACACCCCTATAGACACGGCGATCCACACGATGCGGTTCCAGAGCAGCAGGCCATGGAACGGGATCCCCGCGGTGTTCTTCTGGTCCACGGTCCAGTACTGGGTCATCTCGCTGAGGGCAGTGGTGCCGAAGGGATCCAGCATGGCGGCCACGTTCTGGTTCTCCATGTCCTCCATCAGGCTGCTCGCGATGGAATAACCCACGAAGAGCACGATGGCCGTTACGAAGGAGGCCATGGTGCTTCGCTGCAGCACGGCCACGGCGAAGATGATGGCGGCCGAAAAGAGCACGTTCGGCAGACCCATCACCAAGAAGCCTTGCGCGTGCGCGAAGAGCGGATTGGGCCCCATGCGCAAGGGATCGACCCACGGCATGACGCTTCCCAGCACGATGCCGAGCGAGACGCCGATCAACGGCAGCGAAGCCACGAAGGCGCTGCCCATGAACTTGCCGATGAGATAGGCTGCCTTGCTCACCGGCGTGGAGAAGACGATCTGGGCTGTGTTGCTCGCGAAGTCGCGGATGGCGGTTCCGTTCACGAAGGCCGTGACCATGAGCAGCGCGAGGAAGGAGAGGATGCCATAGAACGTGTAGGTGACGTAGGGGGCGTTCTTCAGCACATTGCCCACGCCTCCGCCGATCTGCACGGCATCGGAACTGGTGGCGCCGAAGGTGAGCAGCGCGTTCACCAGCAGGAAGATGTAGACCATGGGCTGCCTGAGCCAATAGCGCACCTCGAAGAGGAACATACGGAGGATCATCGTGCGGCGGCTTCGAGGTTGCTCTTGTGGATCGCGCTGAAGAACACATCCTCGAGACCCGGCTCCGCAGGTGCGAAACCTTCGGCGGGCATGGCGTCATTCAGAAGGCGGATCACCGGCTTGCCCGCGATCAGCTTGTTGCTGATCATGCTGCCGCCTGCAGCGAAACCGTCCAGCTCGGCTTTGGTGATGGTCTTCTCCCAAACGCGGCCCTTGATCGCGCGCAGCGATTCGTCGGGCGGGCCCGCGAACAGCAGCTTGCCCCGGTTGATGATGGCCATGCTCGAGCAGAGCTCCCGCACATCCTGAACGATGTGCGTGCTGAGGATCACCACCACGTTCTCGCCGATCTCCGTGAGCAGGTTGTAGAAGCGGTTGCGCTCGCCGGGATCCAGGCCCGCCGTGGGCTCGTCCACGATGATGAGCTTGGGCTCACCGATCAAGGACTGCGCGATGCCGAAGCGCTGCTTCATGCCACCGCTGTACCCGCTCAAGCGACGCTTCCGGTGCTCCCACAGGTTCACCTTGTGCAGCAGCGATTCCACGAGCGATCTCCGTTCGCCCTTGTTCACCACGCCCTTCAGCAGGGCGATATGATCAAGCATCTCGTAGGCGTTCACGCGCGGGTACACCCCGAATTCCTGCGGGAGATAGCCGAGCACCTTGCGCACCTCATCCTTCTGTTCGAGCACATCGATGCCCCCCAGCATCGCGCTTCCGCTATCCGCTTCCTGCAAGGTCGCCAGGATGCGCATCAAGGTGCTTTTCCCCGCGCCGTTGGGCCCCAAGAGGCCGAACATGCCAGTCGGGATGGTGAGGCTGACATTGTCCAGCGCCTTCACGCCATTGCCGTAAGTCTTGCTGAGGCCAGTGATGGTGAGTTCCATGGTACGAGGGTGTCGCTAGGTGAATGGCGAAGCTTGACATTCAACTTGGGAATCATCCCCGGATCACATGAGCGGTCGAATGGCAAGGATGATGGTCGCACACGGGAGTCGCAGAGGGGCCTTGGAATAAGGCAACGTGAACCATAGCAAGCGTGTCTTCAGGTACAACCCATGCTCATGAGAAACGCCATACTCTTCTTCGCCCTGTTTTCGGCGGCTCTGCTCCATGCCCAGCAAGTCGATTGGCTCACGTCCGCACCGATGGCCTTCAGCCTGAATCCAGCCATGCCGGACCAAGCCCTCGCATCGGCGCCAGGCCGGCTGGTGGGCATGCGCACGGTGAGCAACTCGCTGATCTTTGGTCAAACCCTATACGGCGAAGTGGCGCTGGATGCGCTCGACCCCGTGACCGGTGGTGTGCTCCTGTCATGCCTCCTCGGCGATTCGGCCTCCGTGGGCGCTGCAGCCGTTGACGCGGCGGGCATCGCCTTTTTCACGGGCCGCTTCATGGGTGATGCGCTCGAGTTCTGCGATGGATCGCAATTGGCGGGGATCGGCGGCGATCCGCTCACCGAGAATCACTTCCTACTGGCCTGGGACCTCACGAGCGGTTCGGCGCTCTGGATGCGCAACCTCTCCATCTATTACCCTGAAGCTGCGGATGTCCCTTCATTGGCCATTGATCCCGACGGCAGCCTCTGGTTCATCATGCAGGACTTCTTCGATGGCCGCGTGGTGCGCGTGGATGCATCGGGCAACGATGCGGAGGTGCGTGACATCAGCGGGATCCGGCGCTTCGGCACCATCAGCTTCGATCCCTGGGGCGGCCTTTACGTGAGCGGTTCCTGTGAGAATGGCATGCTCACGTTCGGTGGGCAGGATTTCTCCGTAGAGAGCGGTGAGGGCTATAACATGTTCGTGCTACGGTACAAGCCGGACGGTACGGCGGGCTTCGCCGAGTTCGCGGATGATGTCACCTTCACGAATCCGACCGTCGTGGCCACGACCGATGGGCATGCCTACCTCGCGGGTGACCTCTTCCTGCAAGGCACCGATTGGGGTGGCATAGTCTTCGGAGGACCGAATTGGGTGTACGACGTCTTCCTCGCCAAGCTCGATAGCACCGGGCAATTCCTGTGGGGCTTGCAAAGCGCACCGTCGGGAGGCGCGATCATCGGTGATATGCACCGGGCCAAGGGCCCTTGCGTCGCGGTCGATGCGAGCGACAACCCCTACTTCTTCGGCACCCTGCGCGGCATGGTGGATTGGGGCAATGGCGTGGTGAGCAATGGGCTCACCCTTGGCGCGCAGACCATGAGCGTCGTCGCCTTCGCGCAGGATGGCATTCCCCAATGGGCCGCAACCAGCACGCCTGGGCCCTTTCAGGAGTCACAAGCGATCACCGCGCTAGCCGAGACCGATGCGCTGCACTTCGCGGGGCACACCAATGGGACGCTTACGTATGGCGCGCACACCGTGAATGCCGGCGGACAGCAGGCGGCCATGGTCGGGCGCATCGGAGACCTGAGCACCGACCTTGGCGAGCTGGACTCCGAAGCTCATTTGAGCGCGTGGCCGAATCCAGTGCGCGGCACGCTCACGATCCAGGCAGCGGAACCACAAGCCGGCAACGTGATCAATGCCGCTGGACTGCACGTACGGTCGCTGAAGCTCCTGGCCGGAGTGAATGCGATGGATGTGAGCGGATTCGCCCCGGGCCTGTACCTGCTCCGCGGAAGCGAAGGCGCGCTGTTGAGGTTCATGGTGGAATGAACGCTGGACGCACGGCATTGAACCATTTTTGCCGGATGCGAAGGATCCTGATCCCATTCCTCTTCTTGCACTTGCCATTGTTCGCGCAGCAATGGAACTGGGCCGTCGATGCTGGCGGCGGCGGCAACACCGACTTTTGCTTCGGCATCGCCACGGACAGCCAAGGCAATGCCTATTGGGCTGGAAGCGTGAGCGGAACCGCCGATTTCGGCTGCGGCTCACTGGCATCCGGAACGACCATCGCCGGGGCGCTCGCGAAGTACGACAGCACGGGCGTGTGCCAATGGGTGCGCGGCATCACGGTCGGCTTCAACGACGCGTGGGCCTATGGCATCGCCATTGACGCCCAGGATCGGATCTACGTCACCGGCAGCTACGACGGCAATGCCGACTTCGGCAACGGCATCATGCTGAACAGCCTGGGCGGCGACGACATCTTCCTGGCGCGCTACGATGCGGATGGCAACTGCCTTTGGGCGCACAGGGCCGGCAGCAGCGGGTCGAACGATGAGGCCCGCGGCGTAGCGGTCTCCGATGACGGCGGCGTATTCATCACGGGAGTCAGCGGTGGCGCCACCATCAACTTCGATGCGATCAGCATCCCGAACGCGAGCAATTGGCGGCAGATCATCTTGGCGCGCTACGACAGCACAGGCACGGTGCAATGGGCGAAGGCGAGCACCGGCAACGGCCAGGGGAAATCGGCCCGTGCCATCAGCATCGCGAACGACCGCCTGTACATCACGGGGTGGCTCAGCTTCACGGCCGCCGCTTTCGATGGGCTCGCCATCACCACGGATGCCATCGCTTCCAAGCTCTACGTGCTCGCCTGTGACCTTGATGGCGACGCCCTTTGGGCGAGGGCCTATGGTTCCGGCGAGCATGAAGGCATGGGCATCGCTGCCGATACGCTGGGCAACGTGTTCGTGAGCGGCCGCATGTGGGGCGCGCTGTACCTGCCCGATGACACGCTGAACTCCGTCTCCGCCAACAACGACATCCTCCTCATGGGCCTGGATACGGCGGGCACCTTCCGTTGGGCCATGAGCACGGGTTCCGCACAGAACGATGTGGCCTACGGCGTGGCAGCGGACGGCCTGGGCAACGCCTATGTGAGCGCGCAATTCCTGCAGACCATCGACTTCTTCGGCACCCCGCTCACCGCGCTCGGCAGCGAGGACCTGCTCGTGGCGCGTGTCACCAACTGGGGCGATATCTCGTGGGTGAAGCAAGGCGGCGGCTTCATGCGCGACATCGGCCTGTGCGTGCACCGCAGCACCGCGGGCTCGAATCCGGTCTATGTGGGGGGCTACTACTTCGGGCCGGCCACCTACGGCGGCAGCACCATAGACGATGTTCAGAACGGTGACGCGATGATGATCCAGCTATCCGATACCACCCTTGTGGACATCGTCACCGCCGCGCCGTGGAGCGAACGCGATGCGGAGGTCCTCTTGTTCCCCTCGCCCGCGGGTGATCGCATCACGCTGCGCACCGCGCGGCCGATCGTGCGGATGCAGGTCGTCTCTTCGTTCGGGTGCATCGTGCCGGTGCAGTACGATGCGAGCGGCAACATCGATGTGCGGCACCTTTCACCTGGGCTTTACTTCCTGTGTGCCGCGCTGGATGATGGCAGCATGTTCAACGAGGCGTTCGTGAAGGACTAGCTCCTCCTGTTCGCCAGCAGCACCGGCGCCTGCCCATCGAACGGGTCGTCCATCCTTCCGATGCTGCGCGCCCCCATGCCGGCCGCGCGCATCACGGTGCGGTCGCCGAAGCGCTTGCGGATCCTGTCCATCGCCTGGTAGAGGTTCATGGCCTCCTCGGTATCCGTGAAGGCATCCATCTGGTGGCCGCCGCCAACCAGGTGCGAGAAGCGCACGCCGATCAAACGGATGCGCTGCCGCCGATCGTACAGCGTGCGGAAGAGATCCTGAACGATCGGCAGGATGATGTGGTCGCAGGCCGTGTAGCCGATGCGCTGCTGCTTCAGGTGCGTGTTGAAATCGGCGTAGCGGATCTTCACCGCCACGCAACTGGTGAGCTTGCTGCCCTTGCGCAGTTGGAAGGCGAGGCTCTCGGCCATGGCGGTGAGCATGCCCTTCAGCTTCACCACATCGATGGTGTCGCGCTCGAAGGTGCGCTCCGTGCTGATGCTCTTGCGCTCGTGCCACGCGATCACTGGACTGTCATCGATCCCGTTGGCCTTGCGCCAGAGCATGGGGCCATGCTCGCCCAGCAGGCGTTGCATCAGGTCGATCGGCAGCTCCTGCATGGTGTGGATCTTCGCCACGCCCATGCTGCGCAGCAGGTGCGCGGTCTTCTCGCCCACGCCGGGGATGCGCTCGATCGGCATCGGTGCCAGGAAGGGCTTCTCCGTGCCGCGCTCCACGTACCATTCGCCCGGGCCGTGCTTCGCCTCGCCGGTGGCCACCTTGCTCACCGTTTTGTTGATGCTCATGCCGAAGCTGTTCGGCAGGCCGCTCTCTTTGATGATGCGTTGCCGCAGCTCCGCCGCCAGCTTGCGGCTGCCGTGGAACTTGTCGGTGCCGCTCAGGTCCGCATAGAACTCGTCCACGCTGCTCTTCTCGAACAGCGGCACATGCGCGCGGATGATCTCGGTCACCTCGTCGCTCTTCTTCAGGTACGCGCCGCTATCGCCGCGCAGGATGATCGCCTCCGGGCACAGCTGCTTGGCCATCTTCATCGGCATCGCGCTGCGCACGCCATAAGCCCGCGCCTCGTAGCTGCAACTGGCCACCACGCCGCGGTCGCTGTCGGCGCCGATCAGCACGGGCTTGCCGTTCAGCTTCGGCTCGCGCATGCGTTCCACCGAAACGAAGAAGGTATTCAGGTCGAGGTGCAGGATGGTTCGTTCGCTGTTCTTCATTCTGCATTCTTCATTTTGCATTCTTCATTCTCCGATCGGCGCCGGGTCATGTCGGCACTCCCGGCTCAGGGCCGGGATGACGGGGTCGACTCTACAGGTGCTTCGATCAATGTGTGTGTTCTGGCCGCCTGCGGGCTGTCCGCTTCAGCTGCCTCGGCTCAGCGGGTGCGGTTGCCATTCCGGGCGCTTCCTCCGGTCGCGTCCTCATTCGGCATCGCACCTGCGCTTCGCCTTCGGCAGGCTATCGCTCCCATCCCTGGCGGGCTGACGCATATCCCGTCGATCCTGTGGCCAATAATGTAGCGCGTCAAGCCATGCGCTCCGTCACCCGAACCTCTTGCCCGCCTCGCTGTTCACCTTCGCCATCGCAAGCCCAGCGCCTACCTTTGCCTCAGAACACTGTTTAGACCGTTTCTAAACAATTGGCACCCATGATCAAAGTCTCCGAGCCCGCTAAGGCGGAAGTCATCAAACTCCTTGGGCAAGAGGGCCGTGGCCCCGACCACTTTGTGCGCGTAGGTGTGAAGGGCGGCGGCTGCTCCGGCCTGATGTACGACCTGGACTTCGACAACGAGATGAAGGACGGCGATAAGGTCTTCGAGGACAATGGCGTCAAGGTGGTGGTTGACAAGAAGAGCCTGCTCTACCTGCTCGGCACCACCCTCGACTTCAGCGGCGGCCTCAACGGCAAGGGCTTCCAATTCGTGAACCCCAACGCCAACCGGACCTGCGGGTGCGGGGAGAGCTTCAGCATCTGAGGAAATAGCTGCAGAGAGAACCAAGATGAAATCTGACCGCAGCCACAGAAAGCAACCTCAGCGCCTCTGCGCCTCTGCGGCCAGTATTTGAGCCATGCCCCAAGACACCGACGACATCCTCCGCGAGGTCACCGAGAAGGAATACGCCTACGGTTTCGTCACGGACATCGAAAGCGAGAAGTCCGCCAAAGGCCTGAACGAGGACATCGTTCGCTTCATCAGCGCGAAGAAGAACGAGCCCGAGTGGATGCTGGAGTGGCGGCTCGAAGCCTACCGCTTGTGGCAGAAGATGGAAGAGCCCGAATGGGCCCATGTGCACTACCCCAAGATCGACTACCAGAACGCCTACTACTACAGCGCGCCCAAGAAGAAGCCCACGCTCAACAGCCTGGACGAGGCCGATCCCGAGCTGGTGAAGACCTTCGAGAAGCTGGGCATCTCGCTGGAAGAGCAGAAGCGCTTGGCCGGTGTGGCGGTGGACGTGGTGTTCGACAGCGTGAGCGTGAAGACCACCTTTAAGGAGACGCTGAAGGAGAAGGGCATCATCTTCTGCGCGTTCAGCGAGGCCGTGCACGAGCACCCCGAGCTGGTGAAGAAGTACATCGGCAGCGTAGTGCCGCGCACGGACAACTACTTCGCCGCGCTCAACAGCGCCGTGTTCAGCGACGGCAGCTTCTGCTACATCCCGCCGGGCGTGCGCTGCCCCATGGAGCTCAGCACCTACTTCCGCATCAACGAGGCCATGACCGGCCAGTTCGAGCGCACGCTGCTGATCGCCGACGAGGGCGCGTACGTGAGCTACCTCGAAGGCTGCACCGCCCCCATCCGCGACGAGCACCAGCTGCACGCCGCCGTGGTTGAACTCGTGGCCTTGAAGGACGCCGAGATCAAGTACAGCACCGTCCAGAACTGGTACCCCGGCGACAAGGAGGGTAAGGGCGGCATCTACAACTTCGTCACCAAGCGCGGCCTGTGCCTGGGCGAGCGCAGCAAGATCAGCTGGACGCAGGTGGAGACCGGCAGCGCCATCACCTGGAAGTACCCCAGCTGCGTGCTGAAGGGCGATAACAGCATCGGCGAGTTCTACAGCGTGGCGGTGACCAACAACCGGCAGCAGGCCGACACCGGCACCAAGATGGTGCACATCGGCAAGGGCACGAAGAGCACCATCGTGAGCAAGGGCATCAGCGCCGGCCTTAGCAACAACAGCTACCGCGGCCTGGTGAAGATCGGCCGTGGCGCGAAGGGCGCGCGCAACTTCAGCCAGTGCGATTCACTGCTGCTCGGCGACCGCTGCGGCGCGCACACCTTCCCCTACATCGAGAGCGAGAACCCGACCGCGATGGTGGAGCATGAGGCCACTACGAGCAAGATCGGCGAGGACCAGATCTTCTACCTGAACCAGCGGGGCATCGAAACGGAGAAGGCCGTGTCGTTGATCGTCAACGGATACTGTAAAGAGGTGTTGAACCAGTTACCGATGGAGTTCGCTGTTGAAGCCCAGAAGCTGTTGGCTGTAAGCCTTGAAGGATCTGTAGGATAGGAGTTTGGGCGTGCCCCCTCGCAAAAGCCTCGGGGTCGCGCTTTTCGCTGCTACTCCTCGCTCCTTCGTCGCTGCGGGGTATTCGCTTCAATCGCTCACGCAACCGTCCCGAATGATGTTCGCCACCATTTCAAAGATGCGCAGTACCTTGCCACAACAAACACCGGTGTCCATGCGCCTCCTTTATCTTTGGCCTTCACCTCTCTGAGCATCGCTGCCAGTGCTCAAGTTCCAGCTTACGTTCCGACAAATGGCCTTCAGAGCTGGTATCCGTTCAACGGAAACGCTAACGATGAGAGCGGCAACGGAAACAATGGTACAGTCAACGGCGCTGTGCTCACGACCAATCGCGTGGGTGCAGCGAATGCGGCATACTCGTTCAATGGTACCAGTTCGTTCATCAGCCTTTCGGGCAACACCGGCATCGTGAATGATGTTTCTCTGAGCTTTTGGATGAAACCGGTCAACACGGCTGACGGATATCTCCTGGATAGAGACATCTGCAATGCCGCCAATGATTGGGCAATCTATTGGTCAGACAACGGAGAGATCGGCTTGCGTTATGGAATGAATGGACCTGATTACTTCATTCAAGGCGTTAGCGCTAGCGTCGGTGCATGGCATCATGCTGTCGCCGTTAGAGATGTTACCGCAAGCGAACTGCGATTGTATGTAGATGGACAATTGGCAAGCACCATCACGTTCCCGGCTGGATCTTTCGTCAACACAGCTTTGCCAATCTTCGTTGGAGAGAGCAACTGCAACCCGAGTATCAATCCCAACTTCCTCGGCGACATCGATGACATTGGGATTTGGGACCGTGTGCTCTCACCCCAAGAGATTTTCAGCCTCTTCAATGGTCTAGGTCCATGCCTTTCCCCGACCGCGACGAGTTTGAGCGGTTTGAATACTTCGTACTTGACATCGGACCCACCTGCAGCCCTCGTTGGAACACCCTCGGGCGGAATCTTCATCGGTCCAGGCGTTTCCGAATCCACATTCACACCCTCAGTTGCCGGACCCGGAACGCACACTATCATCTATACCTATGTCGATGTGAACGGCTGCGTAAACTCTACGGGCCTTTGCACGAACGTTTCTCTTGGCATTGGCTTCAACGATGATGACCTACAGCTTCAAGGAGTACGAGTATTCCCCAATCCTGCAGACGGTCTGTTCAATCTCGAACTGGAACTCCAAGGAATGGTATCCCTGTTAGTTGTCGATAGTCGTGGCAGGCAGGTAATGAACCGAACGTTCATGGCTAATGGCAGCAAGACCCTTCACGTGGTTGACTTGAGCCAAGAGGCTTCGGGAACCTATTCGCTACGGGTGAACACCGACCAAGGCTCTTCTCAACAGTTGCTAGTGAGGCAATGACAGCCCAATCGAGCACTTGCTCTCACGAGGGATATCTCAAAGGCTTGCTGAGTGCTTTGAACCTGGACCGGCTCTCGTTCATTGAGGCCGAAACGAGAGTCCCGTCATTCGAGGTACATCGAGTGATTCCCGACGCCGTATTCGGGGTCGATTGGGTTGTTGAGCTTGAGGCAAGAACAACAAAGCAAGTTCGAGGTGTGATAACCGATCTGATGATACACCCTCGAAGAAAGAAGATGCTAATTGTTCTAGTTGAGCCAACTCAATCGAGCAGCAGGACTGCACAGTCGGTCGAAGCACACCTCTATCAGGTGGTCTCAAGGTTAGGTCTGAATCTCGACGATTGGTGTATCATCGGTCTAAGCCGGAATCAAGCACGAGATGAGCATCTGAGTATTCTCGAAGAGCGCTTTATCAAGGAAGGTATCCTTCTGGAATAGGCTTGCTAAGGACTACGCTCGAACCGTTGCTACGTTGGAGTGTTTTATTAGGGCTGTTGGAAGGCAGCGTGGGATGATTCCTTGTTGCTGATTCGCCGCCTTACCTATTCTGACCAGCCTCCATGTAGGACTCTCGGCCCGGAATCACCAGTCAGCGCGCCATCACGGTTTTCACCACGCCCAAAGCAGTCTTCACACGTGCATTCCGATTTCCGCTGATGATCGTGTAGGGCTTCTCCAGCCAGTCGAGCAGGGCCTTGTATTTCTCGAACAGCCGGTCGCGGTCGTGCGGGTTCTCGCGCTGTGGATCCGGCTCCCAAGGGATATCGGGCTTGCATAGCAGCCAGTGGTCGTACTGGCGCTTCTCGCTCTGCTCCAGGATCCAGGGGTGGCAGCGGCCGAACTTCTCCTCACTCCAGATGCGGATGGTGATCAGGTCCGTGTCGCACACCATGAGACCCTTGGATTGACTGCTGATCATCGCTTCGTTGCTGGCCTGTGCGCGGGCGATCTCCAACAGGTCAGCCTCCTCGTACGGCCTGTCCAGTCCATCGATGTACTCCCTGGCTGCTTCGCTCACGTACCAGGCACGCGCGCGCAGCATCAGCTCTTGGGCGAGCGTGCTCTTGCCGCTGCTCTCGGGTCCTACGATGGCGATCTTGGTCATGGCGTTTGGTCACGCGAAGTAACTTTCCATCACCCCTCGGGCAGCGCCCGTGCTGCGGCGGCTGTCAATGGGGTCAACGAAAGCCAGTCACATGAAGAACGCCTTTACCCTGTTTCTCTGTTTCGCAGTGTGCCAGGCCGCCAGCGCCGCGCTGCCGCCCTTTGCCTCGGCACCATTGAATGAGCACCTCCGCGAGGTGAATGCGCAGTGGGTAAAGCAGGACCCCGCTCCAGATGGAGGATTTGCAACCGCGGCCTTCGCGCATGAATCGGAGCGTATCCAGCGGCACCTCGTGATGGTTCGCGAGCGATTGCTGTTGCGGAGCACGATCAGCCTAACGGATGGTCAACGTGCCAATCGCGCGCATCTGCTCAAACGTTTAGCGGCATATGCAGAAGGCCGGCGCTTCCCGCAGAACCTGGTGATGGCGAAGCGCAATCCGGTCTTCATCGATCCGTTCAGCACCGCATGCGCCGTCGGCTGGCTCATGATCGAGAGCGGCCACAGCGACCTGGCAAAGGCCATTAGCGCCGGCTTCAATCTGGGCTATGTGCACGAGATCATCGCGGATCCGCGATTCGCGACGCCTGTTGCCGAATGGGCAAGCGCGCACGGCTTCACGGCCGACGAGCTCGCTTGGATACAACCGGGCTATCCGCCGTCATTGCCATGGCAGCCCTTTGGCGGCGGGGCGAATGGCGACGTCACAGTGCTGGAGAACCTGGCGAATGGCCACTTGCTGGTTGCAGGCGCGTTCACCGATGCCGGCGGAACCGCTGCGAACCACGTTGCGGTATGGAATGGGACCACCTTCGTTGCACTAGGCAATGGCCTTCAGGGCACCGTGAATTGCGCAGTGGAGTTCGAGGGCGACATCTATATCGGTGGAGCCATGCTGAATGGGTCCAACGATCTTGCGCGTTGGGATGGCGCGAGTTGGACGTTCCAGACGGTATTCGATGGCAAGTATCCGGTGGTGACCGCTCTGCACGTGCATAGCGGCGAGTTGCACGCAGCAGGCACCATTTCCGGATTCGCCGGGAGCACGGACCATGTGGCGCGATTGGAAAGCGGGCTATGGCAGCCGGTAGGAAGCGCGTTGAATGGCACCGTGCACGCGCTCGATACGCACGCCGGCCGCTTGGTAGCAGCTGGGGCGTTCACGGGCTTCGCTTATGACCCGCTTCCTTCCTTATCGCACGTGGCAGAACTGGAGGGCAATGAATGGAGCCAGCTCGCCGACGGACTGAACGCTACCGTGCGCGACCTGCTCAGCGTGGATGGCGTCCTGCATGCCGCGGGTGACCTGTTCGTGAACATAGCGCCTGTCTTCGGGATGGCGCGTGTGGCCGCAGGGGCCCCTTCATGGGAACAGATGATGCCGAGCCTTACGAACTACATGTTCCCGACCTTGGGAGTCCAGCGCATCGAGCGCATCGTGCATCACGAGGGGAGCATCTACTTCGTGGGCGAATTCGGGATCTCGAGCAGCATGATGCTGTTCGGATACAACGTGGGCCGGTGGGATGGGGTTGATGCGGTGGCTGAGCTCGCCGTGCCTGAGGCCGCCGTGCATGCAGCGGTTGTGCATGATGGGGAACTCGTGATCGGCGGCGCCTTCACCAATTGGCTGCCTCATCTGGCTGTGCTTGGTCTGAGCACCGGCATTCCTTCAGCGGGAGCGGGTCAAGCGATCCTCGCATCGCCGAACCCCGCGCGGGAGCATGTGCGGATCAGCGGATTGCCGGGCGTCGGCAAAGCACCTGTTGGCATCATCGATGCGGCAGGTCGTGAGCATCCCGTCGAGGCCACGCACATGGATGATGCGGTCGTGCTGAGTACCGCGGCGCTCGCTTCCGGCGCGTACACCGTCCGGATCATGACCGCCCAAGGACCTGCGACCGCGCGGTTCGTGAAGCAGTGATCGATTGGTTGTCAGGTGCGGAGGCGGCGCATTTCGCCGCCTCCGCACTTTTCCGGCCGTAGGGTGTTGCTTTGCGGCACATGGAGCGCTGGTACTACCTCGGCTTGGATCTCTTCAGCATCGCGTTCCCGTTGGCCGCCAGCTTCGAGCCGCGCATCGCCTATTGGCGCAAGTGGCGCGGCCTGTTCACCGGGATCGGTGTGATGATGGTCGTTTTCGTGGCATGGGATGCGGCCTTCACCGCGCATGGCGTTTGGGGCTTCAGCGACCGGTACACGCTCGGCGTGCGTTTCCTGGGCTTGCCGATCGAGGAATGGCTCTTCTTCGTGTGCGTGCCCTATGCCTGCGTGTACCTGTATGAGGTGATGCGCTATGCCTTGCGCAAGGATGTCCTCGGCCGCATCGCCGGCCCGCTGGCCATTGTGATGGCGATCGCGCTGTTGATCATCGGTCTGCTGAACCTTGATCGGTTCTACACGGCCATCACCTTCATCAGCGCTGCTGCCATGCTCGCGCTCCATGCGCTGGTGCTGCGCAGCGCCTACTTGGGCCGCTTCTTCATCGGCTATGCGTTGAGCCTTGTCCCGTTCTTCCTGGTGAATGGCGTCCTGACAGGGTGGCTATTGCCGGAACCCATCGTATGGTACGATGATGCCGAGAATCTCGGGATTCGCCTCGGCACCATTCCTGTGGAGGACAGCGTCTATCTGCTGTTCTTCCTTCTGCTCACGATCACCTTTCATGAACGCGCGCTCAAGCGTGCGCATGGTGATCGGGCGTGACCGTCAATTGAGCACATAGCGAGGCTCCTGCTCGGCATGGCGCTCACGGAACCAGCAGCTGATGCCGATGCGGAAGGCATGCTGCCAATCCGGCGACCCAGCCTCACGTGTTCGCGCCCTCGAGATCCAACTGGCCTCGATGCGCGTTGCGCTGGCCGGGTCGATGAGCCAGCCCGCGCGCAACTCGCCCTGGAACAGGGTGTACTCAAGCGCTTCGCCGATGCGGTAATTGTAGTTGCGGTAACCGTAGTTCGGCAGGTTCGGCCGGTCGCTCTCGGGTCGGAAGATGTTGTTGCCCCAGCTCTCGGTGGAATCACTGCCTAGCCAGGCCATGCTGCCCCGCAACGCATAGAGCATGCGCCCGCGCGACCATTCGATATGCCCTAGCGCTTCCTGGAAGTTCGAGCCGTAGGGATGGGCCAACGGCTGGCCGAAGTGCGCATAGTTCTGCCGCGTATCGCTGTGCGTGTACATGAAAGGACGCACCATGTTCCATTCGCCGCGCAGCGTGAGGCCATCCACCTTGAAGGCATTCCGTGCGACCACCCCCGCCTGCAGGGCCTGCTTGTTCGCGTACCAACCGTCGCCGGCACGCACTTCGCGCAAGAGGAACTCATCCAGCATCACTTGCGCATAGAACAGCGTGAAATGGCCGGCTTTCACGCTTGCGGAGAAGCCCAGCAGCGCATTGTCCGGAGACCCCTGCGCGAATTCCACAGGCCGGTAGAAGATGATGGGATTGAGGTAATTCACGTCAAAGCCGCGCGGGTACAGGCTGTCACCCTGGCTCCAGACGATGGCCTCGAAGAGCGCGAGGTTGATGCGGCGCGATGCGTTCACGCTGAGGTAGTGCATGCTCGCGTACTTCCGCTGGAAGCGCGACGGATCGCCCTGCGCGCCCCGTATGTCGTTCATCATCGTGAACAGGTTCACGTACTTGGCGCGCCATACCGAGGTGGTGATGCGCAGGTAGGGGTAGGCGCTGGCCTCATCGCTGAGGAAGAGCGAGCGGTGCCCTTCGCCGATGAAGTGCTTGCCGCGGCCGAGGGTGAAGTTGAAGTACTTGCCGGGGTCCCAGCTTGCATAGGCGTTCCAATCGCCATGGGTGAATGCGTTGCCTTCCTGAGTCGCGTAGCCTTCGCCGGCGCTCATCTGCGTGGCGCGCGCGAGGCTGTCCATGTAGCGCGGGTAGCGTTCGTTCCAAAGCTGTCCGCTCGCATGAAGCGTGAGGCGCTTCCCGATGTCGCCTTCGATCCAGGCACCGCCTCCGATGCGATGGGTGGCCACTTGCGCGGAATCCATGCCCATTCCGCCTTGCAGGTCGAATAAGGGGCCCCAACGGAATCGGCGGCCGTTCCGAGCGCCGGCCCATCGGTCCAGCGCAGGCATTGCGGCGTGCGGGCGCAACGTGTCCTTGGCATCGATGGCACGGAGGTCCTTTATGCGGTACGGCCGGATGCCGGTATGCACATCGGATTTCCAACGGCCCAGCTCCGCAGCGAATGGCCGCTCCACCTCACGGCTAACGGGCATCCAGCCTGCTTGCGCAGTGCATGCGCATGCGAGCAGCATCGCTTGAGCCGCGGCGCTCCATCTCATCCCTTGTTCGACTTGGGCCATGCGAAGGGCAGAAGCGCCAGCGCCAGCGCGGTGACGCCGAGCACCATCAGGCCGATGTTCGGGTGCCACTTCCGCGTCACCAAGCTGAGGGCGATGATTGCCAAGGCGTACAGGTATATGGAGAACGTGGTGCCGCGATGTCCCAAGCCGAGAGCGAGCAGCCGGTGGTGGATGTGGTTGCGGTCCGCAGCGAAAGGCGAGTTCCCCCGCGCCATGCGGACCACGAAGACACGCAAGGTGTCGACCAGCGGGTAGGCGAGCACGCTCATGGCGAAGATGGGTGTAGGCAATTGCTGCAGCTTCAAAGGCAGCTTGGCGGTATCGTGGTCCACCACCTTCATGGCCAATACGGCCAGGATGGCACCGATGATCAACGAGCCGCTATCACCCATGAAGACACGGGCCGGGTGCATGTTGAAGACCAGGAAGGCAGCCAGCGCACCGGCGAGCACGAAGGCCAGGAGCGCCAAGGCCACATCACCGGCGAGGTAGAGCCAGGTGCCGTAGGCGAGCGCGGCGATGAGCCCCACGCCGCCCGCGAGGCCGTCAACGCCATCGATCAGGTTCATGGCGTTCACCACCACCACGTACACGAAGAAGGAGAATGCGATGCTCACCGAAGGAGGGAGCTCATAGAAGCCCAGCACCCCATGCATATCGCTGATTCGGATCCCGGCCATGACCACCAGGATGTAACCGACGATCATGTGGCCGAATAGCTTCTTCACGGGTGAGAAGCCGATGATGTCATCCTTCACTCCGATGAAGAAGAGCAGGACCATGGCCGCGATCACGTGCTTGAAATCGCCGTAGGCGGCCCCCATCAGCCGATAGAGCTCGCGATAGCCCGCATCGGTTGTATCCAAGGCCTCTCCGCGCGGGAACCAGAGGGCGTAACTGAAGATGATGGCGGCGAAGATGATGATGCCGCCGATGGTGGGCACGCTGCGTTGATGAAGCTTGCGGTTCTCGCCGGGCTCGTCGACCAAGTGCTTCATGCGCGCCACCTTGATCAGTGAGGGCATGGTGAGCAGGACCACCGTGAATGCGGTGAGCGCGCTGAAGAGCAGGATTTGCTGGTGGGGGTTCACGCGGTCGTCAAAGGTCGTAATAGCGGTTGAAGAGGAAGGTGCGCAGCCCTACGTACCAGTAGCTGCTCTGCACGATGTCGGCAGCGCTGGGGAGGTCGCGGCGCATGATTCCGCCCATCAGCCGCGCATTGGTGTTGGGGTTCACGAGCCATTGCAGGCTGGCGTCGATCCAAGTCATGCTGAACAGGCGCGATTCGCCTTCGGTTGGGCTGCCGATGTCGGGCTTGTCCAGGTCGGTGCCCAGGTTCAGCGAGTCCGCAGGGTCGCGCTTCCAGGTGCTCAAGTTCACCTGGCCGCGCAGCATCCAGCGCCTGTAATTCATTTCCACGATGCCCACCGCTTCGCCGTATGCGGTGCCCAACGGATTGGCCAATGGCTGACCGGCATGCATGTATGCTTCCCTGCGCCGCTCGCCCATGTACATGAAGGGCGAGGCGGTGTTGTATTCGGCTTGCAGGTGGAGCCCTCGCACGCCCACATCGAAGGCGCGTGCACCAGCCTGCCACGCATAGCGGCCGGGGCCATCGGTGGCGAATTGCCCGTACGCATATGCGCGGTCGGTTATCTTCAGGCGCAAGTCGGTGCCGACAAGGCAATTCGCTGCGCCGGAGAATCCCTTGGCCGCGGTGTTCAGGCCGATGACCGGATTGATCGCGAGCGGGTCCATCGGTTCCACTCGATTGGTGATGCTGCGGAAGAGCGTGGCCTCGAATAGGCCGAGTTGCACGCGCCCCAGATCGATGGAGAGGTGGTGGAAGGTGCCGCGCATCCAGTGGAATAGGTTCTCGCTGCTGGCGCCTCCTGCAAGGCGGTCATCTTCGGTGACGCCATGCATGAGCTTGGAGTACCACCAGGTATACTGCCAGCGCTTGTTGCGGCTGAGCAGGCTGAACTTCAGGAAGGGCGAGTTGATGGCGTTGTCGCTGAGCAGCACGCTGCGGTAACCGTGGCCGACGAAGTGCTTGCCGTGGCCGGCCTGCACATTGAGCCATGTGCTGGGGCTATAGCTGAGCACGCCTTGGCTCCAGCCGTAATCGAATCGGTTGCCATCCACCAGTTTCACGCGGCCCTGCCCGGGCAGCACGAGCGTTTCCAGTGTCTTGCGGTAGAGGTATTGCGGCACGCGCCCCAGGTTCTCGTGGAACATGGTGTAGAAGGAGACCTTCGGCCCAAGGTCACCGCGAACCAGGAAGCCCCGCGTATTGAAATAGTACTGGTTGGTATCGGCATAGGCGGAGGCATCGCCCTCATCAGCTCCGTACTCGAGGGAAAGGATGGGATCGACACTCAGCAGCGCATCCCCTTCACGCACGGTGAGCAAACGGTCGCGGAAGAGCTTGGTGGTGAGCACGTAATAGTAGCGCGTGCTGTCCTTCCGGAAGCCCTGCACGTTGGTGAGGTCGGCCCGGCTCTCGATCATCGGCTTCAGGCCGCTGTGGATGCGCGCCCCCTTCTTCGCTGCATTGCGCTCCAGGTCGATGGAGAAATCGCGCTGCAAGGGCACATCGTTCTGCTGGGCGCGGAGCAGGGTGCCGTGCACAAGCATGAAGAGGAAGAGGCAGCGGCGGCTCATGGCCGCCGAAAGTAGCGATGTGCCCGGAGCGCGGTAGCAACACGCTCCTGCAGCGGCAAGGAGCCTCAGGTCCCCGCTATCCCGCCTGCGTCCTCGCCAGCTCGCTCTTCGCGAACTCCGCGTAAACCGCCGTGATTCCTTCGCGCAAGCCGATGCGGTGCTTCCAGCCCAGGTTGTGCAGGCGGGAGACATCCATGAGCTTGCGGGGCGTGCCATCGGGCTTCTCGGTGTTCCACTTCAGTTCGCCGGCGTAGCCCACGATGCCCTTGATCATTTCCGCGAGTTCCTTGATCGTCAGGTCGACCCCGGTACCGATGTTCACGAACATCTCTTCGTCGTAGTTCTGCATGAGGAAGAAGCATGCGTCGGCGAGGTCGTCGACGTGCAGGAATTCACGCATCGGCGAACCGGTCCCCCAGACCTCGACGCTGGGTGCGCCGTTCACCTTGGCCGTATGGAACTTTCGGATCAGCGCGGGCAGCACATGGCTGTTGTTGAGGTCGTAATTGTCGTTGGGCCCATAGAGGTTGGTGGGCATGGCGCTGATGAAGTTGCAGCCGTACTGGCGGCGGTAGCTCTCAGCCAGCTTGATGCCCGCGATCTTGGCGATGGCGTAGGGCTCGTTGGTCTGCTCGAGGAAGCCGCTCAGCAGGCTCTCCTCCTTCAGCGGCTGCGGGGCCATCTTCGGATAGATGCACGAGGAGCCCAGGAAGAGCAGCTTCTTCACCCCGTTCTCGTAGGCCGAATGGATGACGTTGCTCTCCATCATCAGGTTCTCGTACAGGAACTGCGCGCGATAGACGTTATTGGCGTGGATGCCGCCCACCTTCGCCGCGGCGAGCACCACATGGTCGGGCTTCTCCTGCGCGAAGAAGTCGCGCACGGCCTGCTGCTCCTTCAGGTCGAGCTCCTTGCTGGTGCGCACCACGATGTTGCTGAAGCCATCCTTCTGCAGGCGGCGCACGATGGCCGAGCCCACCATGCCGCGGTGGCCAGCCACGTAGATCTTGTCTTGCTTGTTCATGATCGCATTCAAAGGTGAAGTCCACCCAATGGTTCGACGCTGCATGGAGCAGGAATGATCTCCGATCATTCCTGCTCGTGCAGGATCTTGTGTCCGCCCTTCTTCAGGTAAACGTCGCGCTTGAAGAGCTCGAGGTCGCTCTGCACCATCTCGGTCACCAGGGCCTTCAGGTCGTACTTGTGCTTCCAGCCCAGCACGCGCTTGGCCTTGGAAGGATCGCCCTCGAGGTGATCCACTTCAGCTGGGCGGTAATAGCGCTTGTCGATGGCCACCAGCGTCTTGCCGGTCCTCTTATCGATGCCCTTCTCCTTCTCGCCCCTACCTTTCCAATCGAGCTTGATGCCGACCTCTGCGAAGGCCAGGTCGATGAAATGGCGCACGGTGTAGGTCTTGCCGGTGGCCAGCACGAAGTCATCGGGTTTGTCGGCCTGCAGCATCAGCCACATGCCTTCCACATAGTCCTTGGCGTGGCCCCAGTCGCGCTTGGCGTCGAGGTTGCCGAGGTAGAGGGTCTGTTGCAGGCCTAGCTTGATCTTGGCCACGGCGCGCGTGATCTTGCGGGTCACGAAGGTCTCGCCGCGCAAGGGGCTTTCGTGGTTGAAGAGGATGCCGTTGCAGGCGAAGATGCCGTAGCTCTCGCGATAGTTCTTGGTGATCCAGAATCCGTAGAGCTTGGCCACGCCATAGGGGCTCTTCGGGTAGAAGGGCGTCTCTTCGTTCTGAGCGCGCGGCAATACGCCGCCATACAGTTCACTGGTGCTGGCCTGATAGAAACGCGTCTTCTTCTCCATGCCGAGGATGCGGATGGCCTCCAGGAAGCGCAACGTCCCGATGCCGTCGGCGTTAGCCGTGTACTCAGGCATCTCGAAGCTCACGGCCACATGGCTCATGGCGGCGAGATTATAGATCTCATCCGGCTGGATCTCTTTCACCAGACGGAGGCAGTTGACGCTGTCGGTGAGGTCGCCGTAATGGAGGTAGAAGGGACGGCCCTTCTCGTGCATGTCGTGGTACAGGTGATCGATGCGGTCCGTGTTGAAGAGCGAGCTGCGGCGCTTCACGCCATGCACCTCATAGCCCTTGTTCAACAGGAGCTCGCTGAGGTAGGCGCCGTCCTGGCCTGTTACGCCGGTGATCAGCGCCACTTTGCGCTTGCCGTTCTTCTTCGATGATCCGTTCTTCTTGGACATGTTGCGCGCGCTGCTGCCCGCAGCGCTGTTTAGGTTTCAGTTGACGATGAACCAGTTGTTCACCAATGAGGCCTTGTTGTAGCGCATGGGCGCGCCGGTGGTGATGTCGATGAGCTGCTTGCCCGCTTCGTTCACGATGGCATGGCCTGCAGCGGTATCCCATTCCATGGTGGGGGCGTAGCGCGGGTAGGCATCGGCGGCGCCCTCGGCCACCAGGCAGATCTTCAGGGCGCTGCCCATGCTGGTGAGGGCCACTGATCCATGCTCTTGCTCCATGCGCGCGATGTAGGCCTCGGTCTCCGGGCTCGGGTGGGAGCGGCTGGCCACGATGGTGAAGGCGCTGCGGTCGTGCTGCACGGGGAGGCGTTCGGCGGACAAGGCGCGTTCATACGCTCCACCCTGCGCATGGGTTGCCGCCGACTGGCGATACGCCCCGCCGCCCTGCCAAGCGAAATACAGGTTGTCTTTCACGGGGACGAAGAGCACCCCGGCGATGGGCCTTGCTGATCCGAGCGCCCCGGCAGGAAGGCCATCTCGTTCCATCAACGCGATGTTCACCGTGAATTCGCCGTTGCGCTTGATGAACTCCTTGGTTCCATCGAGCGGATCGACCAGCCAGTAGCGCTCCCAGCACTGCCGGTCTTCCAAGGCTGATTCTCTGCCTTCTTCGCTGAGCACCGGAATCCCGGTCACTGCTAATGCGGAAACGATGGCGGCATGCGCCCTCTTGTCTGCTTCGGTCAGCGGACTCTTATCGGCTTTTTGCTCGGAGCTGAATTCAGTGCCGTACACCTCCAGGATCTCTCGCCCGGCGGCGAAGGCTGCGTTGATCGCTGCATTCACCAACGGGATTAAGTCGTGCTGCATGCCGGCAAATGTATCCGCGCGCAAACCCGCGCTCCCGAGGATGCCTGGCCCTCGAAACCTGGAAAGGGGGCCTGGTCGCCCCTTATTTGCCCATGATCTTGAACATGCCCGTGCCGCATTTCGGGCACACCCCTTTCATGGCTTTGCGTCCATTGGCCATGGTCACTTCTTTGGCGTCCTTGATGTCGCGCTTGTCCTTGCATTTCACGCAGTAACCTTGTACAGCTGGCATGTCTTCGGGTTTTAGTGGTTTACGTGTGGGCAAGGTACCCGGCCCATGAGCGTGAGCGGGTCGCATGGCGGGCAGGTTATCAACAGGCCATCAACCGTTCGGTTAGCACAACCGGCTTCCATTGGGTACCATTTGCTCCGGTCGGGCAAGGACGATCGCCCCTTGGGCATCTGGGAAGCCGGTCACCAGGCATTCGCTCATTATGTGGCCGATCTGCTTCGGCGGGAAGTTGAGCACGGCGATCACCTGGCTCCCGATCAGTGCCTCCTTGGAATACCGCTCTGTGATGCGTGCACTGCTACGCCGGTGTCCGTAAGGGCCAAAATCGATGGTGAGCACAAAGGCGGGGACTCGTGCCGCAGGCAAGTCCTCTGCGGTGAGCACTGTGCCAGCACAGAGCAGGACCCGCTCGAAGTCGTTCCAGATGATGTTGTTCATGGTGCCCGAAGATGGCTTCGGCGATTGACCTGCCGATTTCAGAATGCGCGGCTACATTTACCGGCCCATGCGCCGCACTGCAATCCTGATTCTAGTGGCCTTTGTCCTGGTTGCCTTTCCATCGGGTGATCTGCTCGCCCAAGGCTGCGCGATGTGCAAGGCGGTGGCCCAAGGCGGCAATGGCGTGTTCGGTGGCGAGCAAGCCATCGGCAAGGGCCTCAATCGGGGCATCCTCTATCTGATGGCCATGCCTTATGTGCTCTTGCTCCTTTTCTTCCGGAAGAAGATCGTAGGCTTCATCAAGGAGTTCGCCTCCGCGCAGGGCTGAGCCCCGGACGCCCCAGGACACCGCTGCCGTGCGGTGCCCCGGGCGAAAGGCTATCGCCTCAGGCCTTCCCGTTCATCGCAGCATAGTGCGCGAAGAACCGCGGGATGGTGCGGATGCCCTGGAAGTAGTTGAACACGCCGTACTTCTCGTTCGGGCTGTGGATGTTATCCGAGTCGAGCCCGAATCCGAAGAGAACGGTCTTCAAGCCAAGTTCCTGTTCGAAGAGCGCCACGATGGGGATGGAGCCGCCGCCGCGCGTTGGAATGGGCTTCTTCCCGAAAGTCTCTTCCATGGCCTTGCTGGCAGCGAGGTAAGCCGGGCTGTCTATGGGCGTCACCGCAGCTTCACCACCGTGATGCGGGCGCACCACCACCTTCACGCCGGGAGGCGCGATCTTCTCGAAGTGGTCCTTGAACAGCTTGGTGATGGCATCGCTCTTCTGGTTGGGCACCAGTCGCATGCTCAGCTTGGCGAAGGCCTTTGAAGGAAGCACCGTCTTGGCGCCCTCGCCGATGTAGCCGCCCCAGATTCCGTTCACATCCAGGGTGGGGCGTATGCTGCTGCGCTCTTCGCTGGTGTAGCCCTTCTCTCCGCGCACGGCTTCGATGCCGAGGTCCTTCATGTATTCCGCTTCGTTGAACGGAGCCTCGGCGAGGGCCTTGCGTTCGGGGGCGCTGAGTTCGAGCACGGCATCATAGAATCCGGGGATCGTCACTCGGCGGTCGGCATCGTGCAGGCTGGCGATCATCTCGCACAGGGCGTTGATAGGATTGGCCACCGCGCCGCCATACACCCCGCTATGCAGGTCCCGGTTCGGCCCGGTCACCTCAACTTCAACGTAGCTCAGGCCGCGCAGGCCGGTGTTGATGCTTGGGCAATCATTCGCGATCATGGCTGTGTCGCTGATCAGCACCACGTCGGCCTTCAGCCGCTCCTTGTTCCGCGAAACGAAAATGCCCAGATTGTCGCTTCCGACTTCTTCTTCTCCCTCGATCATCACTTTCACATTGCAAGGCAGGCCGCTGGTCTTCATCATGGACTCGATGGCCTTCACATGCATGTAGAATTGGCCCTTGTCATCGGCGCTGCCGCGGGCGTAGATGAGGCCGTCCTTGATCACCGGGTCGAATGGGCCGCTGTGCCAGAGGTCGAGGGGGTCGGGCGGCTGCACGTCGTAATGGCCATATACCAATACAGTAGGCTTGGCAGGGTCGATGATCTTCTCACCATACACGATCGGATGGCCCTTGGTGGGGCAAACCTCCACCTTGTTCAAGCCGGCCTCTTCCATCCGCTGCTTCACGGCTTCGGCGCAGCGGGCCACATCCCCCTTGTAGGCCGGGTCGGCGCTGACGCTGGGAATGCGCAGAAGGTCGAGCAACTCGTTGAGGAAGCGGTCTTTATGACTCTCGATGTAGGTGTCGATGGGATGCACGGGCGAGGGTGTTTGGTGGCCGCCGAAGATAGGTGCAGGCTGTTGGGCAACCTTCCCTGCGGCGCATTGGTCATGGATTGGTCCGGAAGCCCTACTTTTCCAACGCCTCGGCACCCCTACCTATGAAGGCACCACTACTTACGATCGCCGCCCTTGCGATGGGCATTTCCCTGAAGGCCCAATTGGTCGTTAATAGCACGCAGACACCGGCCCAGTTGGTGAATGATGTGCTTCTAGGGAATGGCGTTCAGGCATTCAACGTGCGCTACAACGGTGTCCTTAACCCGGCAGCGAACGTCATCGGCAGTGGATCGTTCACCACCAGCAATAGCAATCTCGGGTTGGACGCGGGTTTGATCCTGTCCTCTGGTCAGGCTTCCGCTGTGGCTGGACCGCAGTCAGGTTTCAGCGGAAATGCGAACGGAACCGGGAGCGACCCTGATCTGGTGAGCATCTCTGGTGGCACGATCAACGACCGGGCTGTCCTGGAATTCGACTTCATCCCTACGGGTGACACGCTGAAGTTCCGCTTCGTCTTCGCATCGGAGGAATATCCGGAGTATGTGTGCTCGTTCAACGATGCCTTTGGCTTCTTCCTGAGCGGACCTGGGATCGCGGGGCCGTACAGCGGTGGTTCCGCCAACATCGCCCTCATTCCCGGCACCACTGTGCCGGTGACGATCAACAACGTGAATAACGGGTTGAACAACAACCCGACGAATGCCGGTTGCCCTGCGCAGAATGCCAGTTTCTATGTGGACAACACGGGCGGCGCCACCGTGGTATTCGATGGGATGACCGTGGTGATGCAAGCCACGGCGCTGGTGCAGTGCGGACAGACTTATCACATCAAGCTGGCCATCGGTGATGCGCTGGACAGCACCTTCGATAGCGCGGTGTTCCTTGAAGCCGGCAGTTTCGTGAGCACCGGGCAAGTACTCCCCACCTTGTCGCAGAGCACCGGGATAATCGGCAATACCATGCTCGAGGGATGCAACCCGGTGGAATTGGTCTTCACCCGTCTCGGCGATACTTCAGAAGTGGATACGGTGGACATCATGGTTGGTGGCACCGCAACCCCAGGGGTCGATTACACCTATGTGTTCCCTTCGCAGCTGATCTTCCCCGAGAATGTAGAAGCCCTGAGCATCGTCTTCGATGTGCCGATCGACCCAGACGGCCCTGAGACCATCGTGATCACCATAGAGCAGCTGGTGGCTTGCGCGGGCTTGGTGCTGCAGACCAACTTCACTTTCAACATCGATAGTCCGCCGCCTCTCGTGGTGACGGGGGCCAACATCCCGAGCATTTGCGGGCAGAACAACCTCTTGATACCGTCGGTATCCGGTGGAATGGGCCAGTACACCTATGACTGGAGCACTGGCGAGACCACCGCTACGATCAACGCATCCCCTGCCGTGACCACGGTTTTCACGGTCACGGTCACCGACATCTGCAACATCGAGCCGGTCTCAGCCGATTTCACCGTCACCTTGCCCATATATCCCCCGCTGGACCTCGTGGTGTGGCCCGACACCTTGATTGACTGCTTGGGGAATGGCGATATCTCTGTGCTGAGCGTCACCGGTGGTGATGGCGTATTCACCTATCAGTGGAGCTTAGGCGGTGTCCCATTAGGCAATTCACCTGTGCTGAACGTTCCCTCTTCGACACCGCCGGTCTATTACACCGTTACCGTGAGTGAAGGATGTGGCACCAGCATTTCCGATAGCGTGCAAGTTGGCACGGTGCCATTGCCGGACATCGAGATCACCACCGATGGCGACCAGAGCGTGATTTGCGCAGGTGATAGCACTACGCTGACCATTACAGGCATCACAGGAGGTAACGGGGTGTATGATTGGACCTGGACCGACCCGAACGGCTCAGTGATTGGCACGGGCTGGACCATTACTGTTCCTGTCTTCACCACGACGCCATACGTCATCACCGCCAATGATCAATGCGGCTACACCGGTGTGACCTCAGTGAATGGCGTTATGCCGATATACGACCCCTTCGTGCTCACCATGGTCCCTGATCACATCCTGTGCGCTGGCGACAGCACCATGATCCATGCATTGGTGAATGGAGGCAGCGGTTATTACCACATCCTTTGGTCCGGTGAAGACAGCCTCACCGACCCGCTTTACTGGGTGAGCCCGAATGAATTCACCGAGTACCAAGTGATGGTGCGCGATCAGTGCGGCGAGGTGCGCTTCGGCAAGACTGAAGTGGATGTTGAGCACGTGTCCGTTGACATCGTTGAAGTGAATGAGGGCCAGGACGACTGGTACCTCTTGGCGGCGACGTTGCCTTATGCCCGCACCTGGATCTGGGATATGGGCGATGGCACCCGCTACCGCAATGATGAGGTGCGACACAGCTACCTCGACCTCGAAGAGCACTGGGTGAACCTGAAGATCGTGACGCCCAATGGCTGCCACGGCGAGGATTCGTTGCTGCTGAAGCCGCCCGCGCACATCTACTTCCCCAACGCGTTCAGCCCTGATGGCGATGGATGGAACGAGTTCTTCGGTCCCAATGGCCACTACATCGATAGTTTCGAGATGCAGATCTTCAACCGCTGGGGCGAGCTCATTTACACGACGAACGATATCCTTGCGCCATGGGACGGCACCTATGGCGGCTCACCGGCGCCTACGGGCGTGTACGTTTACAAGTACCGGGCGGAGGGGCATTACTTCCCACCGGTTGACGGCATGGGCCATTTGACCTTGTTGCGTGGAAGCCAGAATTGAACAACAACCGAACGTGATGAAGCGAATTCTCTCGATAGGCCTCGTGCTGCTGGGCAGCGGCGTTGGTCACGCACAGCTTTTGGTGGACGACCAGCTCACCCCGACCCAGCTCGTGCAGGACGTATTGCTGGGCACCGGAGTGGTGGTGAGCAACATCAGCTACAATGGCGTGCTCGAACCGGCTGCTGCGCAAGCCGGAAGCGCCAGTTTCACTGAGACGGGCACCAACTTGGGCCTTCCTGCTGGTGTCCTGCTCACGAGCGGCGTCACGCAAGGCGTGGCTGGTGCCGCCTCTTTCTTCGCGAGCGGAACCAATAGCACGGGCAGCGACCCTGACTTGGCGCTTCTGGCGAACCAGACCATCAACGACCGTGCAGTGCTCGAATTCGATTTCGTGCCTGAAGGGGATACCGTGAAGTTCCGATACGTATTCGGCTCGGAAGAATACCCCGAGTACGTGTGCACCACATTCAATGATGCGTTCGGCTTCTTCCTCAGCGGTCCTGGCATAACCGGGCCATACCAGAACAACGCCATCAACATCGCGCTGGTGCCGAATTCCTCCATTCCCATCGCCATCAATACCGTGAATCCTGGCGTACCGGGCACCTCAGGGGGAAACGCGGCTACCTGCGCCGCCGCTGACCCTAATTGGACCAATAACAGCGTGTACTACGTGAATAATGGCGCGGGCGCCAGCATCTGCTATGATGGTTTCACCGTGGTGCTCACAGCGCGCTGGCCTGTGCAATGCGGACAGACGTATCACATCAAGATGGCCATTGGCGATGGCTCTGACAGCGCCTTCGACAGCGGCGTCTTCCTTGAGGCTGGCAGCTTCACCAGCACGCCTTTCGTGCCCACCCTTTCGCCAGGCCCGGGCATCATCGGCACCAATACGATAGTGGAGAGCTGCTACCCGGTCACCATCAACTTCGCTCAGACCGGGGCCGGAACCGATACCAGCGTGGTGTACATCATCACGGGCGGCACGGCAACCAGTGGGGTCGATTACGTGCCTGCCTTCCCTGATTCGCTTGTGTTCCTCCCGGGTGATTCCCTGCAGACGTTCACTTTCAACTGCCCCGTTGATATTGATGGAGACGAGACCATCATCCTGACCTTGATCAGTCCGAGCCCTTGCGCGGGCATCACCATCACGAACGAGTTCATCTTCACCATCATTCAGCCGCCGCAACTCGCCATCGTGGGTGGGCTCGCGCAGATACCTTGTGGAGGCTCGGCGACGCTCACCCCGACTTTCTCTGGTGGTTACCCGCCTTACGCGATCTCCTGGTCGGATGGCCAGACGGGCAACAGCATCACGGTGAGCCCGAACAACAGTGCCGTATACACGGCAACGGTCACGGACGATTGCGGCACCACGGCCATCGCGCAATTCTTCGTTGAATTGGATCCGTTGCCGCCGCTGAACATGGCCCTTGTTGGCCCGGGTACCGTCATGGAGTCCTGCGACAATACCGGCGTCAATTTCATCCGCCCTCAAGGCGTGCCGGGTGATGTGCCCATCGCCATCACCTTCAGTGGAGCCGCCAGCAATGGAAGCGATTTCGTGTGGAACAGCTCCTTGGTCATCCCGGATGGCGTGCTGAACACGATCGTGCCCTTCAATCCGATCGAGGATAACATCCCTGATGACGGCGAGACCGTGACGATCACCGGCACCTACACCGATAGCTGTGGCCGCACCACTTCTGCGAGTGTGACGATAACCATCATCGATGCGCCGCTGATTTTCGTGACCACAGAGGACTTCACGGTGGAATGCCGCCCCGACAGCATGCTCATCACGGCCCTTGGCACGGGAGGCGTAGGCTCCTTGAGCTACTCCTGGTCCAATGGCACCGATGGCCCATCGACCTATGTCAGCATGAATGAGTTCGCCAATTACACCGTGACAGTGACGGACGGATGCGGAAGGTCCGTGCAGGATGTGGTCACCATCTCCTTGATCTGCGACGTGGTCGTGCCCAATGTGTTCTCGCCCAACGGCGATGGTTACAACGACCGTTTCGTGATCGATGGGATCACCTACACGAGCAACACCGTGCGCATCTACAATCGCTGGGGCCAGCTTGTCTATGAAGCGAGCAACTACCAGAATCAATGGGATGGCGATGAGCTCCCGGATGGCACCTACTTCTATGAGGTGATCCTCTCCAACAAGAAGGATGAGCCCTACACGGGGCATCTCACGATCCTGCGCAACGGCTGGCGCTGAGCGCTTATCTGACAATCAGCGAAGAGCCCGTCATCTCGACGGGCTTTTCCATACCCATCAGATCAAGGATGGTGGGTGCCACATCGGCCAGGATCCCATCACGCAAGCGCATGGGCGCATCGGCAAGCGCGATCACCGGCACCGGATTCGTGGTGTGCGCCGTGTTGGGCGAGCCATCGGCGTTCACGGCTTTGTCGGCATTGCCGTGGTCGGCGATGATCAGCACTTGGTAGCCGGAACCACGAGCAACCTCGGCTACTTGCCGGGCGCAATTATCGGTGGTCTCGACGGCTTGCACGATGGCATCGAAAACGCCCGTGTGGCCCACCATGTCGGGATTAGCGAAGTTGAGCACCACGAGGTCCGGGGAGCCGGTCCGCAGCTCGGGCAAGATGGCATCGACGATGGCCTGGGCGCTCATGGCGGGCTGGAGGTCGTAAGTGGCCACTTTGGGTGACGGCAGCATCAGGCGGCGCTCTCCCGGGAACGGTGCTTCGCGGCCACCGCTGAAGAAGAAGGTGACATGCGGGTACTTCTCCGTTTCAGCGATTCGGATCTGCTGACGGCCAGCAAGGCTCACGGCTTCGCCCAAGGTCATGCGCAGATCGTCCTTGCGGAAGAGCGGATGCACATCCCGGTAGGTCGCGTCATACTCCGTCATCGTGCAGTAATGGAGCCGCAACGGTACCATGTCCTGCTCGGGATAGGCCTGCTGGGTGAGCGCCTGCGTGATCTCACGGCAGCGGTCCGTGCGGAAGTTGAAGCAGATGACGGCGTCGCCTTCGGCGATCATGGCCAACGGGCGACCTTGTTCATCGACGATGGCGTGCGGTTTCATGAATTCATCCGTGATCCCTTCGGCGTAGCTGCGGTCGAAGGCCTCCAACGGCGCTTGCACGTGAGTGCCGGTGCCATGCACGAGGAGGTCGTAGGCCGCTTTCACGCGCTCCCATCGCTTATCGCGGTCCATGGCGTAGTACCTCCCTATCAGGCTTGCCACGCGAGCGCCGGTTCCGTCGATGCGTTGCAGGAAGCGCTCCATGCAAGGACGGCCGCTATGCGGATCGGTATCCCGCCCATCCGTGAATGCATGCACCAGCGTCTCCTTTACGCCGGAGGCTTGCGCAAGCCTGCAGATCGCTTCGGCGTGCGTTCGCATGCTGTGAACCCCGCCGTCGGAAAGCAGGCCCATCAGGTGAAGGCGGCGGCCGGGCTTGCGGGCCTGTTCGAATGCAGCTTGGAGCGATGGGTTGGAGCCAAGGCTGCCATCAGCGATGGCGAGGTCGATGCGCACTAGGTCCTGATGCACCACGCGCCCGGCGCCGATGTTGAGATGCCCAACCTCGCTGTTGCCCATTTGGCCCGCAGGCAAACCCACATGGAGTCCATCGGTGCGCAACGTCGCGTGCGGAGCGTCGGCCATCAGAGAATCAAGGAATGGCGTGCGCGCCTTGGCGATCGCGTCGCTGTGATCGCCAGAGCCGATGCCCCAGCCGTCGAGGATGATGAGCACGGCTTTCTTCGACATCACATGGTTTTCGGGAAAGTGGCCACGAAGGTAGCCCCATGCGGGTCGGTGTCCCCCAATTCGATGCGTCCGCCGTGGCGCTGAACGAGGCGCTGCACGACGAATAGCCCCAGCCCGGTGCCTCTATGATTGCGGGTGCCCTCATCACCCAGCCGGTAGAAGCGGTCGAAGACCTTGCTGCGCTCGGCCTTCGGTATGCCTGGGCCATGGTCAGTTACGCGCAAGCGCCAAGCTGTTTCCGATCCACTGACCATCACCTCGATGGTGGTTCCCGCCGGGGCGTACTTCACGGCATTCTCTATCAGGTTCTCAGCAATGCTCCTGAGTGCCTGCGGATCAGCATTCACCTGCAATGCGGCCGGCGCGTCCAATTGCCATTCGTGCGCTGAACCATCGCGCTGCTGCGCGCGCACCACCGCGCCGCGCACCACTTCAGCGGCATTCACGGGTTCCTTGAGCAAGGGAATCTGGACAGCTCCTTCAGCAGTGGCCGCCAGGACCTTGTCGGTCAGCGCCGTGAGTCGATCGGCCTCCTCGATGGCCAATGCTTGGAGCGCGCGTGCATCGGATGGGCTCAAGCCCGGCCGGGAGAGCGTCTGCATCTGCAGTTTCATCGAAGCGATAGGGGTTCGCAGCTCATGAGTGATGGCAAGCAGGAAATTGCGCTGCATGGCTGCCAATCGCAGGTCGCGGCGAATGGCCAGGAATGAGATGGCGAGCACCACACCAAGGATCATCAGCGCAACGCTCGCTTCACCCAGCACCATGAGCCTGCGAGCTTGGTGGCCCAATTCCTGCCCGGATAAGCGCGCGATCTCTTCTTCGCGACGCAGCAACAGGAGAGCCCACCAGCCGAATTGCGCGATGATGTAGGCCATTGCAGCGCCCAGAAGCCATAACGAGCGGTTCGCCGATGGAGCCATGGCGGCGAAGTTACCCGGAGCAGGACTGCATGGGGGGCGCTGCCCAAGGCAGCATTACCCACATGTGGGCAATATGATATCAGTGCATGGAGTCCCTATGAAGGCCATCCGGCGCTGTTTCTATCTTGCCCGCTCATCCCATGGACTCCAGCGGTGCGAGGGCGTATATCCTGGAGCAGTTGCGAACGCGGCTGCCCGTTGAGCGATCCTATCATAGCCTAGAGCACACCTTGGATGTGTACGCAAGTGCCATCAGCATCGCGGAGCAAGAGGGCGTTGACGGGGAAGGGCTGGTGATATTGAAGATCGCCGCTCTGTATCATGATGCGGGTTTCCTGACGCAGGACACGGACCATGAAGAGGCCGGTTGCCGAATAGTGAAGGAAGTCCTACCGGGCTTCGGCTTCAACGAGCGGCAGATCGGGCTGATCTGCGACATGATCATGGCCACGCGGATCCCACAGAGCCCCCGGAACAAACTCGCGCGCATTCTTTGTGATGCCGACCTTGACTACCTCGGCCGGCCCGATTTCCAGCGGATCGGGGCCACGTTGTTCAAGGAGATGCGAACCTATGGCGTGCTCAGCACGGAGCGGGAATGGAATCTGCTGCAGGAGCGCTTCATTGAGCGGCACGCGTACTTCACACAGACCAATAAGCAGCTGCGCGAACCCTTGAAGCAGGCGCATCTGGCTGAAGTGCGGGCCTGGCTCGAACGGAATCCGTGACTGTTGCGAACGAAGAGACCCTGGCGCAGCCAGGGTCTCCGGTGGTGCCTCCCAGAATCGAACTGGGGACACATGGATTTTCAATCCATTGCTCTACCAGCTGAGCTAAGGCACCGTTTCCTTTGCGCCGCTCAGCACTTGCGCGAAAGGCGGGCAAAGATAACCAAGCACTTCAACTGCGCCACTCTTGGCTGACCTCATCCTGGATATCGGCAACACGCGGACCAAGGCGGCGCTCTTCCAAGGCGACCGATTGCTTGGTCTGACGGCGTTATCAAGCGACGATGCATCGGGCTTGGAGCGCTTCCTAGGCGAACGTGAAGTGGTGCATGTGGCGATCGGTTCCGTTGCCGGTGATGGCAGCCAGTTGCTGGGCCGGCTCAATCGCCGCCATCACCAAGTCATTCACATCACAGCGGCGAGCCCTGCACCGAACCCTTCGGCCTATGGCACCACAGGCACCCTCGGAGTTGATCGTTGGGCCAATGCTGTAGCGGCCTCCGCGCTTTTCCCGAAGCGTGCAGCCCTCGCCGTTGATCTGGGCACCTGCATCACCTATGACCTGGTGGCTCCAGATGGCACCTACCTCGGAGGGGCCATTTCGCCTGGCGCGCAAATGCGGGCCAGCGCCATGCATGCCTATAGCGCCCGTTTGCCATTGGCGGAATTGAATCATCTGGCACCGGCTTTTGGCGATTCCACCGAAACAAGCCTTCAGTCTGGGGTTGCGCATGGGGTCCTTGGCGAATTGGAGCATTTCATCGCCGCCGCCCGGGCCTTGCATCCCGATGCAGGCGTGGTGCTCACGGGCGGTGATGCGCTGCCTCACGCCCGGGCCTTGAAAAGCGGCATCTTTGCGCACCCTTTCCTGACCCTTGAAGGACTGCGCATCATATTTCATCATGGCCTTGGCCTTGAGCATGCCGGGAGTGGCCCTGGCACAAGGCCAGCAGGGTAGCGGCTCGCCCTATTCAGCGCATTCGCTCGGCGATCTCGCCGGCACCGGCCAGGTGACCTTGGCGGGCTTAGGCGGGCTGGCCGTCACGGTGGCCGACCCCTTCAGCGTTGCCCGCGCCAATCCGGCCACTTACTGCTTGCTCCACCATACCTCATATGAGATGGGCGCCACCGTCCGTTGGACGCGCATGACCATCGGGGAAGAAAGCGGGCGAGGGCGCAACACCAGGCTGCTCGGTTTCTCGCTCGGCGTGCCTTTCGCGAAGGGCCGTTGGGGCATGGCCTTGGGCCTGCAGCCCTTCAGCACGGTGGCATACAAGTTCGAGGATCGGCAACAAGTTGATGGGGGCGCTTTGCGCAATGAATACACCGGATCGGGCGGTGTGAACCGCGCCTACCTCGGCTTCGGGCGCACCCTATGGCAACGGCGCGATAGCACGGGCCTCCGCTCCAGGCTGAGCGCAGGAGCCAACTTCGAGTTCCTTTTCGGAACGGTGGACGATACACGCAAGGCCTATTACCCGCTCGGTTCGGGTTACTACCACAGCAGCGTAGTCTCATCGCTCGTGCTGCGCGCACCAACCGGCACCCTCGGGCTCATGCAAAGCGGGCAGCTTGTGACCATGGCAGGTGCGGAGAAGCGACACAAGGAGCGACTTGCGCGCTATTCGGCCAAGGATAAACGAGATGAGATGGATTGGCTCAATGCCGGCCGTGACCCTGCGGAGCGCAGGCCTAGTAAAGCACCGAAACCGCGACGGGAGGCACTTCGTTGGCGCGCAGGCGTCGGAGTCGACCTGCCAGCCGGGTTCACAGCGCAGCATAGCAGTTTGGCCACCTCATTCCGGCTCTCGGGCACAGTGGAGAACCCGATTGATACAGCACAGCGGATCGATGGCGCCTTCGGGACCCTGAGCCTGCCGTTCGGGCTCGCTGCCGGATTCGGCATCGAGAACAACCGATGGGCCTTGGCCGCGGAACTGCATCATCGCGATTGGTCGGCATTGCGCTCCGATGTGGAGGGCTATGCACTGAGCACGGATCTGCGCGCCGCCACCACCTATTCAGTCGGCGCATCCTTCCGTCCAGCAGGCCAGCAGGGCGGCAGCTTCCTGAAGCGCACCACCTACCGTGCCGGGGCGCGGTACACGCAAGACCCCATCGCCCTGCGAGACCAGGCCATTTCACAGTTCGGCATGTCCTTTGGCTGCTCCCTGCCAATTGCAGGAGCAAGCACGAGAAGCCGCATCAACCTTGCCGTGGAGCACGGCCAGCGCGGAACCACCGAAGCTGGCTTGCTGAGCGAACGATACACCAACCTCCACATCGGGGTCACCATCACCCCAGACTTGCGGGAACAATGGTTCAAGAAACGACGGATAGACTGATGAAACACCTTACGAAGACCATTCTGCTCAGCGCCGCAATCGGTGCGGCCGCCAGCATGCATGCCCAAGGGAAATACGGCGCAACGCCCGCTGATAGCGCGGATTGCGTGAAGAACATCTCGCTCTTCCAGGAGTCGATCAAGCAGGGCAGCTATGCCGATGCATACGGCCCCTACCGCAAGCTCATCGCCGTGTGCCCGGCCTACAGCAAGAGCCTTTACCAGAACGGCAGCAAGATGCTCGGCGACTTCATCGCCAAGGAGAAGGATGCCGCGCGCAAGGAGCGACTGATCGACTCGCTGCTGCTGAACTATGACATGCGCATCACGCACTTCGGCGAGAAGGCCTTCGTGCAGGGCCGAAAAGGGGTTGACCTGCAGTTCTATCGCCCGAAGAATTGCAGCGCCGCCCACGACATCCTGAAGGAATCCATCGAGCTGGGCGGGGCACGGAGCGAACCTGCCACCATCAGCGCGTATTACACCGCGCTCAACTGCCTCTTTGGCGAAGGCGCTGTGACCAAGGAACAGATGCTCTCGGAGTACGTGCGCCTTTCCGCGCTGATCGAGCAGAACCTCGCGGACCCCAACCTGAAAGAGACCGACCGCGAGCTCTGGGTCAAGTCGCGCGACAACGTGAACGGCAATTTCTTCCGCATCGCCGAGTGCAAGGACATCGGCAGCATTGCAGAGAAGCTGGTGCAGGAGAAGCCTGATGACCTGGATCTGAAAACACGCCTCCTGAAGGTGCTCAACGCGAAGGATTGCACCGAGGAGAAGATCTACCTCAAACTCGCCACGGACGTGCATAAGGCGAATCCAACGAGTGAGAGCGCCTACAGTCTGGGTCAGAGCTATGTTAGGGCTGGGAACCTGAGCGAGGCCAGCGGATACATGATGCAAGCCGTGGAGCTCTGCACCAGCTGCAGCGACCGCGTGAAGTACCTTCTGAAGGCCGGCCAGGTGGCCAGCGCGTTGGGCAACCACAGCAAGGCGCGGAGCTACGCCAACCAAGTGCTGCAGATCGAGCCGAAGAACGGTGAGGCCCTGATCCTGATCGGCAATGCCATCGCGGCGCAAGCAGGCAGCTGCGAAGTGCCTGATGGCTGGGGCGCTTATTGGCTGGCCTACGATTACTATCAGCGCGCACGAAGCCTCGATCCCAGCGTATCGGACAAGGCCAGTGAACGCATGGGCAGCTGCAACGCCAGATTCCCCACCAAGGAAGAGCTCTTCTTCCGCAACATGAAGGAGGGCGACAGCTTCCAGGTGGGCTGCGGCGGCCTCAACGAGAGCACCACGGTGCGCGTCAAGAAATAACGTGCGGCTCGCCCGTCAAGCACGGATCATCGGCATGCCTGCCCTGTTCGGGGCGGGCATGCTGCTTTCGTGCAAGAACGATCTCGATCAGGTGGCTGCGATCGAGCTGCCCGCCGCCGTGCCCGACCGCGTGACCGAGCAAGCCGAATACCTCTATACCGACTCTGGCGTGGTGCGCAACCGCCTGCGTGCGGGCCGCATCAGCGAATGGGGCGAGCCGGACAAGCGCACCGAGCTCACCGATGGCTTGGAGCTCGTCTTCTTCGATCCGTTCGGCAAGCAGACCAGCGTGCTCACCGCGCGCCGCGGGCTGATCGAGCCCGGACTGCAGCGCATGCAGGTCTTCGATGAAGTGGTGTTCGTGAATGCGAAGGGCGAGCGCCTGGAGACCGAGCAGCTCACCTGGCGGCAGGACAGTGCCCGCGTGCGCACCGACAAGGCCGTGCGCATCCAGCGCGGCTTGGATGTCATCCACGGCCAGGGCCTGGACGCTGCCGAGGATTTCAGCGCATACACGATCCGGCGCGTCACGGGTGTGCTGCAGCTGGGCGATACCTTGTCCACCCTGCCCTGAGCATGGCCGCCATCAACCGCATCACACGCTTCATGGAGCACTTCTGGCTGGCAGTGGCCATCGGCACCTTCATCGCATCGGTTTGGGTGATGGTGGCCGAGGGCGTGGAGCAGGGCCGGCAATGGCTCATCTATCCGGTGATCGCGTTGGCCATGTTCTTCTTCCGGCGCTTCACGCGCAGGCGCCTCGAGGCGATTGAACGGCACGAGGCTGGACGCAGGGGCTGAAGCGCCTGCGGCGCCCCGTCTATCTTCGCCCGGCACGCTTTGAACCCTTTCGACCTCTTCCTGATCATCGCATCCGTGGCGCTTTCAGCGCTGTGCTCGGGGCTGGAGATCGCCTTCGTCACGGGCAATAAGCTCTATATCGAACTGGAGCGCAAGCGCGGCGCCTGGTGGGCCAGGCTGGTGAGCTACTTGCAGCATCGGCCCGCCCGCGTGATCGGGGCGCTCCTGGTGGGCAACAACATCGCGCTGGTGGTCTATGGCGTGCTGGTTGGAGAGGCCTTGGACCCCTGGCTAGCTGCAATGGGCATGAGCCCTTGGCTGGTGCTCGCTGTGCAGACGGCCCTTGCCACCTTGCTGATCCTGGTGGTGGCTGAGTTCCTGCCCAAAGCGCTCTTCGGGATCGACCCCAATCGCGCGCTCGCGCTCTTCGCCCTGCCCTTGGCTTTGCTCTACGTTGTCCTGTGGCCGCCCATGATGCTCTTCACAGGCATGAGCGAATTGCTGCTCCGCCTATTCCGTGTGCGCACGCGCCCTGGCCAGATCGCCTTCGGCCGCATCGACCTCGACGATTTCCTGCGCGAGATGTCAGGCGGTCCGGCCCGTGAGCAGCAGATCGACGCTGAGGTGGAGTACCTGCGGAACACGCTTGAGCTCAGCAACATCAAGGCCCGCGAGATCATGGTGCCGCGCGCGCGCATCGAGGCCATCGATGCCGAGGATGGCCCGGCCCAACTGCACCGCCGCTTCGTTGATACCGGACTGAGCAAATTGCTCGTGTACAAGGACCGCATCGACAACGTGATCGGCTATGTGCACGGCTACGAGCTCTTCCGCCACCCGCGCAGCATCCGCGCCGTGATGCGCCCGGTGAACTTCATCCCTGGCACCATGCCTGCCGATGAAGTGCTGCAGCTCTTCATCAAGCAGCGCAGCCATGTAGCCGTGGTGGTGGATGAGTACGGCGGCACCGCTGGCATGCTCACCATGGAGGATGTGGTGGAGACCATCGTGGGCGACATCGAGGATGAGCACGACACGCCGGAGGAAGTGGAAGAGAAGCTCGCCGATGGCGCGTTCCTGCTGAGCGGCCGCCTGGAGGTGGAGCGCATCCGTGAGCGCTTCGCCCTGGACCTGCCGTTGAGCGAGGAGTACGGCACGCTCGCCGGCTTCATCCTGCATCATACAGGCGACCTGCCCGAACAGGGCCAGGTGATCGAGATCCCGCCCTTCCGCTTCACCATCGCGCAGGTGGCCCACGGCCGGATCGATCTGGTGCGATTGGAAACGGAAGCCGAATCGTGAGCGCCAACGCGCCCGGAGGCAACGGTCTATCTTGCCGCGCCCCGCGCCGCCATGTCATTCGATGTGAACAAATCCGTGATCGACCGCATCCGCGAAGGGCTGGAGCATGGCCGTGCGCAATCGGTCGTCGATGACCTGAAGGAGATGCACCCGGCAGACATCGCCGAGGTGCTGGACCAGCTGCGGATCGAAGAGGCCACCGCCCTCTACGACGCGCTCGATGAAGAGCTCGCTGCCGAGGTGCTGCTCCAATTGCCCGAGGACAAGCGGGAGGCCATACTGGAGACCTTCACCGGGAAGGAGATCGCCGAAGAGGTGATCGATCAGCTCGACAGTGACGATGCCGCCGACGTGATCGCCGACCTGCCGCAGGACGTGCAGGATGAAGTGATGGCGAACATCGAGGACGCGGAGCAGCGCGAGGAGATCGCCGAATTGCTCACCTATGATGAGCACAGCGCGGGCGGCCTCATGGCCAAGGAGCTCGTGCGCGTGAGCGTCGATGGCAGCATGCGCGATTGCGTGAAGGCGCTGCGCGCGCATGCCGATGAGATCGACAACGTGTACGTGATCTACGTGGTGGACCAGCACGAGCGCCTCATGGGCACCATCCCATTGAAGCGCCTGCTCACCACTTCCTTGTTCCAAGCCGTGAAGGAGGTGTACGATCCCGACTTCATCAGCGTGAAGGCGGATGCGGAGGCCGAGGTGGCGGCCAGGCTGATGGAGAAGTACGATCTGGTGGTGCTGCCCGTGGTGGATGCGCGCGGACGCCTGCTCGGCAGGATCACCATCGATGACGTGGTGGATGTCATCCGCGAGGAGGAGACCGAGGATGTGCAGAAGATGGCGGGCATGGAAGCGCTTGAGGACTCCTACATGAGCAGCAGCTGGTGGGAGATCATGAAAAAGCGCGTGGGCTGGCTCATCATCCTCTTCATCGGCGAGAGCTTCACGGCCACCGCCATGAGCTTCTTCGAGGACCAGATCGCCAGGGCCGTGGTGCTCGCGCTCTTCGTTCCGCTGATCATCTCCTCCGGCGGCAACACCGGATCGCAAGCCAGCACGCTCATAATCCGCGCGCTTGCGCTGGGCGATGTCACCATCCGTGAATGGTGGAGCGTGCTGAAGCGCGAGTTCACCGTGGGCCTCACCCTGGGCACCGTGCTGGGCATCATCGGCTTCCTGCGTGTGGCGGTATGGAGCCAGTTCGTGGATGTCTATGGTGAGCATTGGTTCGAGATCGGCCTCGCCGTCGGGCTCTCCTTGCTCGGCGTTGTGCTCTGGGGCAACCTCATCGGCTCGCTCTTCCCGCTCATCCTGAAGAGACTTGGCCGGGATCCCGCCGTTTCCTCTGCGCCCTTCGTGGCTACCGTGGTGGATGTGACCGGCCTGCTCATCTATTTCGGCATCGCCTCCTTGCTGCTGGCCGGCATCATGCTCTGATCCATGCGCATCGCCCTCATCGATACCGTGCATCCACGCTTGAGCGAGATCCTCACGCGCGCCGGGCATGAGGTGCTGGCATTGCAGCATGTCGATGAAGATGGCCTGCCGGATGCACTGAAGGGCGCGCAGGGCCTCGTGGTGCGAAGCCGCGCTCTGAAGGCCGGGCTCTTGCAGCAGGTCGATGGATTGCGCTTCATCGGCCGTGTCGGGAGCGGCGTGGAGAATATCGACGCGGAGTGGTGCCGCAAGAACCAGGTGAGGGTGCTGAACTCGCCCGAAGGGAACCGGGATGGCGTGGGCGAAGCTTGCGTGATGATGCTGCTCGCGCTCATGAAGGCCTTGGTGCGCGCCAACGGACAGGTGCACCACGGCATCTGGCTGCGTGAGGAGAACCGCGGCACCGACCTGCGCGGCAAGACCGTTGGCATCATCGGCTACGGCAACATGGGCAGCGCCTTTGCTGACAAGCTGCGCGGCTTCGGGGTGAAGGTGCTGGCGCACGATAAGTACCGCGGCGGCTTCGAGCGGGCGGGCGTGACAGAATCCTCGCTGGAGCGATTGCTGCGCGAGAGCGATGTGATCAGCCTGCACCTGCCGCTCACCGAGGAGACTCGCCACTTCGCTGACCGTGACTTCTTCCTCCGCCTAGGCCGGCCCGTGTGGTTCCTCAACACCTCGCGCGGCGCCGTGGTGCATACCGAAGCGCTCCTCGATGCCATCGACCATGGCCGGGTGATCGCCGCTGGGCTCGATGTGCTGGAATTCGAGCGGCCCGACCTCAGCGGACTTGACCCCGCAACCGATCCCGGCAGCCAGCGCCGCCTCTTCGGGCACGAGCGCGTGCTGCTCACGCCGCACATCGCCGGCGTCACCCACGAAGGCAAGCTGAGGATGGCCGAGGTGCTCGCCGATAAGATCATCCACGCATTCCCCAATGGCCAGGGCTGAACTCCTGTTGCGCGCGCTCCTCCCGCTCGCGCTCACCGCTTGCATGAACCAGCACCGCACCGATCCACCTGAAGTGCACGGCCACCGCGGCTGCCGCGGACTGCTCCCGGAGAACACCATCCCTGCGTTCCTGCACGCGGCCGAGCTGGGCGTCGATTGGATCGAGCTCGATGTGGTGGTCAGCGCCGACGGCCAGGTGATCGTGTCGCATGAGCCCTGGATGAGCCATGTGATCTGCACGGATGCCAACGGCGATGCCATTGAACAGGAGCGCGAGCGCGACCTGAATCTCTATCTGATGACCGCTGCCGAGATCCGTGCCTTCGATTGCGGGAGCCTCGAGCACCCCCGGTTCCCGGATCAGGAGCAGCGGCGCGCGCACAAGCCCGCTTTGAGCGAGGTGGTGGAAGCGATCGAAGAGACCGCGATGGCGGGTGGCGGGCAGCCGGGCTTCAACATCGAGGTCAAGAGCGAACCGGCTCTCTACGGCTCGTATCAGCCAAAGCCCGTGCAGCTAGCGGCCATCGTGCATGCTGCCATCGACTCGCTCGGCATCACGGACCGCTGCATCATCCAATCGTTCGACCCGGCCGTGCTCATGGCCATGCACGCGATCGATCAGGACCTCGTGCTCGCCCTGCTCGTCGAGAACACCGATGGCCTCGAGATCAATATGCAGCGGCTGAATTTCACGCCGGCCATCTACAGCCCGAATTTCAGCATGGCTGATGATGCCCTGCGCACGGAGCTCCATGCCCGCGGCATCCAGCTCGTGGTCTGGACCGTGAACGAACCGGCCGACATCAAGCGGATGATCGCGCTGGGAGTGGATGGGATCATCAGCGATTACCCGGACAGGGTGCTGAAACTGATCGAGGAGCACGGCGAATGACGCCAGAGGGCCATTGGCCTGAGGCTCGGAGAAGCCTGAATGATGTGATAGTAAAGCTATCGAGTTGAACATTTTAACACTCATGTCTGTTACTTGGACTATCGGGCCTTCCATTTTTGCGGCCCAACCCCGAAGGGACCATGGACCGATTGCTCCACATGGATGTGCAGGTGCGCGAACGCGTCTACACCAAGGACCCCAGCAGCACCGAGCTTGGGCATCGCATCATCGGCACCGGCATCCAGCTGATCGACGAGCTGGGCTTCGAGGCCTTCACCATGGCGAAGCTGGCCAAGTCCGTGGGCACGGCCGAGGCGAGCGTCTATCGCTACTTCGCCAACAAGCACCGGCTGCTGGTGTACTTGGTGGACTGGTATTGGGCCTGGCGCGAGATCAAGCTGGCCTTCGACACGGCCAACATCACGGACAGGCGCGAACGGCTTGAACGCGGCATCCGCAGTGTGAGCAGCCCCATCACCGAGCGCGGCCAGCACGAATACGTTGACATCCAGGCGCTCTACCGCATCGCAGTGAACGAAAGCGCCAAGGCCTGGTTCACCAAGGAAGTGGCAACGGGCGATAGCGACGGGCACTTCGGTAGCTTCGTGCGCCTGAGCCATCGGTTGCGCGACCTGGTCCTGGATGCCAAACCGGGCCATCCGCATGCGCATGACCTGGCAGCGCTCGTGCTCGAAGGCAATGGCAGCCTGCGCTTCTTCCACGAGTACTTGCCCGCGCTATTCGGCAAGCAGCCCAAAGGCAAGGACAGCGTCGGCGAACTGCTCATCCACCTGGTCTTCGCGTCCATCGACTCCAAGAACGAATGAACCCCATCACCCCTTGGCAGCGCCTCGCCCGCTTGTTGCGCCTGGATAAGCGCGAGATCGGGCACATCTATCTCTATGCCTTCGTGGGCGGGGCCATCGGACTGAGCCTGCCCTTGGGCATCCAGGCCATCATCAACCTGATCAGCGGCGGTCAGGTGGCCACCAGCTGGGGCGTGCTAATAGCTTTCGTCACCATCGGTGTTGGCTTCACTGGCGTTCTGCAGATCATGCAGATGGCCCTGGCCGAGAACATCCAGCAACGGCTCTTCGCGCGCAGCGCTTTGGAGTTCGCATACCGTTTGCCGCGCATCCGCTACGATGCCGCGCAAGGCCGTTACCTGCCTGAGCTGGTGAACCGCTTCTTCGATACCATGACCGTGCAGAAGAGCATGGCCAAGCTCCTGCTCGACATCCCTCTGGCCCTCCTGCAGATCATGCTCTCGCTGATCCTGCTAGCGCTCTACCATCCCTTCTTCATCATATTCGGTCTGCTGCTCCTGCTGCTTCTCATCCTCATCTTCCGCTTCACGGGCCAGCGCGGCCTGTCCACCAGCCTGAAGGAGAGCGCCTACAAGTACAAGACCGCCTATTGGCTCGAAGAGCTTGGCCGCAGCCAGGACACGTTCAAGATGGTGGGGCGCACACGGCTTCCGATCGATCGCGCCGACGAGCTCGTGGGCAGCTACGTGCGCGAACGGAAAGCGCATTTCAGCGTGCTGGTCGGCCAGTACTCCGCCCTGGTGGCCTTCAAGGTCATCATCACCCTCGCGCTGCTCGCCCTTGGTGGCTTGCTAGTGATGAACGAGCAGATGAACCTGGGTCAATTCGTGGCGGCCGAGATCGTGATCCTGGTGCTGCTCAACGCGGTGGAGAAGATCATCCTCAGCCTTGACCGTGTGTACGACCTCGTGACCGCGCTGGAGAAGATCGGGTCAGTCACCGACATCGCGCTTGAGCGCAACGGCGGGCTGACGGTGCTGGACACGGATCCGCAGCGCGGGCTAGCCGTTATGACCAAGGACCTAGGCTTCCGGAGCGGCTGGAGCGGGCGCTATGTGCTGGAGAACATCAGCATCAGCCTGGCGCCCGGCGAGAAGGTGTGCTTGAGCGGTTCCAATGGCTCGGGCAAGACCACCTTGCTGCGCATCCTTGGCGGCGGCATGGAGCCTACGGAAGGCAGTGTGATGCTCGACGGTCAGCCCATGTCCAGCCTCGAGCTGGAGCATGTAAGGTCGCTTATCGGCGACTGCCTCAGTGATGACGATGTCTTCACCGGCACGGTCATGGAGAACATCACTGTTGGCCGCGATTGGATCACCGAGCCGGATGTGGTGGAGGCATGCCGTGTCACCGGCCTCATGGAACAACTCGCTCTGCTGCCCAATGGCCTCCTCACCCAGCTCGATCCCGACGGTGCTCGGCTGCCGAAAAGCCTGGTGAAGCGTATCGTCCTTGCGCGGGCCATCGCGGGCAAGCCGCGCATGATCCTGCTGGAGGACAGCCTGCAGGACTGGGAGCAGAAGGAGCGTGAGCAGCTCTTGGGCTGGATCAGCGCGCCAGAGCGCCCGTGGACCCTTCTGGCCGTGAGCAACGACACCTGGCTTCAGCAGCGCTGCCAGCGCTTGCTGGGCCTGCGCGATGGACGAATCATCGAGAACGCCTGACGCCATGCTCGACCTCAGCCCGCACAACGCCGTGCACACGCTCGACCGCAGCACCTTCGGCTGCTTCCGGGTCATCGGCATCGCCAGCGCCAACCGATTATTCGCGCGCTGGCTCATCGCAGCCTGTGCCACCGTGCTCATCGGCCTCTTCCTTCCGTGGACGCAGAACATCCGGGCACGCGGCACCGTCACCAGCCTCAGCCCCGACCAGCGGCCGCAGACCATCCACGCGATCATTCCCGGCCGCTTGGAAGAATGGTTCGTTCAAGAGGGCCAGCTCGTGGAGAAGGGCGACACCATCCTGCGCCTCAGCGAGGTGAAGCCTGAGTACTTCGATCCGCTGCTGCTCGACCGCACGCAGGAGCAGATCACCGCCAAAGAGCTCACCGCCCGCAGCTACGATGAGAAAGTGCGCTCGCTCGATGCGCAGATCGATGCGCTCACCGGCGGTCTTCGCATCAAGCTCGAGCAGGCCCAGAACAAGATCCAGCAGGCCCGGCTGGAATTGCAGAGCGACAGCATCCGCGTGCAGGCGGCCGAGACCGAGATGCGCGTGGCCGAGGAGCAGCTCACGCGCGGCGGCCAGCAATTCAAGGAGGGGCTGGTGAGCAAGGTGGAGCTCGAGCGGCGGCAGGTGCAGCAGCAGCGCGCCAACGCCACGCTCATCGATGCGCGCAACAAGCTCCTCGACGCGCGCAACGAGCTGCTCAACGCGCAGCTGGAGGTGAACGGCATCCGCAACGATTACCGCGACAAGCTCAGCAAGGCCGAGAGCGAGAAGTTCGCGAGCATGAGCCAGATGTACACCACCGAAGCCGAGGTGAGCAAGATGCAGGTGGACCTCGCCAACTACACCGTGCGCGCGGGCAACTACTATGTCACCGCCCCGCAACGCGGCTACATCACCCGTGCGGTGGTAACCGGCTTGGGCGAGACCGTGAAAGAGGGTGATCCGCTGGTGAGCGTGATGCCCGCATCGTTCGACCTCGCCGTGGAGCTCTACGTGCGTCCCATGGACATGCCGCTGATCACCAAAGGGCAGAAGGTGCGCTTCATGTTCGACGGCTGGCCAAGCATCGTCTTCAGCGGCTGGCCCAATTCGAGCTACGGCACCTTCGGCGGGCGCGTGGCGGCCATCGACAACTTCATCAGCCCCAATGGCAAGTACCGCATCCTGGTGGCCGCTGATCCGGAGGACGATCCCTGGCCTAGCGCGCTGCGCGTGGGCGGAGGCGCAGTGGGCTTCGCGCTGATGAGCAATGTGCCCATCTGGTACGAGCTCTGGCGTCAGATCAACGGCTTCCCGCCCGACTTGTACGATGCCGCGCAGGTTATGAACGGCATGCGTGCGGCAGAGCAAACAGGCAAGGAATGATGCGGTCGGTCAACAGTGAAGGCACGGGCATCTGGCGGTCGCTCCACGCGGCGATCGCGATGCTCGCGAGCGCGCTCGCCATGGCGCAGGTGCCGGCCGCCCTTACGCGCGAGGCCTTCGTCCGCTTGGTGCTCGAGCATCATCCGATGGCGCGCCAAGCCGCTTTGCGCAACGAGATGGGCGATGCGGCGGTGCGGAGCGCGCGCGGCGGATTCGACCCGGTGGCCTCCGCGTCGTACGACGCCAAGGACTTCGATGAGAAGAACTACTACAGCTTGGTGCAGGCGGGGCTGAAGCTGCCCACCTGGTACGGCATCGACCTGCTCGCAGGCGTTGAGCAAGGCGATGGCGAATTCCTCAATCCGCAGCTCGCGACACCGAGCGATGGCCTGTTGAAGGCCGGGGTGAGAGCATCGCTCGGCCAAGGGCTCTTCATCGACGAGCGCCGGGCGGCCTTGCGGAAAGCGCAGGCGTATCAGCGGGCCACGGAAGGCGAGCGCCGCATGCTGCTGAACGCGCTGCTGCTGCAGGCCTTGAGCGACCACACCGATTGGGTGGCCGCGCACGCGGCACTGCGCGTGAGCGACGATGCCGTGTCACTCGCGCGGATACGCCTCGATGCCGTGCGTGGAAGCTGGCGCGGAGGGGACCGGCCGGCCATCGACACGCTCGAGGCCTACCTTCAATTCCAGGATAGGCTGATGCGCCAGCAACAGGCACAGTTGAATGTGCGCAATGCCGCGTTGAGGCTGAGCAATCACCTGTGGGACGCCGCCCAACGTCCGTTGGAGCTGCAAGATGGGGTGAGGCCCGATGCGCTCGACCTCATCTCGCCTGCCGCATTCCTGCTGCCTGACACGCTTCTCACCACTGCGGTGGATGGGCATCCGTTGCTGGTGCAATCGCTCGCAAGGATCGACCAGCTGGAAGTGGACCGCCGCCTGCGCAGCGAATACCTGAAGCCTTCGCTCGATGTGAAGTACCAATGGCTGGGGAACGCAGGAGTCGCTGGCACCGATGACGGTGCCCGCCTCTCGGGCAATGGCCGATTGGTTGGCGTGGGCTTCAGCATGCCGTTGCTGCTTCGACGGGAGCGCGGCGAATTGGCCATGGCACGCCTGCGCCTTTCCGATGCGGGCCTCGCCGTGGACCGTGATCGCCAGGTGATCCGCAACCGGATCCGCGAGCGCGCCAACGACATCGCAGTGCTGCGCCAGCAGGCGGACCTTGGCGCGGGCATGGTGCTGAACAACGAGCGCCTGCTCAATGGCGAGAACCAGCGCTTCGCCGCCGGCGAGAGCTCGCTCTTCCTTGTGAACGCCCGCGAAGTGCCGCTCATCGATGCGCGCATCCGCCAAGTGGAGCTTGAAGCGCGTTTGCGGAAAGCCTTCTTCGCGCTCGATCACGAGGCGGGCACGCTCTGGAACGCTTGGACGCGCTAGAACCATCGCCATGATACACCTCACCATCCAGACCCGCACCGTCGAATCCGCCGAACGGCTGGCCATGCACCTCATTGAGCGGCAGCTGATCCAGTTCGCGACGCTCGACACCGACCATGAGGAGCTCCTGCTCGTCAACGGCGAATTGCGGCGAGACAAGCAGCTGCTGCTGCAGGGCATGACCAAGGCGCTGCTCTACCGCGAGGTGGAAGCGGCCTCTTACGAATTGCTTGGCGACGATATCGTGCGCATCCATGCCACGCCCATAACGCACATGGATCCTGTGGCGCAGCGCACCTTATTGGAGCAGGTCGCAAAGGTTTGAAGCCATGGACAGCAGATCGATCCTCCTCATGCTCTTGCTCGCGCTGCCTCTCGCGAGCGGCGCGCAATTCAGCAATCGGCTCGATGCCGTGCAGTGGGTGCAGCAGGGCGACATGCAGCTGCGCCTCGGCAACAGCGAGCAGGCGCTGCGGCTCTACACCATGGCTGTTGAGACCGACCGCGGCTTCGCGGATGCCTATATGAAGCGCGCGGCACTCTACGAGCGCCTCGGCCAGCCGCAGATGGCCATGGCCGACATCAACCGCGCCCTCGAGCTGAATCCATACAGCGAATACATCCTCGACCGCCGAGCCAAGGTGAAGCTCCTGATGAACGACGTGAAGGGCGCAGAGGAGGATTGGAGCGCGGCCATTCGGTTGCATCCGTACGACAACCTGTTGCGCGAGAGCCGCATCGATGCGTGGCTTGCGGCCGGCGAGGTGGAGCGCGCCATCGAGCAGCTCGACTCGCTGCTCATGGACAAGCCCAAGGACGTGCTGCTCTTGCTCAAGCGCGGTTCGGCCAGCTTGCAACAGGATGACCCAAGGGAAGCGTTGTCCAGCTTCGATGCGGCCAAGCGCCAGTCGCCGCGCCTGGCCATCGCGCACGACCTGCGCGGAGTGGCCCTCATGCGCCTCAGGCTCTGGAAGGAGGCGCTCGCAGCACTCGATAGTGCCGTGCTCTTGGATCCCTATTTCGACCTCGCGCATTTCAACCGGGGACTCGTGCATCGGCAACTCGGCAACGAGCAGCAAGCTCGAGCCGACATGGACAAAGCGCTCGCGTTGGCCTCTGATCGGCCGCACATCTTCTTCCAGCGAGCACTGCTGCGCAAGGAGGATGGCGACCTCGTGGGCGCTCGCGAGGATTACGATCGCGCCTTGGAACTCGATCCCGGTTACCTCGAAGCGCAATACAACCGGGCTTTCGTGCGCAAGCAGCTCGGCGACCATGCGGGAGCCTTCGCCGATGCTGAAGAAGCACTGGAAAGCGCACCGGATGATGCCGATGCGTGGAACATGAAGGGCAGCATCCACTTGCTCTACGGCGAATTCTCGCGTGCCATCGAGTGCTTTGACCGGGCGATCCAGCTCGACGACAGGCACTCCAAGGCCTACTTCAACCGCGCAATGGCCGAGCACATGACCTATAGGCCGGATCGAGGATGCGATGACCTGCGGCGCAGCGCGCAATTGGGAAACGAGAAGGCGCTCGACGCCATGGGCTATTTCTGCGCGAATTGAGGGCTCAGCGATGCGCCATCAGGGCGCGCATGCCGGCGATCAGCCGGTCGAGGCCAGCATCACGGTCAGCATCGGAAGGCCGCATGGCGCGCAATCGCGCGCATGAAGCACCCAGCCCGTCAGGATCCAGCGCATCGAGCTGCGGGCGCAACGAATGCAGCACGCGCAGCACCTTCTCATGATCATTCGCCGCGCGTGCGGTCTCCAATGCCTCGATGCGTTCGGGTGCTTGGCGCATGAAGAGCGCGAGCACCATGGGGTCGGGCGAAAGAGCTTCTTTTCCTGCTGCAGGCGCTGGAGCCTCGGATGACGGAGCCGCTGGCGGCGCTGCGCGCTGCGCTTCCATTCGGCTCGCCAAGCCCTTCATCTCCTCGGCCATTTCGGCGATGCGGGCTTGGAAGACGCTCAGCTCCCGGCGAACCTGTTCCATGGCGCGGCGGTGGCCGCGGCGCAGGACGAGGATGGCAGTCAGCAGGAGAACGATTCCGATGGAACCAACAGCGATGATCGCCATCTCACGCTGCGCGATGGTCTGCTGGGCTTGGCCTAGCGCATCGCGAGAGGCGGATGCGCTATGCTCGTGCAGGGCAATGAGGCTGTCTAGTTCATGCTGATGCCCGCGGCTCATTTCACCGGCTTCCTCCGCCGCATCCCTGAGGTCCAGCTCACGCCCCTCGCGCCACAAGGCGATGATGGTCACGGCTTCATTGAGCGCGCGCTTATCGTCACCGGCGGAACGATAACGCTCCATCAGCCTCGTGCGCACTGCGGCTCCCCGCCAAGGGTCCCGCAGGGAATCCGATAGCAATGCGGCATCTCGAAGGATGGCGAGTGCTTCCTTTCCCTTCAGCGATGCTGCAATGCGCATGCGCTCATCGATCGATCGTGCGACGTCACCGGCCGAATCGATGCGCGCGAGTTCGGCGGCAACCGCTGCCTTGGTCGGGCGTTGCGCTCCGTTCCGTGCTGAGCGCGATTGGGCGGACGTTTCCCCTGCGAGGACGAGAACAAGGACGATGACCGCAAGGCGGAGCATGATGCGAAGCTAGGCCTGGGCTTTCAGCACGAAGCGCGCGGTGGTGCGGCTGCGCTGCTCCAGCATCACCTCTTTGCCCTCAAGGAGCTTGGCCAAGGTGGGCTCATCGTAATGCCGCACGGTCACTAGCTCGCAGCCCTCGTTGTAGCGCACCTCGTACTCAGCGCGCAGTTCCTCGATCAGGCCTCGGCTGCGCGGCGTGTCATCAACGGCCACGCTGAAGGCCAGTGCGCTGTTCTGCATGAGGTCGATGCGCACGTTCTGCTGGGCGAATCGGGCGAAGATGCCGCTGAGGTTCCCTTCCACGATGAAGCTGAGGTCTCGCGGCGTGATGCTGATCAGCAATTGCTTCGGCTTCACGATGAAGGAGGGGATCAGCGAGTCATTCTCGCTCCGGTCATCGATGGTGGTGCCGGGAGCGTCCAGGTCGACGAAGGAGCGCACGTAGAGCGGTATGCCCTTTTTCTGCAAGGGCTGCAGGGTGCGCGGGTGGATCACGCTGGCGCCGAAGTAGCTGAGCTCGATGGCCTCGCGGTAGCTGATGTGCGAGAGGAGCTTGGTGTCGGGAAAGCGCTTCGGGTCAGCGTTGAACATGCCGGGGACGTCCTTCCAGATGGTCACGCTTTCGGCATCCAGCAAGTAAGCGAAGATCGCAGCGGAGAAGTCAGAGCCTTCGCGGCCGAGCGTAGTGGTCTGGCCATGATGACTCCTCCCGATGAAGCCTTGAGTGACGATACGTACAGGGTCCTTTCCGCTCTTCATCAGTGGTATCAGCCGGGACGCGGCAGCAGCCTTTGAAGCGCTCCAGTCCACGCGGGCCGACCGGTACAGATCATCGGTCCTGATGATATCGCGTGCATCGACCCAGGTGTTCAGCAAGCCGATGCTCATGAGGTGGTTGCTCACGATACGCGTGCTGGTCAACTCGCCCCATGAAACGATGCGGTCGTAATAGCGGTCAGGGACGCGCAGGTCCGCGTTGATGAGCCTCGCGGTGAGCGGCTTCTCAAGGGCCTCGTACAACTCAATCCCATGACGGGCCGCCTCCGTGGTAACATCATTGTTGATCCGCTTATGGAACTCGACCAGTTCATCGATGGCTTTCGCGGGGTCGCGTCCCTCCAGATCGGCCCACACCACCTCCTCCAGCGCATTCGTCGTCTTCCCCATCGCGCTCACCACGATCAGCAGGTCATCATCCGGGAAATGGGAGAGCACCTTCGCCACGTTGCGCACGCCCGCCGCGTCCTTCACGCTGGCCCCGCCGAACTTGAAGACCTTCATCCCGCGGCGAGGGTCTTGAGTTGTTCCTTGCTCACCGAGCCGTTCCACCATTCCTTCGAGAAGGAGGCGCCCAGCCGCTCGTAGAAACGGACGGCCCCTTGGTTCCAATCAAGGACTTGCCAGGTCATGCCATCGTGCTCCTTGCTCAGTGCGAATTCCGCGCAGGCACGGAATAGACCTTCACCAAGGCCTTGCCCCCTCGCAGCTTCCGTCACGACGATGTCCTCCAGGTACAGGCGGCGCCCCTTCCAGGTCGAATAGCGTTCATAGCAGACCGCCATCCCTTGCACGATGCCATCGATTTCGGCCACCCAACCAACCCAGACCGGGTCCGGCCCGAAGCCGGCATCGCGCATGTGGTCCAGCGTCACCGTCACTTCCTCCGGTGCGCGCTCGAACACGGCGAGCTCGCGCACAAGTTCGAGCATGCGCGGCACGTCAGCTGCCTTGGCGCGGCGAATGTTCGTTTCCATGCGGTGCAAAGAAACGCCCGACCGATCTTCGCCTCGGAATCGCATCATCCCCACAAGCGCTTTCGTCCACTCTACCCTGATCACATGGCCCACGTAAAGACCCTCGCCGAGTTCATCACCGAGCGGCAGCATGAATTCACCTACGCCACGGGCGAATTGAGCCAGTTGCTCACCAGCTTCCGTTTGGCTGGCAAAATGGTGAACCGTGAGGTGAACAAGGCCGGGCTGGCCGAGGATATCCTGGGCGCGCAAGGCAGCGAGAATATCCAAGGAGAGCAGCAACAGAAGCTCGATGTGTACGCGAACGGCCTTTTCATCCGATTGCTGCGAAGCCAAGGCATGGTGTGCGCCGTGGCCAGCGAGGAGAACGACGACATCGTGCACTTCGACAACGGCGGCAAATACGTGGTGGCCATGGATCCGCTCGATGGCAGCAGCAACATCGACGTGAACGTGAGCATCGGCACCATCTTCAGCATCTATCGGCGCGTGAGCACGGGTGACAAGGCCACGATGGAGGACTTCATGCAGCGGGGCACCGCGCAAGTGGCTGCAGGCTACATCATCTATGGCAGCAGCACCATGCTGGTGTACACGACGGGCCACGGCGTCAATGGCTTCACGCTGGATCCCAGCATCGGCACATTCTGCCTGAGCCATCCCGACATGAAGACGCCGGCGGATGGGAAGATCTTCTCCGTGAACGAGGGCAATCTCCACGACTTCGACCCCGGCGTTCAGCGCTACATCGACGCTTGCAAGAAGCAGAAGATGAGCGCGCGTTACATCGGCAGCCTGGTGGCCGATTTCCACCGCAACCTGATGAAGGGCGGCATCTACCTGTATCCGGCAACGGCGAAATCGCCTCAAGGGAAGCTGCGCCTGCTGTACGAAGCCAACCCGCTCGCCTACTTGGTTGAGCAAGCCGGAGGAGCAGCGACGAACGGGACCACGCGCATCCTGGACCTCAAGCCCACAGGGCTTCACCAGCGCTGCCCGCTCTTCATCGGGAGCAAGAACATGGTGGAAGGGGCGATGAAGGCCTAGGGCGCCAAGGCCCGGGATCGGAGCGAACATAGGCGCCGGGCAAGGCGTACTTTTGAAAGCGATGGAATCCAATGGCTTCGAGCCTCTTCCTTTTCCGGCTTGGGGCCTGGGCTTGGAACGTCCCTTGGTGATTGCGGGCCCATGCAGCGCCGAGAGCCAAGCGCAGGTGATGGAAGCGGCGCGGGCCTTGAAGGCCGATGGCCGCGCCCAAGTGATGCGCGCCGGGGTATGGAAGCCGCGCACCCGGCCAGGCAGCTTCGAGGGAGCCGGTGAATCAGCGTTGGCATGGCTCGAGGAAGCCAGGCGCGAGACCGGATTGCTGCTTGCCACCGAGGTAGCCACCCCGGAACATGTGGAAGCTGCGCTGAAGTCTGGCATCGACATGCTTTGGATTGGGGCCCGCACAACACCGAATCCATTCAGCGTGCAGGCCATTGCCGACACCCTGCAAGGTGTTGATGTCCCGGTGCTGGTGAAGAACCCGATCAATCCGGACCTGCACCTGTGGTTGGGGGCTTTGGAGCGCTTGAGCCGGGCCGGCCTGAAGCGGCTGGCCGCCGTGCACCGTGGATTCAGCTGGTTCGAGCGTACGCCCTACCGGAACAGCCCCATGTGGGAATTCCCCATCCGCTTGAAGGCCGCCCACCCGGGGTTGGAGCTGTTGTGCGACCCCAGTCATATCGCTGGCAGTACGGAGCGCATCGGACAGGTGGCCCAGCAGGCCCTGGACCTGGGCTTCTCCGGGCTGATGGTTGAGGTGCATCCAGATCCCGCGAAGGCCCGTAGCGATGCTGACCAACAGCTATCACCGAAAGCCTTCGGCCACACCCTGGATGGGTTGATCTTCCGGCAAGCCGTGCCCACTGATGCCATGCGCGACGGCCTCGAGGAACTTCGTGACCTGATCGACCAATTGGACGAGGAGATCGTCCAGAAGCTCGGGACGCGCATGGATATCGCCGAGCGAATCGGCGACCACAAGCGCTTGCACAACGTGGCCATCCTGCAGCCGGAGCGCTGGGAACGGATCATGGATCGCCAGCTCCGCATGGCCCGGCACCTTGGGCTGAGCGAGGATTTCGTCCGCGAGTTCATGGATGCCATCCACCGGGAGAGCATCCGCCGCCAGACCTTCGAGGGCGCCGATGGGCTCCCCGTAGGATCTAAAGAGATCTTATCGAAGGGAGCGTAGCGCCAAAGGGCCTTCCCCTACATTCGGCGCGCCTGCAAGCAAAACCCTTTACCGGAACCGAAACCAACCAACCCAGATGAACGGACGAAAACTACTCGTGGCTGCAGTTGTCGCTTCACTGCCAGGCCTGTTGCAAGCGCAGCTCTCCTTCACCAACAGCACCCCCCTGATGGGCGCCAGCGTGAGCGGCGGCTGCATGGGCGTGACTGACATGAACGGCGACGGGCTCGACGACATCGTGAAGCTCGACAACGCGCGCGTGCTCAAGGTCGATTACCAGAACGCCAACGGGACCTTCACCTCGGTGAACTACGGCAACATGAGCGCCAGCGGCCAATGGGGCTTCGCGGCGGCTGATATCGACAATGATGGCCACAAGGACGTGGTGAGCGGCGGGAGCTATGACGGCGTTCACTACCGCCGCATCACCGGCGTTGGCCAGAGCACGATCAGCGACCTTAACAATGGCAGCCTCTTCACGCAATGCGTGAACATCGCCGACATCAACAACGACGGCCATAACGACTACTGGGCCTGCCATGACGACGGCGCTCCACGTCAGTGGCTCAACAACGGCACCGGCAATCTCTCCTACGCCGATATCATCGACTATACCACCAACCCGACCAGCGACATGAGCGGGAACTACGGCAGCGTGTGGACCGACTTCGACAATGACGGCGACCTCGACCTCTACATCGCGCACTGCCGCCAGGGCGTGAACGACCCCAACGATCCCCGCCGCTGGAACCGCCTCTTCGTGAACGACGGCAGCAACAACTACACGGATCAGGCGGAGGACTACGGTGTGCAGATCCGCTACCAGAGCTGGACGGCCGATTTCGGCGACATCGACAACGATGGCGACTTCGACATGGTTGTGACCAACCACGACAACGATATCCAGCTATTCGAGAACGACGGAACCGGCCACTTCACCGATATCAGTGCAGGCAGCGGCCTGGAGTTCGGCGGCTTCATGCTCCAGAGCAAGTTCGCAGATTTCGACAACGATGGCTTCATTGACATCCTGATCGCTGGCGGCGTGGAGTACTACTTCAAGAACGACGGCGACGGCACCTTCACCCGTATCACCAACCTGCTGCCCAGCAGCAAGGCGCTGCACAGCTTCGCGACCGGCGACCTGAACAACGATGGCTTCGTGGACGTCTTCGCCAACTACGGTTCCAATTACATCACCCCTGACAACAACAACCCGGACCGCCTCTGGCTGAACGACGGCAACGACAATCACTGGTTCGGCGTGCGCCTGCAAGGCACCGTGAGCAACCGCGACGCCGTGGGGGCCCGCATCACCATCACCGGCCCATGGGGCACGCAGATCCGTGAGGTGCGCTCGGGTGAGAGCTACGGCATGGTCACCACCTTCGCTGGCATGTTCGGCCTAGGTGCGCATACCGTGATCCCCACCCTCACTGTTCGTTGGCCCGCTGGCGGCACCGAGACCTTCACCAACATCGCCGCAGACCAGTACATCACGATCGTCGAGAACACCTGCATCAGCCCGGTTGCGACGATCACGCCCATCGGCAATCCTGTCCTTTGCGGCAATGGCGATAGCGTGGTGCTGGAGGCGAATGCCGGCTTCGAGTACACCTGGAGCACCGGCGCCAGCACCCAGTCCATCGACGTGACCGCGCCGGGGAACTACTCGGTGGTGATCGACGATGGCAGCGGCTGCACCGGTACCACCAGCTTCTTCGTGCAACAGAGCCCCGACGAGACCCCAACCGTTACTGCCGATGGGCCTACCACCATCTGCCAGGGCGGCGCGGTTCAGCTGACGAGCTCAGTCGCCAACGGATACAGCTGGAGCAATGGCGCCACCACCCAGCAGGCGAGCATTACCCAGTCCGGCACTTACACGGTGACCATTACGGGCACCTGCGGCGAATTCACCAGCGCGCCCATTGAGGTCGAAGTGCTTGCCGCACCGATGCCGGTGGCTGAAGACGTGATCCTCTCCGGTCCTGGATCAGCGAGCTTGGAGGCGATCGGGGATAACATCCAATGGTTCGCGGAGAACGCTGGCGGCCCTGCTATCGCCACTGGAAACACGTTCATCACCCCCTTCTTGAACTCCACGACCACTTATTACGCCAGCGCCACCACCATCCATGGCGGCGGTGAATGGTTCGGAGGGCCGGTTGACAGGCTCACCACCGCAGCGCCCGGCGCGTACCACACCAATAGCGACAACTACCCGGTGTTCACTGCCTCGGAGGCCTTCACCATCGTGAGCGTGAAAGTGTACGCCAACGGCGCCGGCAACCGTACCGTGGCGCTCATCGACCGTGCGGATGGCAGCACCATTGCCAGCCAGGTGATCAACATCCCCGATGGCGAGAGCCGCATCGACTTGAACTACTCCGTGCCCGGCCCTGGCGAATATGGCCTGCGTTGCGTGGGCGGCAACCCGCAGCTCTGGCGTGACGGCAATGGCAGCAACCCCACCTACCCCTATGCCTTGGGCACCGTGGGCGCCATCACTACCAGCAGCGTAACGGGCGCCAATGCGCTCAACTTCTACTACTTCTTCTACGATTGGGAAGTGGAGGCCGAAGGCGTAGCCTGCGAAAGCTTGCGCGACCCTGCGACCGTGGAGATCGGCGTGGGCATCGCCGAAGCAGGCGCGGCTCAGTTAGGCGTGTTCCCTAACCCGGCACATGAGTCGGTCACGGTTGTGGCCAACGGCCTGGCTGGAATCACCGGCTACGAACTGGTGGATGTGACCGGTCGCATCGCGCTCAGCTTGGGAACGAGCACCACGGGTACCCTGACGCTCAGCTTGCAAGGCATCGCGCCGGGCGAATACGTGGTGCGTGTTCGCCATGCCGATGGCAGCAGCCATCAGCGCATCGTGGTGCAATAAGGCGCACGGAGGAATTGCTGGAAGCCCCGCGATCCGCTCGCGGGGCTTCTTCTTTCCATCCTCGTGGTTGCATGCCATCGATCCGGCCATTGGCCTCAGGCTAACTTCGGCCGCATGAAGGGCATGGCCACCGCTCGCATCGCGATCATCGGTGCTGGCGCGCTCGGGAGTGAGCTGCTTCACCGTCTGCGTGGTCTGCCCATTGAAGCCATCTCCGTATTCGATGGAGATCGCGTTGAAGCCGGCAACCTCGTCAGGCAACGGTTCTATGCCCTGCAGGATGTCGGTTTGCTCAAGGCAGATGCGTTACGGGCGAGGCTCGGATCCATCCTGTCTCGTGCAAAGGTTGAATCAGAACCACGGTTCATCGATGCCGGGAATGCCACGGATTCGTTGAGAGGACACGATTTGATCGCGGACTGCACGGATGACCTCCACGCAAGGGATCTTCTTGATCGGGCATGTTCAGCGTTGGGGATCCCATTGGTCAGCGGCGCGCTGCACCGCGATCAAGGCCAGATGCTGTTGCTGCACGCTCGCGGTGAAAGAAGCGAGCTATCGCGTGCCGATGTCTTCGATGGGCGCATCGGTCCGGCTCAGGATGGCTGCGATATGCAACAGGTGCCGATGGACGCGGTCGAAGCCGTTGCTGAGCGCATGAGCGGGACCATCACATCGCTGCTTCGGGGGGAACGAATGGTCAATGGGTCGCTCGACCTGTATGATGGCGGTGAAAGGCGTTGGATCACTTTCAAGCCCGAGTTGACATGCTGACCGTGGAGGAGGCTCAGCGGATCTGCATGGCGAATGCGCCTGCGATGCCTGCAGAGTTCCGGAGGCTGGAGCATGCCATTGGCGCTTGCCTCGCCCAAGATGCTTTCGCAGCGGACGATTACCCGCGCATGGATGTGAGCGCTGTTGATGGTTACGCTGTGTCGGACCCAAGTGGACCATGGACACGCATTGGGAGCATTGCCGCTGGACAGGTGCTTGGCCGATCGCTCGGAGCGGGTGAGTGCGCGCGGATCTTCACGGGTGCAGCGGTGCCCGAAGGCACGCATGGCATTGTGATGCAGGAGCGCGTTGGAACGGGCGGTGGAGCCCAATCCATCCGTGCGCTCACAGAGGTGCTCCCTGGCACCAACATCCGCAGGCGCGGCGAGTCGTTCCGCTCAGGTGAGCTGCTCGTGGCCAAGGGCGAACGCATGAACGCCGCTGCAGTGGGTCTGCTGGCCTGCGGGGGGCTCGACGAAGTGATGGTGGTCACGGAGCCGATCGTATCGATCGTGCGCACCGGCAGTGAGTTCATTGAGCCGGGCGAGGACCATGCTGGCTTGATCCACTCCAGCAATGAGCGCATGCTGGTGGCAGCCATCAGGTCGGCCTGGTTCCATACGGAGGAGCCGCCCTTCACCGCGAGCGACGACCCGGCGGAGATCCGCGCCGTACTGGAAGCAGCGCTGGCGGATAGTGATGCGGTGATCACCACAGGCGGCGTCTCCGTCGGTGATCACGATTCCATCCGTCAGGTCTTGGACAGCATGGGAGCCAGCATCCACTTCCATGGCGTAAGGCAGAAGCCAGGCAAGCCCATGCTCTTCGCTACGATCAAGGGCAAGCCGGTGTTCGCGCTGCCCGGCAATCCGCGCGCTGTGCTGGTCTGCTGGCACGCGTATGTGCTCCCCTTCCTGCGCAGCATGCAAGGTGCCCTGTACCCCTTTGCAGGCAGGGAGCAGCTGCCGCTTGAACGGCCGATCGAATTGAAGGGCGACCGCGCCGAGTTCCGTGCTGCGCGCATATGCAATGGGTTGGTGGAGCTCCTGCCCGAGGAGGGCTCGCACATGCTCACCACGCTGGTGCATGCTGATGCGCTCGCGTATTTCCCGGAGTCCGTGCAAGGGATGGCTCAAGGCGAGCGCGTGCAATTGATCCCATTGCGATGAGCACGAGCAAGGTGGGCTGGACCGGCGTGGTGCTCGCTGGCGGACGAAGCTCCCGCATGGGGCGCGACAAGGCGCTCATCGAAGTGGAATCGCGCACGCTGCTGGATCGTGCCTTGGACAAGCTTGATGCGCAGTGCGCGGAGCTGCTCGTCATCGGTGAGCCGGAGAAGCTTGGTGCCGTTGGACCTTTCGTGATCGCTGATGAGTGGCCCGGCAAGGGTCCGCTCGGAGGCATCGCCACAGCCATGCGCTATGCCAGCAACGATAGGCTCCTGGTGGTCGCTTGCGATATGCCTGGACTGATTGACCGCCTTTTCGTCCAGCTGAAAGCGCAGCTGGGCCATTCCACGGATGCAGTGGTGCCCCGGCATGGCGGCTTGATCGAGCCGTTGGCCGCGGCCTATCACCGGAGCGCGCAGCCTGTCTTCCGCCGATGCGTTGAGCTTGATGCATTGAAGATGAGCGATGCGCTGAGCCAGGTGCGCACGACCCACATTGAAGTGATCCCAGGCCATGACGGCTGGCCTGTGGATCTGTTCCGGAACATCAACACGCCGAACGACCTTTGATGCGCCGTCGCAAAGGCCAAGGCGCAGAAGGAACATGGAAGTGCTGCTCTTCGGATTGATTGCAGAGAAGGCGGGTGCTGGAAGGCTCGAGCTGGAGGCCTCCACCTTGAGCGAACTGCGTGCCCGCTTGGCTGAGCGCATCCCAGAACTCTCAGCGCTCAGCCATGCCATCGCTGTGGACCGCGTGATCGTGAAGGAGGACCGGGCACTGACCGGCAACGAGGAGATTGCCGTGCTGCCCCCATTCGCCGGAGGATGAGCAGAGCGAAAGCGCATAAGGTGAAGGACATCTTCGTGGAGGGGCCGATAGGCCCAGCCTTCATTGCCACGAGCATCGCCAAGCACGCCACCCGGATGGACATCGGCGCGCACGAGATCTTCCTGGGGCAGGTTCGCGCGGATACGATTGATGGCTGCATGACGAAGGCGATCGAATACACCGCCTACCGCGAGATGGCGCTGGAACGAATGACCATGATCCGCGAAGATGCCTTTGTCCGCTGGCCGACCATGACCTGCTTGCATGTGCACCATAGCCTTGGCGTCATCAGTGCTGGTGAACTTTGCTTCATGGTCTTCGCCAGTGCGCCGCATCGCCAGCCAGCGCGAGAGGCGGTAGCTTGGGTGGTTGACCGCATCAAGAGAGAACTGCCGATCTTCGGCAAGGAGATGATTGCCGATGGCGGCCATGCTTGGAAGGAGAACCGATGATCGACATCACCCATAAGCCCACCACGCTGCGCGAGGCCACCGCCATGGCCCTTGTTACCGTGAGTGATGCTGCGACCATCACCGCGCTGAAGGAGAAGCGCGTGCCCAAGGGTGATGTGCTCGAGAGCGCACGCGTGGCTGCCTTGTTCGGGGTGAAGAAGACCCACGAGCTGATCCCCGACTGCCATCCGCTGCCAATCGAGCACGCCGAATGCACGTTTGAAGTGGGGGAGATGGAGATCATCGTCACCATGCGCGTGCGCACGGTTTATCGCACGGGCGTGGAAGTGGAAGCCATGCACGGCGCCAGCGTGGCAGCGCTCACGATCTACGACATGCTCAAGCCCATCGATAAGGGCGTGGTGATCGGTGGCATTCGGCTTCTCGAGAAGAAGGGCGGAAAGAGCGATTGGAAGGACCGCTTCGATGCACCCGTGAAGGCAGCCGTGCTGGTGATCAGTGACGGGGTTGCGAGCGGCAAGAAGGAGGATAAAGCCGGCGCTGCGATCGTTGACCGTCTGAGCTCGCTTGGAGTAGAGCTCGGCGCGAAAGCGATCGTCGCGGATGAACCGGAGGCCATCGCCGCGCAAGTGAAGGATTGGACTGCGCTGGGCATCGACCTCATCCTCACCACCGGCGGCACGGGCCTCTCACCGCGCGACCGCACGCCCGAGGCCATCGCCCCCATCCTCGACCGCGAGGTGCCCGGCATCATGGAGGCCGCCCGCAGCTATGGCCAGGAACGCATGCCTTGGGCCATGATGAGCCGGGGTGTCGCCGGCATGATCGGCCGCACGCTGGTGATCACCCTGCCCGGTTCGACACGCGGTGCGCAAGAGACCATGGATGCGCTTTTCCCATTCGTGCTGCACGTGGTGAAGGTGCAGGAGCACGCATTCAGGCATGGGATGTAGAGGTGCCTATTCATGGTCATCCGTTGGAGCATACCAATTGAGGCGGTAAGACCAGGCCAGGATGCGCTTTGCGAACTCGCACGCCAATTGATGCCTTTGTTCAGCATGGAGGAGGATGAGTATCGTGTGCGCGACAAGGTGATCGATGGTGTGCCCGATGCGTTGATATTCGATCGGCGGGTGACTGCATTTAGGGTTGCTGTCTATGACGTCAGGGCCATTCCGCATGCTGAGCGGAAGGAATTGACTCTCATCTTCAGACTCTACAAGGGTGTCGCAATCGCCATCCTCATTTGGTTCATCAGTGGTTTCCTCCTCGGGCCGATTTGGAGATGGGAGAGCTTGATACTGCCAGCTTTGGGTCTCGGAATGTTCAATGGCCTGGCAGCCCTGACTATCCTGAAGGCGAAGCTCGAAGCGATCGCCATCATTCAACGGTGGGGCAGGAACCAGATCGGATAAGCCATCGCGCCTCAAGGCCTAGTGTTGGCGAACGGATACGCGTCCCAGTGTGCGGTAGGCATAAGGCCTGCTTTTCCATTCCTTCTGCTGCACGCGGTGAAGGTGGAGGAGCACGCGTTCAGGCATGGGCAGTGAATCGCATCCCGGTACTTTCGCCGCATGATCAATGGTAAGGAGGCCATGGTGGAGGAGTTCGTGCTCCATCGAATCGGCACGGATGGCGCACCGAGCATCCTCAGTGATTACAGCGCGGTGCTGCAAGGGCCCGAGGAGCAGGAGTTCCTGCGCAGGCTCTTCCTGAAGCCCTTCGCGAATGTGCTGCTGACCAACGAATTCGCGGAGAAGGAGGGAGAGGCCAACGTGCTTGAGGGCATCTGCATGAAGGCAGGCCAAGGCAAGGACCTCGTGGGCATCTCACGCGCCATCGCGAAGCATCTCATCGAGGTGGCCAACGCGCACGAGGCTCGGAGCGGCGATCTGTTCGTGGCACGCTTCATCGGCGTGGAGCTGAGCGGCGGTGTCCACGATGCGCTCGGCATCCTCAAGTTCGACGAGAAGGAGGTCTTCATCGAGAGCAAGGCCGAGGGCGAAGCATTGGCCATGCAGCTGAAGCGGGGGCTCGGCGGCCGTAAGCCGGATCAGGCGCTGCTGGTGGTCTTCACGCCTGAAGCCCCAACGCTGTTCGTGATCGACGACGACCCGCGCCAGCCCTACTGGCAGCAGGCCTTCATCGGCCTCCGCGCGAAGCGCGACCCTGTGAACAGCACGCGCAATGTGCTGGAGATGACGCGCACCTTCATCACCGAGCAGCTGCCGCAGGATTACGAGATCCCCAAGACCGATCAGATCGACCTGCTGAACCGCTCGGTGCAGTACTTCAAGGAGCACACTGAATACGATCGCGGGAACTTCGTGCGCGAGGTGTTCAAGAGCGATGAGGTCGCATCCTCCTTCGAGCGCTTCGGCAACCGCTTCCAAGAGGAGCGTGCAGTGGACCTCGATGAGCGCTTCGCCATCAGCGCTGATGCCGTGAAGAAGCAGGCCCGCGTGTTCAAGAGCGTGCTCAAGCTCGACAAGGACTTCCATATCTACATCCACGGCGACCGCAACAAGATCGAGCGCGGCGTGGACGAGAGCGGGAGGAAATACTACAAGATCTATTATGAGCAGGAGCTTTAGTCGCTCTGACGACCTTCACGTGCTGCGTGCATTGTTGGGTCACTGGGGCGGAATCACCCCCCAATACTGACCATCGGCCTCTCACTCAAATCGTGCAGCACCTCTTCCTGCTTCTCCGGTTCGAATTGCGGCAAGCCGCCAAGCATCGCATGCTTCGCAAGGACGTTCGCCTCGATCAGCGGCGCGATGTCCTCGCCGCGCCGCAGCGCTGAGAGCAGGTCAGTCTCCTCGCGCGCGAAGAGGCAGTTGCGCATCCTTCCTTCCGCTGTAAGTCGCAGGCGGTCGCATGATCCGCAGAAGGGCTCAGTCACGGTGCTGATCACGGCAAAGGTGCCGGGCCAATCGGCCACGCGATAGCCCTTTGCGGTGCTGTGCGGGTCATCGGTGAGCTTCGCGAAGCTGTGCACGCTGCCGATGTGGCCGAGCATCTCGGCATAGGTGTACACGCGCTCGCGGCCCCAGCGATTGCCGGCGAAGGGCATGAACTCGATGAAGCGCACATGCACATCGTGATCGCGCGTGAGTTCCACGAAGCGGAGGACCTCGTCGTCGTTCACGCCCCGCATCACGACCATGTTCACCTTCACGCGCAGGCCGTGCTGCAGGGCAAGGCGGATATTGCTCCACACGGTATCGAAGCCATCGCGCCGCGTGATCCTCCTGAAGCGCTCGGCATCGAATGTGTCCAGGCTGATGTTGATGCGTTGAAGGCCGGCGGCGATCAGTCCGTCGAGGTGCCTGTGAAGCGTGAGCGCGTTGGTGGTGAGGCCGAGCTTGACGGGCAATGCAGCCAGGTCGCGCACAATGTCCGCCGCATCGGCACGCACCAGTGGCTCCCCTCCGGTGAGGCGGATCTTGGTGATGCCGTAGCGCTCCACGAATAGCCGCGCGATGGCGCCGATCTCCTCGCCGGTCATCAGCTCCTCGCGCTTCAGGAAGTGCTGGTCCTCCGGCATGCAGTAGGTGCAGCGCAGGTCGCATTTGTCCACGATGCTGATGCGCAGGCTGCGGTGTGCTCGGCTGTGGCGGTCGGTGAGCGCTTGTGACACGCGGGCAAGTTACCTTGAGCGCATCACCATGACAGCAATCCCGCCATGCCGATGAAGGAACTGGCACGATGCCCCTGGCCCGGCACCGATGACCGGATGATCGAATACCACGACACCATTTGGGGCACGCCCGAGCACGATGATGTGAGGCTGTACGCGAAGCTGGTGCTCGATGGCGCGCAAGCAGGCCTCAGCTGGAAGACCATCCTTTACCGGAGCGATGGTTACCGCCGCGCCTTCGACGATTGGAACGTGGAGAGGATCGCGCGTTACGGGAAGAAGGACATCGATCGATTGCTGGCCGATGAGGGCATCATCCGCAACCGCGCCAAGGTTCAGAGCGCGATCAGGAACGCCCAGGCCTGGCTGGCGATCATGGAGGGCGGCAAGGGCAGCTTCGACGACTTCATATGGAAGCATGTGGGGCACAGGACCATCGTGAACCGCTGGAAGGAAGTGAAGCAGCTGCCGGTGAGCACGCCAGTATCCGACGCGCTCAGCAAGGACCTGAAGGAGACGGGCTTCAGCTTCGTGGGCACCACCATCGTGTACGCGTACATGCAGGCCATCGGCATGGTCGATGACCATCTGGTGGGCTGCTTCCGGAAGGCGAAGCGCTAGGGCGATACCTTGCGGCGTGCGCGCACCTGTCTCATCCGTCTCCATCGTCCGCGTCGAAGCGGGATTCCCGCAGCCGGCAGAGGATATCCTCGTCGCCGAGGAGCCGCTGGAGATCCGCTTGGGCCATGGGCCGCTGGATGACCGCGACGAGTCGCGCCTCAGCGTAACCATGCGCACGCCAGGGAGCGATGAGGAGCTGGCGCTCGGATTCCTCTTCACCGAGGGGATCATCAACGCCGCCGGTGACGCTGTGCGCGTGGTGCATTGCGAGGATGTGAAGGACGAGGAGCGCGGCAATGTGGTGCGTGTTGAGCTGCAGCCCGGCCTTGATCCCGACCCATCGCGCTGGCAGCGGAACTTCTACACCAGCAGCAGCTGCGGGGTCTGCGGCAAGAGCAGCATCGAGGCCGTCCATGCGCAGTGCAGCAAGGCCATCCAGCCATGGGGCGCGGTTGACCCGGCCTTCATCACTTCGCTTCCGGACCGCATGCGCGCCGGTCAGAGCGTGTTCAGGCATACCGGCGGCATCCACGCGGCAGCTCTGTTCAACCGGGAGGGCAGGCTGCTGCTGCTGCGCGAGGATGTGGGCCGCCACAATGCGGTGGACAAAGTGATCGGTGCGGCTCTGAATAGTGGGGTAGCCGTGCATGATTGCGCCATGCTCGTGAGCGGCCGGGCCGGCTTCGAACTCGTGCAGAAGTGCGCCGTGGCTTCCGTGCCGCTCATGGCGGCGGTGGGAGCGCCTTCGTCCTTGGCGGTGCAGTTGGCGCGTGATCGCGGCATCACCCTCATCGGCTTCCTTCGGGGCGGTCGCTATAATGACTATTCCGCGCATTAGGTTCGTGACCCCTAATGGACGCACGGACGGAGAGACGCTTGAAGGCGCTGGACAAGGAGCAGATCGCCCTTGTGCCCTATGATCCCGCGTGGCCTCAGCGGTATGCCGAGCTCGAGAAGGAGGTGAAGCGCATCATGCCGCGGCGCTTGATCCAGCGCATCGCGCACATCGGCAGCACCGCCGTGCCTGGCCTCAGTTCAAAGCCGATCATCGACCTGCAGGTGGAGATAAGCGACGCAGAGGAGATCCGCGATACCGTGGCCCCGCTCATGGAGGAAGCGGGATTCGAGTTCCTATGGCGCCCGACCATCGGCGACGAGGATCCGTTCTACTCCTGGTTCATCCTGCGCGACGCCGATGGCCAGCGCACTGCGCACATCCACGCGGTGCGCCCGGGGAAAGCCAGCGTCGATCGCATCGTGTTCCGCGACTACCTGATCGCTTTCGCGGAGGAGGCGCAGCGGTACGCCCAGCTGAAGCTTGACCTTGCCCAACGCTATCCGAAGAACCGAGCGGCCTATTCGGCAGCCAAGACTGCATACGTGAACGAGGTCCTGGCAAAGGCGCGTTCGGGCAAATGGCGCTGAGGCGCTAGCCGGAAGTCAGCAACCATGCGTGCGTCTGCTCGCCTTTCGCCGATTGCCAGAAATAGCAGAAGCGCGCGAGCTTTGAGTTGAGCATGGCCTGCACTTCGGGGTGGTCGCGTCGGGGATAGAACAACTCGATGGTCCCGTTCGCTTGGTCAAATCGCGGGCTCGGGACCGTACCCGGAGCAAAACGCACCACGATGCGCCGTGCGCGCGTCCCCGCTCGTGCAGGAACACCGGCGAAGACAAGCTCACCGGGGTCCTCTCGCAACCCTTTCGTGATGCGCACAACATCAAGCTTCCCTGATGCGAGCAGGTGCGAGGTCACCGGAGCGATCGCGTCCGCGTACCTTATTCCTTCAACTGTTTCCTGCATTGTGGCCATCGGAACGGTGAAGTTCGAGCAAGGGAGCGATCAAGACCGTGGCAAATGACCGAATCGCATGAAATTTCATGTTGCCTTAACGATCGAAGCGGAGGCATCGGGCCTAAGCCCACTTCCTGTCGAGCGCGTATCTCACCAGGCCCGCCGTGCTCCGCACATTGAGTTTGGTCATCAGGCGCTTGCGGTGGCTCTTCACGGTTTCCTCACTGATGAAGAGCGCTGCGCCGATCTCGCCGTTGGTGCGTTCCAGCGCGATGAGCCGTATGATCTCGCGCTCGCGTTGGGTGAGCCCGATGTATTCACCATCCGGCCGTTTCTCCGTGTAGCGGTAGCCTTTGTCGATGCTCGCCTTCGCCGCCTCGCTCAGGAAGCGGTCGCCGCTGAGCGCTGCCCGCACGGCCAGCAGGAGTTCCTCGCGGGTGCAGGCTTTCACCAGGTAGCCCACTGCACCCTCGATCAGCATGCTGTTCACGTACTCAATGTCGGTAAGCGCGCTGAAGGCCAGCACGGCTTGCTCCGGATGGGCCTTGCGCAGCGCGCGCATGGTGTCAATGCCATCCATCTCCGGAAGCGATACTTCCAGCAGGACGAGGTCGGGCTGCTGTTCTCGCAGCAATTCGAGCAATTCATTGCCGGTTCGGGCATGGGCGGTCACGGCCAGGTCCTCTTCGCCACGGAGCCATGATTTAACGCCTTCGGCGATGAGCTCGAGCGGATCCGCGATGAAGATGGTGCTGCTCACTGGAGGGGCCTTGGCACCGACCAAGCTAATGCAAGGGCCTCATATCATGAGTGCCCTGGCGCGGCATCATGTTCAGCTTGCGGCAACCGCTTCATCCCGCAGCCATGCGTGCGCTGTTTCTTCTGAATCGAACACCCGCGCAGGGAAGGGCTGCGGGAACCAGGTGAAGTAGAACTTGCTCACGCTGCGCATCATATCGCCATGCGCCACGAGTGCCAAGGCAAGTATCCGTCGCTTGACACGTTCACCAGTGAAATGGTCCGTATTCGTCGCGTTCGGGTCGATCGGGATCTCTTTGGGGATGATGACCATCAATGCGCACAGCGAATCGCCGATGATGCGGTCGCGGACCTCGGCCACCTCGTCGAGAATGGCCTGGGTGAAGCGTGCTTCGGGCTTGAACCGCTGCACGAGGCACCGATGAGCGGTCCGCGTGAATGTGCAGTGCTTCGTTTCTTCAGTGGATAGTACTTCCATGGGCATTCGATCGATTCGCTGCTGGACGTTCGGATCGCCCCCAAGCGATGGTTCCCGCTTGGGACGATGCCATGACGTAAGGGTCCTGATAGGGTTGGCCCGGATGAGGAGATCAGCCGAAGAGATGCGCGAGCACCTGCTCCACGCGCGCCACCATCACTACTTCGATGGATTTGGCAGGCGCGAGGCCCTTGGTGCCGTGCGGAATGAAGATCCGGGCGAAACCGAGCTTGGCCGCTTCGGCAATGCGCTGCTCGGCGCGTGTCACAGGCCTGATCTCGCCGGTCAGGCCGACCTCGCCGCAGAAGGCAGTATCCATGGGCACCGCGATGTCGGCATTGCTGCTGAGCACGGCGCACACCACGGCCAGGTCGATCGCGGGCTCTTCCACCCGGAAACCGCCAGCGAGGTTGAGGAAGACATCCTTGGCGCCGAGGCGGAAGCCGCAGCGCTTCTCAAGCACGGCCAGCAGCATGTTCATGCGACGCAGGTCGAAGCCGGTGCTGCTGCGCTGTGGTGTTCCGTACACAGCGCTGCTTACCAGCGCCTGCACTTCGATCAACAGTGGCCGCATGCCTTCGAGCGTGGCCGCGACCACCACGCCGCTGGGACGTTCGGTGCGGTCGCCGAGCAGCACTTGGCTGGGGTCGTCCACTTCGGCCAGGCCGCTGCCGCGCATCTCATAGATGCCCAATTCGTTCGTGCTGCCGAAACGGTTCTTCAGGGGGCGGAGCAAGCGGTAAGCGTGGTCGCGGTCGCCTTCGAATTGCAGCACGCAATCGACCATATGCTCCAGCACCTTCGGCCCGGCGATGAAGCCATCCTTGGTGATGTGTCCGATGAGCACCATGGGCGTGCCGGTGGCCTTGGCGAAGCGCATGAGCTCGGCGGTGCATTCGCGCACCTGGCCAACGCTTCCGGGGCTTGCATCCAAGGCCGCAGTATGCAACGTCTGCACGCTATCGATCACCACGAGCGAAGGCTTCATCGCCTCGATGTGCTTGAAGATGCTCTGCGTATTGGGCTCCGTGAGCACGAAGCAATTCGATGCCGGCGGCCTAACGTGCCCATGCTCCAGCCGCTCCGCCCGCATCTTCACCTGGTGCTCGCTCTCCTCGCCGGATACATACAGCACGCGCAGGTGCGGGTTGCGCAATGCCGTCTGCAAGAGAAGGGTGCTCTTGCCGATGCCCGGTTCGCCGCCGATGAGGGTGATGCTGCCCGGCACGATGCCGCCTCCGAGCACGCGGCTCAGTTCGCGATCGCTGAGTGCCATGCGCGGACCGTCCTGCGCAGGGATGTCGTCGATGCTGATCGGCTTGGGCTGGCGTGCCTTGATGCTTGAAGGGGCCCCGCTCCTTTCGATCGCCCGCTCCACCACTTCCTCCACGAGCGAGTTCCATTCCTTGCATTGGCCGCATTGACCGAGCCATTGCGGGTAACTGGCTCCGCAGCTCTGGCACACATAGCGCGAGCGGACCTTAGCCACGTCGGATGCGCTCCACCAGAGCCGTCGTTGAGAAGCCCTCCACGAGCTTGAGGCTGCGCACCTCGCCGCCCGCCGCCTTCACCGCCTTGGCGCCAACGATGCGGTCCTCGCTCCAATCGCCGCCCTTAACGAGCACGTCGGGGACAGTGGCTTCGATGAGGCCCAACGGCGTGTCTTCATCGAAGATGATCACGGCGTCGATCCCGCGCAGTGCGGCCACCACTTTGGCTCGGCTCTGTTCATCGTTGATGGGCCGGTTGGGCCCTTTCCCCTGGCGGCGAACGCTGGCATCGCTGTTCACGCCCACCACAAGGCGATCGCCGAGCGCGGCGGCCTCCTGCAGGTATTCCACATGGCCGCGATGCAGGATGTCGAAGCATCCGTTGGTGAATACGATGGTGTCGCCCTTCATGCGCCAGATGTTGCACAGCCGCTTCAGGTTGACAAGGTCCACCACGCGCTTGTCCGCGGCGGGGCTGGAGACTACATTGCTCATGGTGCGGGCGGTTTCTGCAAGGCAGCCAAAAGTAGCGAGAGGCCCCCGAGCACGATGATCATCAAGGTCTGCGCAGCCCAGAGCAGCCAGCCCATGGCCAATGCATCCGGCCGGAGCAAGCCACCTCCATCGGGTGGCGCCATGTACACGCCCACGATCAACGCCACGAAGGCCGGATAAACGCCGATGCCGCCTTGGACCAGGACAATGCCGATGGCGCCCGCTATGAAGCCCGCGAGGATGGCTGCGAATGGGACTTGGTCCATGCCAGGCAAGCAATAGAAGCCCACTTGGAACATGCCCAGGTAACAGGCCCAGATCAAAACAGTGTGCGCGATGAAGAGGCCCTTCTTCCGCGTGTGCAACACGGTTTGCAAGCCCTGCATGAAACCGCGAAGGGCATCCATGAATCGTGCGCGCAGCGCAGGCCGGGTGAGTACGAGGTACGCCGCGACGGAAGCGCCGATCACGAACAAAGCACCAAGGAGCCAAGCCCATGGGAAGCCGTTCCCAACGGGATCAGCCGAGCCCTGCTCACTGCGGAACCGGGCGATCTGGGCCTTGAACAGTTCGAGCTTATCGAGCTGCATGACCATGGCGACGCCTGCGATGCCCAGGAGCACGGCCATATCCACCACGCGCTCAGCCATCACTGTTCCGAAGCCCTTCTCGAAAGGCACGCGTTCAACCCTGTAGAGCAGGGCGGCACGGCTTGCTTCACCTGCCCGGGGAATGAACATGTTCATGAAATAGCCCGCCATCACGCCGTGGTAGCAATTCCAGAAGCCGGGCCGATAGCCGATCGGCTCCAGAAGGTAGCGCCATCGCCATGCGCGGCTCACATGGGCTAACCAGCCCACCGCAATAGCCAATGTGAGCCAGAGCAGGTTGGCCTGGCCGAAGGCAGCGAAGAGTTCCTCGCGTTGCTCAGGGGTGAGCGCGCTATAGGGTTTGTATACCAGCCATGCCCCTGCGGCCAGGGGCAGTCCCAGCTTCAAGGCGTTCAGGGCTGCCCGTTTCACCCGCGGAGTCGGTTGGTGGCTTCGTCCGGGAATACCACGACAGGACGGTAGGCACGGGCCTCCTCAATGGTCATTCGCGCATACGCCACCACGATGACCACGTCACCGACGCTGGCCCTGAGGGCGGCTGGGCCATTGAGGCAAACGGCACCGCTGCCGCGCAAGCCTTTGATCACATAGGTCTCCAGCCGTTCGCCATTATTCACGTTGAGCACTTGCACTTTTTCACCCTCGATGAAACCGACCGCGTCGATCAGGTCCTCGTCGATGGTGATGCTGCCGACGTAGTTCACATCGGCTTCGGTGATGCGCACGCGGTGCAGCTTCGCACGGAGCACTTCAATGGTCATGGTCGGGCATGGCGCGGGGGATATGCCCTTGGCCAAGGGGCGGCGAAGTTACCAGCCCCCATTGGATACGGTCAGCGTCTTCGAATGGTCAGATTGTCGATGAGCCTCACGGTGCCAAGTTGGGCAGCGATCATGGCAATGGCGTCCCGGTGATCCGGCCAAGCGGCCAAAGGTTGCATGGTCTCGGCATCAGCGATTCCCAGGTATTCCAACCTGATGCCCGGCTCCTTATCAAGTTCCAATCGACCCAGGCTCAAGCACTCGCTCAGGGTCATGCCGTGAGCATTGTCCTCAATGGCCTTCAATGCACGGTACAAGGCGGGAGCTGACCGTCTTTCTGAAGGGTTCATTTTGATGTTCCTTGAGCTCATGGCCAAACCATCAGGTTCGCGAACAGTGGGGCAGGGGATGATGTCGATGGGCCACCGCAGATTATTTGTAACCCATTGAATGATAGCTAGTTGCTGCCGATCCTTCATGCCGAAACAAGCACCATCGGGCCTGACGCAGCCGAAAAGCCGGTCAACCACGTTCACTACACCTTGAAAGTGCCCCGGTCGCTGAGGTCCTTCCCAATGGGAATCAAGGCCGCCGAGCTCGTATTCCTTCTGGTGATGGTCTGCGAATAGAAGTTCCATTGTGGGTGCAAAGAGCGCGCTGCAACCAGCGCCTTCTAGCAGGCCCCGGTCTTCCTCGGGCCTGAGCGGATAGCTAGAAAAATCCTTTGGATCGTTGAATTGCAGGGGGTTAACGAAAATGCTCGTGACTACAACATCGAACTGATCCAAGGCCCGGCTTACCAGATTCAGGTGACCAGCGTGCAAGGCTCCCATGGTCGGGACAAAGCCGATACGGAGGCCTTGCCGTCGTTGGGCTGCAGCCCAAGATGTCATTTCAAATGGATCCTGAATGAGCTGCATCCCGCGGTCTTAATTACTTGGCCAAGCTAGCGGCACGTTGAAGACCGCCCGCAAAGTCTATATTTTTGCGGTCCCGATTCATCATCACCCCCCGCATGAGCTTGAAGAACGCGAAGGTCCTAACCATCTCCCAGTCCATTTCGCCCTTCATGGACATTCCTGAGGAGATGGCCAAAGTGTCGCGTTCATTGCCCCAGGGCACTTTGGATCGTGGCAATGAGATCCGGGTGTTCATGCCCAAGTGGGGCTGCATCAACGAACGCCGGCACCAGCTCCATGAGGTGATTCGCCTGAGCGGGATGAACTTGATCATCAACGACACGGACCATGCCTTGTTGATCAAAGTGGCCAGCGTGCCGAGCGCGCGGATGCAGGTGTACTTCATTGACAATGAGGAGTTCTTCAAGCGCAAATCCGACACGCACGACCTCGATGGCATTTTTTACCCGGACAACGATGAGCGTGCGCTTTTCTTCGGTCGGGGCGTGCTCGAGACCGTAAGGAAGCTGGGCTGGGTGCCGGACATCATCCACTGCCACGGTTGGATGGCGGGCCTGGTGCCGCTTTACATCAAGCATTTCTATGCCGATGACCCGCACTTCGAGAATGCCAAGCTGGTCATCAGCGTGTACGACCAGAAGTCTGAGCCCATGGACAAGGACCTGGCGAAGAAGCTCTCCTTAGAGGGCTTCGACAAGGATTTGCTCAAAGGACTGGCGAAGCCCTCGACCGATGACCTTTACAAGTTCAGCATGGGCTTCTGCGATGCCGTTGTGAAGGGGAGCCCGAAACTGAGCAAAGGCTTGGAATCCGCTATCAAGGCGGAGGGCAAGCCAACCTTGGGCTATTCGCAAGGCGCCGAGTTGCTCGATGGCCATTTGGAGTTCTATAGCACCGTGCTCGAGGCTGCGCTCGTGTGACTGGCCATCGCGACATGCTGGCTCGATTCCGACCGCTTTGGCCTCTGGTGCTGATGCTGCTGGTAACCGGCGCCTGCCGGAAGCCGGATGCCGACTTGGGCAATGGCCTGTTGCCCGGCGACCCGCTCGGTGTTGTGATCGATACGGTTCAGCTTCACGCTTTCACGCGCGCTGATTCCAACTTCCGATCGAGTTCCCTCTCGCGCCAGGTGCTGGGCTCGTTCATCGATCCCCGCTTCGGGCTTACGCGTGCAGGCATCGTTACGCAGATGCGGCTCAGTGCATCGAATATCGGCTCAGGCCAGGACACCGCAGGCCTCATTGCCGATAGCATTGTCCTCGCCTTGGCCTTTGACGGAGCCACTTACGGTTATGGGAACATGGATGCGCAGGAGTTCCGGGTTCATGAGCTCGACGAAAGGCTCTCCATCGATTCCATCTACCGGAGCAATCGATTGCCCCAGATCACGGGCCCGGACCTGCTCGAAGGTCGAGGGCGCGTGAAGCCGGAGCCGCTCCGAAAGCAGTTCATCCTTGGCGATAGCGTGCTGCCCCAGCTACGCCTTCGCCTAAGCGATGCCACTGCCCAGAGGTTCATGGATGCTTTCGGTACCAGCGACCTCTCATCGAACGATGCATTCCTCGATTTCTTCCCGGGGGTGCACATAACCGTGGCCAATGAGGGCCAAGCTCCTTTCCAAGGTGGCCTGCTCTATTTCAACCTGCTGAGCACACCGAGCAAACTCACGCTCTACTACCGCGACACGAACAGCACGACGCCTGATCTCACGCGGGCGCTTGACTTCCCGATCAATAGCAATGCAGTGCGCTACTCCACAGTGGAGCACGACTTGTCGCAAGCCATCGGCAATGAGGTGGCCCTTGCGATTGTCGACACCACCAGTCCGGCTGAGGTGGTTTACGTGCAGGCCTTGGCCGGACTGCGAACCGTGATCCGCATGCCGTCGTTGGCCGATTATCGCGGCCAATCGAAAGTGCTCGCCAAGGCCGAATTGGTGCTCACCGTCGATGGAACCACGTACCCGTATTATCCGCCACCGGAGCTGCTCGTGCCCTTCCGCAGGAATGAAAGTGGCCAGGAGGCTTTCCTGCCTGACTTGATCGGAGGGATCGGAGCTTTGGACGGAAGCTACCGATCGACCGAAGGCGAGTACCGATTCAACATCACCCGCTTCGCGCAGCGCGTGATCTCCGGCGAGCAGTCCGATCCCACCTTGGAGCTGGTTGCGGGAAGCGGAGGCATCACCGCCAACCGCGTCGCGCTGAAAGGGCCGGCAGCCCTGAACGGCCCCATGCGTCTTCGGCTCACGTTCACTTCATATTGAAGCGCCATGTGCGGAATCGTTGCTTACCTGGGCGATAAGGAAGCCTACCCGATCCTGATCAACGGGCTGAAGCGGCTTGAGTACCGCGGCTACGACAGCGCGGGCGTCGCCCTGATCAGCGATGGGGCCATGCGCATCTACAAATGCCAGGGCAAAGTGAGCGACCTGGAGGCCCATGTGAACGGGCAGAGCACGGCTGGCACCTTGGGCATGGGCCACACCCGTTGGGCCACGCATGGCCAGCCGAATGATGTCAATGCCCATCCGCACGCATCGAACAGCGGCGACCTCGCGATCATCCACAACGGCATCATCGAGAACTACGCGGCCATCAAAGAGGAATTGCGCAAGCGCGGCCATGTCTTCCGCAGCGACACCGACACGGAGGTGCTCGCCCATTTGATCGACGATGTGCGGGTGACCGAGGGCGTGGACCTGGCTGAGGCGGTGCGCCTGGCCTTGCAGAGCGTGGTAGGTGCGTATGCGATCGTGGTGCTGGACACCCATTCCCCGGACCTGATGGTTGCCGCCCGCCGGAGCTCGCCGCTGGTGATCGGCATCGGCGACGACGGCGCCCACTACCTGGCCAGCGACGCGACGCCCATCGTGGAGCACACGCGCAACGTGGTCTATCTGGAGGATGGCGAGATCGCTGTGATGCAGCGCGGGCATGGCTTGCGCATACGCAACATCAAGAACCAGGTGAAGACCCCCTTCATCCAGGAGCTCGAGCTTCATCTGGAGGCGCTGGAGAAAGGTGGTTACGACCACTTCATGCTCAAGGAGATCCACGAGCAGCCTCGCAGCATTCGCGATAGCATGCGCGGCCGCCTGAACCTGGCCAAGGGCGAAGTGGTTCTTGGCGGCATCAAGGAGCACGAGCAGAAATTCGTCCAAGCCAAGCGGGTGCTCATCGTGGGCTGCGGTACCAGCTGGCACGCAGGGCTGGTGGGTGAGTACCTCTTCGAGGAATTAGCGCGCATCCCTGTTGAGGTGGAGTACGCCAGCGAGTTCCGGTACCGCAACCCGATCGTGAACGAGGACGATATCGTCATCGCCATCAGCCAGAGCGGCGAGACGGCAGATACGCTGGCGGCCATCGAGCTGGCGAAGAGCCGCGGTGCCACCATCATCGGCATCTGCAACGTGGTGGGCAGCAGCATCGCGCGTGTTACCCATGCCGGTTCCTATACGCACGCCGGCCCGGAGATCGGCGTGGCCAGCACCAAGGCCTTCACCGCCCAGGTCACGGTGCTCACCTTAATGGCCATGATGATCGGCCAGCGCAAGGGAACGCTCGGCGGAAGCGCGTTCCACAGGCTGTTGAACGAGCTGGACTCCATCCCGGACAAAGTGCAGCGCCTGCTCAAGGCGGAGCCGCAGATCAAGCGGATCGCGGAGATCTACCAGCATGCGAGCAACGCGCTCTACCTCGGCCGCGGATACAGCTTCCCCGTGGCGCTCGAGGGCGCGCTCAAGCTGAAGGAGATCAGCTACATCCACGCCGAAGGCTACCCGGCTGCCGAGATGAAGCATGGCCCCATCGCGCTGATCGATGAGGAGATGCCGGTGATCGTCATCGCTACGAAGGGCGCGAGCTACGAGAAGGTCGTGAGCAATATCCAAGAGGTGAAGGCGCGCAAAGGGATAGTCATCGCCATTGTCACGGAAGGCGACCGCGTGGTGAAGGACCTCGCCGACCACACCATTGAGATCCCCGAGACCGCTGACCCGCTGGTGCCGCTGCTCAGCGTGATCCCCCTGCAGCTATTGAGCTATCATATCGCCGTGATGCGCGGTTGCAATGTGGATCAGCCCAGGAACCTGGCCAAGTCGGTGACCGTTGAATGAGCCTTCGCCGCCGGGGCCGGTGAATGCCAGCATGCTCGACCGTTTCCGCCGCATCACTTCTTCGGGCAGCTACGTGCCCGAGATCGACGGGCTGCGCTTCATCGCCATCTCGAGCGTGCTCCTGTTGCATGCCCACATGTGGCTGGTGCATTGGATGGGCATCGGGAATCCGGGGTCCGTGGCCGGGCTGTCGCTGTTGGACCCGGTGCTGAGGCTCGGCGGCTACGGGGTCGACATCTTCTTCGTGATCAGCGGCTACATCCTCTCGCTTCCCTTGCTGCAGGGCGGGAAGTTCAGTTACCGCACGTACATCCTCAGGAGGCTCACGCGCTTGGAGCCTCCGTACATCATCACCACGCTCGGCTTCGCGGCGCTCCTGTACATCACAGGGCGCTACACCTGGCAGGAGATCGCGCCAGAATTGCTGAGCTCCTTGGTTTACCTGAACAACATCATCACGCCAAGCGACCTGCCCTTGGTGAATGGCATCACCTGGTCGCTCGAGATCGAAGTGCAGTTCTACCTGCTTTGCCCGCTCCTTGGGCTATGGCTCCGCAACAAGCCGTGGCAATTGGCGGTGTATATCGGATTGTTGTTCGTTGCGCTCATCGTGCAGAAGTGGTTCAAGCCGGAAACGCTCAGTTTGCTCTCGGTCGGCTCCTACTTCGCCTTGGGTTATGTTCTGGCCTTCGCCTCCCTGCGCAAACCCGTTCTGGCTCTTCCACCATGGGCGCGCGACCTGCTGGCCGCGATCTCATTCGTGGGGATCTGGGTCCTCTTCGCGATGGTAGGCAAGGACCGCAGCGGCGCTTTCGCGTGGTACGTTCTGGAGCACCTGAACCTGTTCCTGTTCTTCTACCTCGTGCTGGTGCACCGGGCACTTCCCCGCCTCTTCACCAATCGGCTGGTGGCCACCATCGGCGGCATGTGCTACAGCATCTACCTCATCCATTTCGGCCTGATGAGCTTCGTGGGCAAGCTGCTGCTGAATCGCGGATGGTTCGGCGGCGAAACCACCACTTACTACGCCATGATGGCCATCCTGCTGTCCGCCACCATCGGGGTATCAGCATTCTTCTTCCTCTTGTTCGAGAAGCCCTTCATGCAGCGCGATTGGCACAAGCGGTGGTGGGCACGGCTCCGAGGCGCACCCAACACTGGCGCTGCCCGGTGATCACGGGCTGCTGACCGGCGCTTCCGACCCGGCCCACATCAGGATCCGGTCGCAATCGCGGAAGCGGTCGAGGTCCTTCGACGCAATCAGATGGACGAGATCAATGATCGCCACCACCCCGAAACCGCCGAATGTGAGGCCGTAGGCGATGGCCACTTTGGTCGTGGTGCCCAAGTACAGGCGGTGCGCTCCGAACGGACCCAATAGCACGGCCAAGGCGATGGCCACGCCGCGGTGATCCTCCTGCAGCGTCATGGGTTGAAAGAGCTCGACAGGCTGGAGCCCCGGATCGCTCACGGAGGGCACGCTATCCGTTCGGAATGGCCCCATGGCAGCGCCGTGGGACACGCTCAGCGCCAAAGCCATCCCTCCGATCGCACGGAACCGCATGCCTCAAAAGTAGAGGGCCGCGCATGACCTTGAATGCACAGCGCCAGAGCATAGCCCTGGCGCCGTGCCAGAATTCAAGGTGCCGCTTACTTGCCCGCGGCAAAGCGCCGTGCCACTTCGGCCCAGTTCACCACGTTCCAGAAGGCTGCGATATAATCCGGTCGGCGGTTCTGGTAGTTGAGGTAGTAGGCATGCTCCCATACATCGAGAGCCAGCACCGGCGTTCCTCCGCAGCCGGTATTGGGCATGAGCGGGTTATCCTGGTTGGGCGTAGAGCACACTTCGAGCTTGCCGCCTTTCTGAACGCATAGCCAGGCCCAGCCACTGCCGAAGCGGGTGGCACCGGCGGTTGCGAACTTCTCTTTGAAGGCATCGAAGGACCCGAAATCGCGGGTGATGGCTTCGGCCAGCTCACCGGACGGAGTGCCGCCTGAATTCGGGGCCATGAGCGTCCAGAAAAGGCTATGGTTGTAATGGCCGCCACCGTTGTTGCGCACGGGCATGTTGGTCATGTCGAGGCTCGCCATGAGCGCCTCGATGGGTTGGCCATCCATGGGGGTGCCTTCAATGGCCTTGTTCAGGTTGGTGACATAGGCCTGGTGGTGCTTTCCATGGTGGATTTCCATGGTGCGCGCATCGATGTGCGGTTCCAAGGCGTTGGCGGCGTAGGGGAGTTCGGGGAGTTTATGTGGCATGGCTGATGGGTTCCTGGCTTGTTTCCGTCGAAGGGCCGAAGGTATTCACCGGAAAAGCAGCGAAGCATTTTGACGGATCCATAACGCGGATACATTTGCGCCCACTTTCACCAACCGTACCACTCACATGTTGAAGAAGTTCGCTCTTTTGGCCGGCATGGCTGCCTTCGTGGTGGCTTGCGGCCCGTCTCAGGCCGAGATCGAGGCCAAGGCAAAGGCCGTTGCTGACAGCCTCGCGGCTGTGATGCGCGCCGACAGCATCCGCATGGCCGAAGAGGCTGCTGCTGCTCAGGCGGAGGCTGAAGCCAAGGCTCAGGCTGTGGCTGACAGCATCGCTGCTGCCGCTGCTGCTGCGACCACCGGCAAGTAGTCAGTTCCGTACTGCAAATGGAATGGGGGCCCTTCGGCCCCCTTTTCATTTTTGCCCAGTCGCCTTGCCGGCGGCCAGCTCGCTTGCGGCCCGGATGAAGGCGGAGTCGGAGTCCAGCATCACTTCGTAGAAACCGGCATCGCCCCATAGGTTGCGAGCCACGCCAGCCTTCAATCGGTTGGTGATCTGCTTTCGCGACCGCTCGAGTTCCCCCGGCTTTTCCATGATGCCCTGTTCCTTGGCCTCCTTGCGCAGTCCGTCGAGCGCTGATTCGGACAGGGCATAGCGCGTTTTGAACGCGGAGGCGCTGCCAAAGGCCAGCAGCCGGTTCCGTTCGCGGTCGGCCAGGTCGAAAGCGTATTGATTCAGCGTGCCGCTGAAGAACAGGTCCGTGAGGAATTGGGATCCCTCAGCGGTATCGGCCGCCACGAAGAGGTCGGGCATCACGCCACCGCCGCCGTATACGATGCGCCCGCCCTTGGTGCGGAAGACCTGCGTGCTGTCAATGCGCACGCTGTCGGCCGAGAAAAGCTCCCCGTGCGTGGTTCGCCGTTCATAATCGGCATCGTAATCAACCCCCGCGCCGTAGGGTTTCTGGATGCTGCGGCCACTGGCCGTGTAGTAGCGCGCCGTGGTGATCCGCACAGCGCTCTGGTCCGGCAGGTCGATGTGTTCCTGCACCAGGCCTTTCCCGAAGGACCGGCGGCCGACGATGGTCGCCCGATCATTGTCCTGCAGGGCCCCGGCAATGATCTCACTCGCGCTGGCCGAGCCTTCATCGATGAGGATCGCCAATGGGATGTCCTCATACGCTCCTCGGTCGGTAGCCAGCATGTCCCGTCGAGGCGATCTGCGGCCCTGGGTGTACACGATCACGCTGCCATCGGGCAGGAACTCGTCGGCCAGGTCAACAGCCGCATTCAAGTAGCCACCGCCGTTGCCGCGCAGATCGAGCACCAGGCGCTGCATGCCCTGGGCGCGGAGCCCATCGGCTGCAGCAAGGAACTCGGCATGGGTATTCTTCGCGAAGCGGCTCAGCTTGATGTAGCCGGTGCCATCGGGACGCAGCAGCGCCGCCGCAACGCTATAGATCGGGATGGCGCCGCGGGTGATCTCCACGTCCATCGGCTTCTTGCCCGGCCTTCCGATCACGACCTTCACATTGCTGCCCTTGGGGCCGCGAAGGAGCTTCATCACGCCGTCGTTGGTGATGCCCACGCCCGCGAGGGGAACAGTATCGGCCTTCAGGATGCGGTCGCCTGCGCGGATGCCCAATTGGGCGCTGGGCCCGCCTTCAACCGGAGCCACCACCACCACGGTATCCCGTTGTATCGCGAACTCAACGCCGATGCCGTCGAAGCTGCCTTCGAGGGGCTCGGTGGCGGCACGCAGCTCAGCGGCACTGATATAGTAGCTGTGCGGATCGAGCCGATGGAGCATCTCCTGAAGGACTTCTTCCACCAGCGCCTCCTTCTCCACGGTATCCACGTATTGCCGGTCGATGAGGTCCAGCACTTGCCCGAGCTTCTCGGCGGCGCCCGGTTGCCTGAGCTGGAATACGCTCAACGGTCCGCCGGACCCACCGCCCATGTTGCGCCCGATGAACAGGCCGGCGACCAGCGCCAAGGAGAGCAACAAGGGCACATAAGGGGATATCGGATGCCGTTGCGGGTTCATAGGATCACAGGAGCTGCGCGATGAGCACGCCTCCATCCCGCAGCAGGTCGAGGCCCGAGGGGTCCTTGTAAGCGTCGAGGTACACCAAGCGCTTGATTCCGGATTGAAGGATGAGCTTGCTGCATTCCTTGCAAGGCGAGTGCGTCAGGTACAACGTGGCTTCGCGGGCATTGTTGGTGCTGCGGGCCACTTTCATGATGGCGTTGGCCTCGGCATGCAGCACATGCCAATGGGTTAGACCGTCGGCATCCTCGCAATCATTCGGGAACCCCGTAGGGGTGCCATTGTATCCATCGCTGATGATCATGCCCTCCTTCACGATGAGGGCGCCCACTTTCTTGCGGGTGCAATGGCTCAGCTTGGCCCATTCCTGTGCCATGCGCATGTACGCACGGTCGTAGCGCTCCTGTTTCTGGGGGTCGGCGTAAACCAGGGAATCCTGCTGCATTCAATCCTCTGATCATCTGATCGCCGGATCATCCGATCGAATCGTACCCAGGGCGGGACTCGAACCCGCACGAATTGCTTCACTGGTGTTTGAGACCAGCGCGTCTACCGATTCCGCCACCTGGGTGGGTGCCTCCTGAAAGGGACGGCGAAAATAGCCTTACAACTGCTTCAACAAGCCCCGCAGATCCACCTTCTCGCCCACGATGCGTTCTACCTCGCTGATGGGCACGCGCTCCTGCTTCATGCTGTCGCGCTCGCGGATGGTGACGGCGTTGTCGGAGAGCGTCTCGTGGTCCACCGTGATGCAGTAGGGCGTGCCGATGGCGTCCTGCCTGCGGTAACGCTTGCCGATGCTGTCCTTCTCGTCGTACTGGCAGTTATGCGAGAGCTTCAGGCTGTCGATGATCTCGCGCGCCTTCTCGGGCAGGCCGTCCTTCTTGATCAAAGGCAGCACGGCCACCTTCACTGGTGCGAGCGGAGCGGGGATGCGGAGCACCACGCGCTCTTCGCCGCCCTCGAGCTTCTCTTCATCGTAGGCCGCGCTAAGGATCGCGAGGAACATGCGGTCCAGCCCGATGCTCGTTTCCACCACGTACGGCACGTAGCTCTCGTTGGCTTCGGGATCGAAGTAGGTGAGCTTGCGGCCGCTGTGCTTCTCGTGGCTGCTCAGGTCGAAGTCGGTGCGGCTATGGATGCCCTCGAGCTCCTTGAAGCCCATGGGGAACTGGAACTCGATGTCGCACGCGGCATTGGCATAGTGCGCCAATTTGATGTGGTCATGGAAGCGGTAGTGGTCGGCGGGCAGGCCGAGTGCTCGGTGCCAGGCGATGCGCTTCTCCTTCCAGGTGGTGTACCACTCCATCTCGGTGCCGGGCTTCACGAAGAACTGCATCTCCATCTGCTCGAACTCGCGCATGCGGAACACGAACTGCCGCGCCACGATCTCGTTGCGGAAGGCCTTGCCGGTCTGCGCGATGCCGAAGGGGATCTTCATGCGCGCGCTCTTCTGCACGTTGAGGAAGTTGACGAAGATGCCTTGCGCTGTCTCCGGCCGCAGGTAGATGGTGCTGCTCTCGCCGCTCACGCTGCCGAGCTCCGTGGCGAACATCAGGTTGAACTGCCGCACCTCCGTCCAGTTGCCGGTGCCGCTCACCGGGCACTTGATCTCCTCGTCGATGATGAGTTGGCGCACCGCCTCCAGGTCGTTCGCCTCGAGCGCCGCCTTCATCCGGCCTTCCACGGCATCGATGCGCTCCTGGCTGCGCTTCACGTTGGGGTTGGTGGCGCGGAACTGCTCCTCGTTGAAGGCCTCGCCGAATTTCCCGCGCGCCTTCTCGATCTCCTTGGCGATCTTCTGCTCATACTTCGCCAGGTGCTCTTCCAGCAGCACGTCCGCGCGGTAGCGCTTCTTGCTGTCCTTGTTGTCGATCAGCGGATCGTTGAAGGCGTCCACGTGGCCGCTCGCCTTCCACACGGTGGGGTGCATGAAGATGGCCGCGTCGATGCCCACGATGTTCTCGTTGAGCTTCGTCATGGCGGCCCACCAGTACTGCCGGATGTTGTTCTTCAGCTCGGCGCCGTACGGGCCGTAGTCGTAGGTGGCGCTCAGGCCATCGTAGATCTCGCTGCTGGGGAACACGAAGCCATACTCCTTGGCATGGCCGATCAACGTCTTCAGACGGTCTTCTTGATTGCTCATTTCAGGATGTGCGAACGCTCTGGAAACCTTCAGCGTCGCGGGCGCAAAGATGTGCGTTGCTTTCGATTGATATTTGATCGATGGCTGTTGAGAAGCGCGTACCGCAGGATCGTACGCTGAAAGCGTTTCGGCTCGCCCGAGAGTTCTGTAAGGTGCCGGGGATATCCGTTGACGGTATCATAGAAAAGATTCAGGCGGAGGAGCCCGGCATTGACCGCGAAACCGCTTGGATGGCGGCGGATCAAGCCGTGAATGAACGCGTCAATAGTTCACAAGCTAGGGGCAAGGATCGCGGGCTGTTGGCGCTTGCGGTGATCGTGAACCTCTTTGCCCTCGCATTCACAGGGGAATGGTGGGTGATTCCTTTGGGCATTGGCGCGTTTGTCGTCCTTTGGTTGATGGCGCGGATCAACGACCGGGATTAGCACTGGAGGACTTGATGACCTCCGCTCGTGCCCTTGCGGCTCGAAGCTAGAGGCTAGCGGCCTGTAGCTTTGAGCCCGAATGATCGAGCACCGCAACACCCTCATCTCCGAGGATCTCTTCGAGAAGCGCTTCGTCTGCGACCTGAACGCGTGCAAGGGCGCGTGCTGCGTGGAGGGCGAGAGCGGCGCGCCGCTGCTGAAGGAAGAGGCCGAGCAGATCGAGAAGCTCTGGCCGAAGTACAAGAGCTACATCCCGGAGAAGGGCAGGCAAGCCGTGGCCGAGCAGGGCTTCAGCGTGATTGACGAGGACGGCGACCTGGTGACGCCGCTGGTGGATGGCAAGAAGGAATGCGCGTTCACCGTCTTCGATGAGAAGGGCATCGCACTGTGCGGCATCGAGAAGGCCTGGAAGGATGGCAAGATCCCTTTCCGCAAGCCGATCAGCTGCCACTTGTATCCAATCCGCATCGAGAAGATCGGCGAGCGCGACGGGCTCAACTACCACAAGTGGAACCTGTGCAAGCCGGCCTGCACCTGCGGCGCGAAGCTCGATGTGCCCGTGTTCCGTTTCCTGAAGGATTCGCTGATCCGCGCATACGGGGCGGAGTGGTACGCCGAGCTGGAGGGGATCTATGCGGAGTGGCTCGCCGAGCCGAAGCGGAAAGGGCGGTAGCTCATTTCACGAAGAGGCGCAGGGAACGCAGAGGAGCAAGCCCAGCGCATTCGCATTCCCCCACGCTCCCGCGTCTTCGTATCAGCCCGCATTCGCATTTCTCTGCGTTCTCTGCGCCTCTGCGTGAACCCGCGTTCGCATTTCTCTGCGCCCTCGGCGTCTCTGCGTGAGGCCGCATTCGCATTCCTCCACGCTCCCGCTCCTGCGTATCAACCCGCACTCGCATTTCTCAGCGTTCTCTGCGCCTCTGCGTGAACCCGCGTTCGCATTCCCCCGGCCTGCGCGCCATTGCGCTGCACGCGCCGCGTGGAACGTGCGCCGCGACTGACCATTCGCTTTGCCCGCACGCCATACCGCACTGGATCCGCGCGCTTCGGCCCTTGTTAACCGATCGTCAAAAGATTTCCCTTGCAAGTGTGCCTGCGCGATCCCTTGCCCGTCAACAGGGCGCTTCAGGCCCGTGTTGAAAAGTCGAAAGAAGTGGGGCCTCCGGACCGTTGCTGCCGATCCCCATCGCTTCCATTTTTGTGACCCGCCGACGCCTTCCTCCGAGTGCTTCCGGAATCGACGCCGACGGACCAACCGACAAGACCGAGCATCACTTAACGGGTCCAACCACCCGAACGGAATACCGACCTCTTCACTTTCCACCGCCATGAGCAATACTACCCAGATGAGCATGGAGCTCCCCGCCGATCCCGCTTTCACCAACGAGCCCCTCCTCAAGGAGAACAAGGACCGCTTCGTCATCTTCCCCATCCAGCACAACGACATCTGGCAGTTCTATAAGAAGCATGAGGCCGCGTTCTGGACCGCCGAGGAGATCGACCTCCACGCTGACCTCGTGGACTGGGCCGAGAAGCTCAACGATGACGAGCGCTACTTCATCAAGCACGTGCTCGCCTTCTTCGCCGCCAGCGACGGCATCGTGAACGAGAACCTCGCGGAGAACTTCCTGCATGAGGTGCAGTACCCCGAGGCCCGCTTCTTCTACGGCTTCCAGATCGCCATGGAGAACATCCACAGCGAGACGTACAGCCTGCTCATCGACACGCTGATCAAGGATCCCCTGGAGAAGGACAAGCTGCTGCACGCCATCGACACCGTGCCGTGCGTGGGCAAGAAAGCCGAGTGGGCGCTGAAGTGGATCAGCAAGGGCACCTTCGCCGAGCGCCTCATCGCCTTCGCCGCCGTGGAGGGCATCTTCTTCAGCGGCAGCTTCTGCTCCATCTTCTGGCTGAAGAAGCGCGGCCTCATGCCCGGCCTCAGCTTCAGCAACGAGCTCATCAGCCGCGACGAGGGCCTGCACTGCGACTTCGCCTGCCTGCTCTACACCAAGCACCTGCTCAACAAGCTCCCCAAGAAGACCGTGGAGACCATCATCCGCGATGCCGTGGAGATCGAGAAGGAGTTCGTGACCGATGCCCTGCCCGTGAACCTGATCGGCATGAACGCCAAGCTCATGCAGCAGTACATCGAGTTCGTGGCCGATCGCCTGCTCATGGAGCTCGGCAACGAGAAGATCTACAACGCCCTGAACCCATTCGACTTCATGGAGATGATCTCGCTCCAGGGCAAGACCAACTTCTTCGAGAAGCGCGTTGGGGAGTACCAGAAGGCCGGCGTGCTCAACAAGGGCGATAAGAACGAGGCCAAGTTCACGTTGGACGCTGACTTCTAAGGAAGGGTGAATAGCGAATGGTGAATAGGAAATGTCGGCAATAGCAGCCCCATTCACCAACTCCCATTCGCCATTCACCAGCAACTCACATTGATCAGTTGAAGAAGACCCCCGCGCGCCCCGAGCAAGCGGATCGAAGACCAAGACTTTTAGAACCCCGGTCGACGCCAGGCACGCCGAGCGCCACCAAGGGGAGAACCAATCACCCAAACCCCTTCGCCCAAGGCGGGAGCCCCACGCGAAGGCCAATACCCAAAGAGAAGCATGTATGTAGTCAAGCGCGACGGACGCCGGGAGGCCGTGAAATTCGACAAGATCACCGCCCGCGTGAAGAAGCTCTGCTATGAGCTCGACCCCATCGTGGATGCCACCCAGGTCACCCTGAAAGTGATCGACGGCATCTTCGACGGCGTTACCACCACGCAGCTCGATAACCTCACCGCTGAGGTGGCCGCCACCATGACGGTGAAGCACCCGGACTATGCGCAGCTCGCCAGCCGCATCGCCGTGAGCAACCTGCACAAGAACACCAAGAAGTCCTTCAGCGAGACCATGAAGGACCTCTACACCTACCTCGATCCGAAGACCGGCGCACGGGCCGCCCTCCTCGCCGACGATGTGCACGAGATCATCCAGAAGAACGCCGAGGTGCTCGATAGCGCCATCATCTACGACCGCGACTTCAACTACGACTACTTCGGCTTCAAGACCCTCGAGCGCAGCTACCTCCTGCGCCTGCACGGGCAAGTGGTGGAGCGCCCGCAGCACATGCTCATGCGCGTGGCCATCGGCATCCACAAGAGCGACATCGAGAGCGCCATCCGCACCTACAACGACCTGAGCGAAGGCTGGTACACCCACGCCACGCCCACGCTCTTCAACGCCGGCTCGCCCAAGCCGCAGATGAGCAGCTGCTTCCTGTTGCAGTTGAAGGACGACAGCATCAGCGGCATCTACGACACCCTGAAGCAGTGCGCGCAGATCAGCCAGAGCGCCGGCGGCATCGGCCTCAGCGTGCACAACCTCCGCGCGAAGGGCTCCTACATCAAGGGCACCAACGGCACCAGCAACGGCATCGTGCCCATGCTGCGCGTCTTCAACGACACCGCCCGCTACGTGGACCAGGGCGGCGGCAAGCGCAAAGGCAGCTTCGCCATCTACCTGGAGCCCTGGCACGCCGACGTGTTCGACTTCCTCGAGCTGAAGAAGAACCACGGCAAGGAAGAGATGCGCGCGCGCGACCTCTTCTACGCCATGTGGATTCCCGACCTCTTCATGAAGCGCGTGGAGCAGAACGGCGATTGGACCCTGATGTGCCCCAACGAATGCCCCGGCCTCTGCGACACCCACAGCGCGGAGTTCGAGGCGCTCTACGAGAAGTACGAGCAGGAAGGCAAGGGCCGCCAGACCATCAAGGCGCAGGACCTCTGGTTCAAGATCCTCGAGAGCCAGATCGAGACCGGCACGCCCTACATCCTCTTCAAGGACGCCGCCAACAGCAAGAGCAACCAGCAGAACCTCGGCACCATCAAGAGCAGCAACCTCTGCACGGAGATCATCGAGTACACCAGCCCCGATGAGGTGGCCGTGTGCAACCTCGGCTCCATCGCGCTGCCCAAGTTCGTGGAGAAGGGCAAGTTCGATCACGACAAGCTCTTCGAGGTCACCTACCAGCTCACCAAGAACCTCAACCGCGTCATCGACGAGAACTACTACCCGATCCCCGAGGCGCGCCGCAGCAACATGCGCCACCGCCCCATCGGCATCGGCGTGCAGGGCCTCGCGGATGCCTTCATCCTCATGCGCTATCCCTTCGATAGCGTCGAGGCCAAGGTGCTGAACCGCGAGGTCTTCGAGACCATCTACTACGCCGCCCTCACCGCCAGCAAGGACCTGGCGAAGGAGCACGGCCCCTACGAGACCTACGAGGGCAGCCCCGTGAGCAAGGGCATCCTGCAGCCCGACATGTGGAAGGTGAAGCCCAGCGACCGGTGGGAGTGGGACGCGCTGCGCGAAGAGGTGAAGGAGCATGGCGTGCGCAACAGCCTGCTGCTGGCCCCCATGCCCACCGCCAGCACCGCGCAGATCCTCGGCAACAACGAGTGCTTCGAGCCCTACACCAGCAACATCTACACGCGCCGCGTGCTCAGCGGCGAATTCGTGGTGGTGAACAAGTACCTGCTGCGCGATTTGGTGAAGCTGAACCTCTGGGGCGAGGAGCTCAAGAACAAGATCATCGCCGCCAACGGCAGCGTGGCCAACATCCCGGAGATCCCCGAGAACCTCAAGCAGCTCTACAAGACCGCCTGGGAGATCAGCCAGAAGGTCATCATCGATATGGCCGCCGACCGCGGCGCCTACATCTGCCAGAGCCAGAGCCTCAACATCTTCATGGAGAACGCCAACTTCGGCAAGCTCACCAGCATGCACTTCTACAGCTGGAAGGCGGGCCTGAAGACCGGCATGTACTACCTGCGCACCAAGGCCGCCACCGACGCCATCAAGTTCACGGTGGACAAGAGCAAGCTGGCGCAGCCCGCAGCCGCCGAAGCCAAAGTGGGCAACGGCATAGCCGTGGGCAGCACCGTGATGCTCGATCCCGTGATGAACGGCCCCACCGTGACCCGCGTGGTGAATGGCGTGGAGATGAGCGAGGAGGAATACGAAGCCGCCAAGAACGCCTGCTCACTCGATAACCCGGAGGGGTGCGAGATGTGCAGTGGGTAGGAGCGCCTGACCACACCAACAGAGAAGAGCGGCTCACGGGCCGCTCTTCATGCACCATGACCAAAGCGCTTCCGATCGCACAGGCGTTCCTGAATGGGGCAAAGGCCTACAGACGTGCGCTGGAGGTCACCAGATCAAGCTCAGAAGCACTGGGCATGGATGCCCCCATCATGTTCCTTGGGTGCCATGCGATCGAGCTTGGGTTAAAGGCATTTCTCAGGGGAAGGGGCATGAAGGTGCCGCGCTCGCATGATCTGTCCAAACTGCTGAACGCGTGCGTTCACGCTGGTATGCCAGTTTCATTCGAATCAAAGCAATGCATCGATGTTGCAGCGGATGAGGTCGCAGCCCACGGTTTTCGGTACTTCGCCTTCGCGAACTCCGGGAGGCCAACCGTGGAGTACCTCGCCGAAACAGCGGACGAAATCCTGGCCACGGTGGCGAAGGAATCGGCAAGTTGGCAAACTACTGGCTTGAATAAGGCCGTTATGAAGTTGCGAGTCGGTAGAGCTGTTCCCAAGACCCCCTGAGCCCCGCTCCCGCGAATCTCTTCCCGCTGGTTCGGATCTGTGATCCGGACCATGTACCGTAAGCGCACGAGCTTATCGCTAGTTTGGTCAAATGTCCGCGCGCGCGCCCAGGGGGTTACACGAGCAACTGCGCATGGAAGTGGATATCCCACGACCGCGTTGCAAGGCCTGGCCGGTTCTGGTCGCGGTATGCCTTCTTCACCAATTGCCCTGTTCAGCACAAGAGCGGACATTGTCCTTCACCAGTAGGAACGACTCACTGAAGGAATGGAGCTGTCCACTGCCCGTTGAAGTCACCATTCAGACGAAGGACAAGAAGAAGATCCAATGCGCGATCATAGGTGCCGATGGCTCCGGATTCATCGCACTGGAGTTCATCAGCGACACTGCCTTAGAGCGTTCTATCGAATGGAGAAAGGCCTATGCTGAATGGTGGCACAATCGGAACGTGATCGAGAGCGACCGATCGCTCCCGGATGAGGAACAGCGCAAGCTGATACTTCAAAAAGCCATCGGAGTGATCTATCGCGATACGATCCGACCAGAGCTCGTCGAGATCAAGAAGATCACCTTCCATTACAGTCCCGCATCCCGGTTGGAGAAGACCGCGGCCCTGGGGACGTATATAGGCGCCGGGTGTGTATTTATGGTGGGCATGTTCGAACTCTTGACCGCCAACGATCCTGAGATCGAAGACCATATGGAGGCACCCTACCCGGCCATGCTCCTTGCTGGTGGCCTTGCTGGTCTGACGGCTTCAGGTAGTTGGGTGTTCCACACCAACCACAAGGTCATACGACCTAGTGCGTGGCAGCTTCGAGGACAGTGATCAGGGCCGCCTAGACCCGCGCAGGGTGTCCTCCCCACCTCCGCTGGGTCTGTCAGTGCACTTAACGCACGATCCTGCGGCCCGCAGCCGTGATCGCCAGCCCCGCCCGTGATCGTCATCCCGGAACGGGGGCGTTGCGCTAGCAACGGGGCCCCGCGTATCCGGGGTCTCACCAATGCCCACGGGTGCATCGCATTGGTGAGTCCCCGGATGGCCGGGACAAGCGATCTGCGATCGCCCGGCCTCCGGGGTGACGTTGTTGCGAGCTTGTGCTGATCGACCAACGATCGCGACCTTCACCAGCATGAAAGGCGGTTGGGTGTACCTCATGACCAATAAGCACAACACCACGCTGTACACCGGCGTCACCAGCAACATCATGAAGCGCGTCCTACAGCACAAGAAGGGCGTGTTCCCCGAATCATTCACCGACCAGTTCCTCTGCCACAAGCTGGTGTGGTTCGAGTTCGTGCCCACCATCGAAGGCGCCATCGCGCAAGAGAAGCGCATGAAACGCTGGCGGCGCGCCTGGAAGGAAGAGCTCATCGCCAAGGCCAACCCCGAATGGAAGGACCTGAGCGAGGACTGGTACCACGCGAAGGATTTCGAGTGAACCGCCTACCTAACCGAAGCCTGCCGCTCAGCGAACGTCGTGCTCCACGATGAATCGCTCGCGGATCACTGCTCCGCCTTCCGCACGGAGCTGGAGCACATAGACCCCGCTGGCGACCTCGCGCACATCGATGCGGTCCTCTGCGGCCATGCGCTGCTGAAGGACCGCCCGGCCTTCCGCATCGAAGCAGGTGGCCTGCCAGTTGCCCGCCGCAGGAGCGCGCACGTGGAGCACCTCGCTCACCGGGTTGGGCCATAGCTGCATGCCGGTGCTCGCCTGCTCACCGATGCCCACCGTCGAGGGTGTGATGCAGTAAGCCTGCAACGAGCCGAAAGGACTTCGCCGGCTGAAGAGCATGGTCTGCTCCGTGCCGCAGCCGGGGTGCATGAAGTGGGGCGTCGTGGCGAAGGCCATCGCCACGAAGCAATAGGTACTGTCCGGGTGCCAGGCCTGGCCCGTGATGGCGCTCACCGCGGACGAGAACTCCATCACAGCGCCATCGTCCTCAAAGCTCCATTCACCGGATGTGCAGCTGTCACCGTCCAGGATGAAGTTGTTCCAGGCGGAGAGCACCCCGTCGGCGACATCCGTCCATGCGATGGCCTGCGCGCGCTCCAGGTCCTGCACCACGAACATGAGGCTGTCGTTCGCATCGTCGGGGGTGAGCTCGTAGATCGCATACCCCTGGAAACGCCAGAAGGGATCGGGCGTGGGGTCCACCGGCGTGAAGGCTTCGGCATACATGCCGTTCTCGTTGTTCGAGCCTGCCGGATTCGTCAGCGTGAAGGACAGCACCGTGCCATCGAAGGCGATCGACATCTCCGGAGCGTCGGGCCCCACAACGGTCTGTGCGGCGCATGCAGTGCCGGAAAGGAGCAGAAGCAGGGCAGGGGCTTGTTGCATGGGCAGCTTATCGGTGCGGTTCAAAATTGATCGCTGCCCGCCATGCCATGCCCACCAGCGCTTGCGCCACCACCGCCGTTCCTCGTCTCCGCGCTGTACACGTCTCAGGATCCAACTGCTTGCAGGTTGGTTGGCATCGCAGGCATCCGGACACGGCACGTACCGACACGGCTCCGAAAAGGGTGTCCGGTCCTGCCAAACCGAGCATCAAATCCGCTCGCACCAGGTCAGCGCTTCATTCGTTCCCATGGATCATTACTTTTCCGTCATGAAGCACTGGACACTTCCTTTCTTATGCCTGGCGTTCGCGGCGCCATCGCCCGCCGCAGCGCAGCAAGCGGCATCGGCTGCCCCGTTGCCCAGTCGCGAATGGCGCATGGCGAGCCTGAATCTCGGGACCGGCGTGGAAACGGACCGCTTCGAGACGATGTCGTTGCAGCAATTGATGGCCTTCGCGAGAACCAGCCAGGAGCTCCAGCGCGATCTGAGCCTATTCGAGGAGCGCGTGAGCACGACCACCAGCGGGTTGGGGCTCTTCGTTCTGGCCGGCTTCAGCCGACCGAAGACGATGCCGGCGAGCACGGGCACCACCAGCGAAGTGCAGGTGGGCGTCAGCCTTCACACGCCGCGCGAAGCGATGGTGACCTACCGGAACAAGGGAATGGACACGTCCATCGTCTACTGCAACCTGCAAACGGAGCTCAGTTTGGAAACGGCCTACCTGCTTCGCGGCGAGTGGAGCCGATACGTGCATTGGCACCTCGGCCTTGGTGCGAACGGCGGGCTCACCATGGGCAACAGGATGGTGCTGATCGAAGGCCGCTACTTGTCGGATGGGGAGCATCCCTCGCAGCAGAAGGCGGAGGAGATGAACAAGCACACCTACGGCGCCAAGCAGGTGTACTACACGCGGGTCTTCGTACCAACCGGCATCAAATTCCGCATCGGGCCGCGCTGGCAGCTGGGCATGGACTACCGGCTAGGCGTTGGTTGGCAGTTCGTTCCCGGGCATGCGACGAACCGCATCGAGCTTGCCGGGGCGGGCATCATCGGCGCGAGGTATTCCTTCAAGTAGGGTTGTTGCAGTGCGGCCCTAGGCGCTCGTGCCGAACGGTTCCAGCTCGGGCTGCAGCTGCCCGAAGGTCCTGATCGCTTGGCCTGCGCTCACTGCCGCACCACCGCCTTGTTCACCACTGATCCATCATCGAGGATGAGGCGCGCGGTGTAGGCTCCGAAAGGAAGCTCGCCGAGGTCCACTTGCGTGATGCCCGATGCGATCGAGGCAAGCACGATCCGGCCTTGCGCATCGATCACCTCCACGGTGCGCACGGGTGATCCGCTCGTGCGGATGTGGACGACCTCATCCGAAGGGATGGGGAAGAGCGTGAGCGATTCTGCGTTGACGCGCTCGATGGCCGTTGCGAGCGGGTCGTAGAGCACGGCGGTTCCGGGGATCGTGCTGTGCCCGCTCGCAGGCCCGGTGTTCCCCGGCTGCACGGTGCCGTAGTACGTGGGGCCGAGCACGTAGGGGTAGGCCGGCTGGTACTGCGCGTTGAGGGTGACGAAGTAGGCATAGATGCCATCGGGGTATTCCGGCGTCACGCAGAAGCGGCCGTTGTGCACATCGAGGTCGCCGCTGCCCGCGACGTATTCGTAATCCTCGAGGAAGGCGCCCAAGGGGTATTGGCCGCCGATGGCCGGACCGTATTGATTGGCGTTGAGCACCGTGCCGTTTGGCAGCGTCGTGCGGTCGGTGATGGGGCGCAGCTGGTAGCTGCTGCGGATGCGCGCGATTCCGCCGCTGCCATCGGAATTCGCGAAGCCGTGCGAGCCATAGATGGGGAAGCCGTCGAAGGCGTAGCCGATGAGATCGCCATGCGCCTCGTCATCGAGATGGTCATAGAGGCAGTTGGGGCTCACGTGGTGGTGGTACTCGCCGTTCGGCGCGGGGTGGCCCAGGCACACATCGAAGCTGATGCCCTCGAACACCAGCGCATCGCGGTTCCAGATGCCCTGGTTGTTGTAGCTCATGCCGTCCTTGGCGTTGAAGATGCTCACGCCATTGCGCCACACGCCGATATGGCCCAGCGGCGTGTTCACCAAGGTGCCGGTGTTCTGAACCGGGTTGCGCGTGACCTTGAAGCAGAAGTCCTGGTTGGCGGGCAGGTTAGGGTTGGCGGTCCACGGGCCGATGTCGTAGCCCGGGATGCACGTGCAGGTCACATAGACATCATTCGCCGTGTAGTGGACCGATTGCACATTGGAGGCGATCCCCGCGTAGCCCGTCTCGTTGCCGGGATTGAGGATCCAACTGGTAACCGTGGGGCCTTGGGCGAAGACGGATAATGAAGCGAGCAGGGTAATCGGGAGGGCGATCAGTCTCATGGTGGGGCAAGTTCGGCCTATGACAGCCACGCCAAGCCAAGGTTCAACCCGCGGTTCGCATACATGGTGCGCGTCCTATCCCTTCACCAAGAGGAATTGAGGCAGCCACCGATCATCCGCAGCCCGTGGCAGCATCCACTAGCCCCGATCCACGACCATCATGCCCGAGCATCACATGCCGGAGGGGCGCATGCGCCTCAATGCAGGCCTACAAGGCCAATGCGCAGTTCACCGCGGCCGATGCGTTGATGTTGCCGTAGCCCTTGCTGCTGCTGGGAGAGCCAGCGAACTGCGCGGTGCTGGTGAGGCATTGGAGCACCTGCGCGCGCGTTGCGCTCGGCTTCGCGCTCCATACCAACGCGGCGATGCCTGCTGCCGTGCTGGTAGCGCTGCTGCTTCCTCCGATGTAGGTGGGTGTGGTGCCGCTGGGCGGAAGGCTGAGCGAATTGCGGCTGCTGCTCGCGTTGCGCTCCATGCAGATGGTGAGATCGACCTGGCTGCCGTCGTGGCAGCTGGAGCATTTCGCCCCGCTCTCCTTCACCCCGGTCACGGCCACGCATTTGGTCAGCGCCGCGGGGTAGATCACGCCCCACCAGCTGGTCCAGCTGAAGCTGGTGCCCGCTGCGGCCATGATCATCTTGCCTTTGCCGTAAGCGTAGTTCACGCCATCGCTCAGCACGCCGCTGCTGAAGGGCGATCCGATGCTCATGCTGATCACGCGCACCGAGGTGTTGTCGCCCATCTGGACCAGGGCGTTCTTCACCGCTGTCTTCTCGCTGCTGAGGTCGAGCACCACATCCTCGCACCCGCGCAGGAAGACGAGGTTGCTGCGGTAGGCCACGCCGGTTGCGGCGCCATTCGCGTTCCGAGGGCCCACGGCCTGGCCGCTCATGCTGGTGCCGTGCGTGCAGCTGCTGAAGGCCGAGCCGCCGAAGGTGTAGCCCGCGCTCATGGTACGGCCCACGTTGCTGTCCCCATTATTGAAATCGCTGCCGATCAAGGGCTGCGATGAACTGATCCCGGCGTCGATCACGCCCACGGTGATGCCAGCGCCCGTTGCGCTGTTCCAGGCGGCAGGCACCGAATGGTTGTTGAAGTTCCAGGGCAGCCTGGCATTCGGGGTGATCGTGGTGACGTCCGCTGCATTGAGCGCGGTGGTGGATCCGCTGCACCCGCTCGTGCTGCGCCCGTCCTCTTGGCCAGCTGCAGGCCAGTAATCCAAGGGCTCGAGGTAGCGCACGTTGCGCAGGTTGTGCAGCATGGTGATCACGTGCTTATCCGTGATGCGCAAGGTGATGACCGGCAGCACGGGATCGTCTTCCACGAGGATGTCATCGAGGGTGATGCGCCCAGTGGTGCGTCCGCTGTTCAGCTCGGTGAGCACCCGATCGATGAGCGCATCATGGACGGCCCGCCAATGGGTGCTCTGGATGTTGATGTCATGCAGGGCATCCTCAACGCCGCTCGCGCCGGCAGGCTGATAGCCGATGGCCAGGCTGTGGTCGTTGTATTGCACGGCGCTCCATAAAGTGCGCATGTCGACCCATTCCCATCGGAAGTCGTTGCGGGCCTCGAGCAGGCTGATCACGGTCCGGTCCAGGTCGGCTTGCGTGAGCGGTTCGCCGTCGGGCACGGCCTGTGGATCGGATCGCTCTTGCAGCACGGGGCCTTGCTCCGCGCCGGCTGTTTCATTCAGTTCTTCGCGGCGGCAGGCGATCAAGGAGCTTGCGATCAGCAAAAGGGCGAGGGTGCGGCGCATGGGTTGGGATTGAAGTGTGCGACGAAAGCTATCCCGCCGGATCGACTCGGCCAAACCTCGGCGATGCACCTGGGATGCTGAACATCGGGTTTCTTGCCGGACCCGTGCATGAGCAACCGCAGCGCCGCGGCCTCGTCACCAAGGCAGGAAGGATAGATTTGGATCCTCATGCGCTCGATCACCTGTAGAATCGGAATGGCTGCGGCCCGTTCGGCCGTGGTGATGGCCTTGGCCTCCGCCGCCCCCGCCGCTGCGCAGACCTTCCCGTTCACCAGCGGGCCCATCCCGATGTGCGACACCAGCACCTTCACCGCCAACGTGAGCGGCATTGGCTGGTTGATCACCCCGAACGGCTGGAACTGGGGTCCGTACGTCGATAATGTGGTGCTGAACATCACCACCAACCATCCGCAAACGCTGCAGATCACGCTCACCTCACCGTCGGGCACCACCTTGCTGCTCTCGGCTTTCAATGGCGCGGGCGGCGTGAATTACACCAATACGACCTTCCCCTATTGGGGCGGCAACAACATCTCCACGGCATCGGCCCCCTTCACGGGTTTCTACAACCCGCAGGTGGGCACCTTGGATGTCTTCTCCGGCGAGAATGCCGATGGGGTCTGGACGATCACCGTCATCGATACCGCCTGTGCCGGCGGTGGAACGGATCCCAGTGGCGGCCCATGGAATCCAGGCTGGTTCACTGGTGGCAATGGCACAGGGGCCTTCTCATTCGGTTTCAGCAGCCCGCCGCCGCCATGCATCATCGATATGGGTTGGCCATCCGCTGCGATCTGCCAGGGCGAGACCGTGGATGTGCTCGGTTATTTCGAGGGCAATTGGTGGTGGGATCCGAGCTCAACGGTGAGCGTGTACATTGATTGGGGAGGCCAGACCGTGCCCGACCCATATGCCGTGGGTGCTTCTGGCACTTACTACATCGAAGTCCTCGACTTGTGGAACGGCTGCACCTATTACGGCTACTACAATGTGAGTGTGGGGACAACGATCACCCTTGGCCCGGACCAGTTCGTGGCGGAGTGCAGTGCTGCGGGCCCCTTGGATCTGACGACTTACTTCAACACGGCCGGCGCCACTGGTCAGGCATGGACACTGGATGGCGTGGCAATACCCGCGGCAACCGCGGCAGCGGCAACGGCGCCGGGCCTTTATGAATTGACCGCCTCGAATGCCGGCTGCAGCGATGTGGCGCAGATCACCTTGTCCTTCAATAGCGATCCGGTGCTGGGTCCTGATCAAGCGGTGACCATCTGCCAGGGAAGCAGCGCCGATATCGCATCGCTCTTCGATACGGGTGGCCTTTCGGCCGATTGGACACTTGACGGCTCTCCCATACCGCCACCGGATGCCGCGACGCAAGCCGGCGTGTATGCCGTCAGCGTCACCACCGCCGATGGCTGCACCGATGCTGCTGAGGCGATCCTGGATGTTCAACCGCCACCAGCACTTGGCGCCGATCAAGCGGTTGGCCTGTGCAGCGGAACCACCACCGACCTCACTTCGCTTTTTGTCACCACCGGATTGAGCGCAGCGTGGACCATCAACGGCGTGCCGGTCGGCGATCCCAGTGCGGTGAACGCCGGGGGCGACTATCTGCTTGTGGCCGTCGATGCGAATGGCTGCTCGGATACGGCAATGGCAACCGTGTCGCTCTGGCCCGGCCCGGCCCTTGGCGCCGATGAATCGGCATCCACCTGTTCCGGCGGATCCATAGATCTCACCTCATTCTTCAGCACCTCTGGGCTTGCTGCGGCGTGGACCTCGGGCGGTGCAGCGGTGCCCGACCCCACCGCCGTGACGGCCGCCGGCGCCTACACCCTCACCGTCACCGATGCGAATGGATGCACCGATGCCGCGAACGTCGTGGTCTCGATCGCTGCGAACCCTGTGCTTGGTCCTGATCAGCAAGTGACCGCATGCGATAACGAGGCTGTTGACCTCACGCAGCTTTATGCCACCGGTGCCAGCACGCCGGTTTGGACATTGAACGGCGCCGCTGTCGCGGATCCCGCGGATGTGACGGTTGCGGGGAGCTACCAGATCACCTTGACCAATCCTGCCGGATGCTCGTCAACGGCCTTGGTCACGGTGCAATTCAATGCTTCGCCGTCGCTCGGCGCCGATGTGCAGGTCGGCATCTGCGACGGCACCACGCATGATCTCACCTCGGAATACAATACGACGGGCCTCACCACGGAATGGTGGATGGATGGGGCACCGTTCGGCGATCCCGCTGCAGCCGATGCGAGCGGTGGGTATCAGCTGGTCGTGAGCAACGGATTCGGATGCACAGACACCGCCATGATCGCTTTGATGGTTCATGACAACCCTGATCTCGGCCCCGATCAGTCCTTTGAGCTCTGCCCTTGGCACACGGTTGACCTGAGCACGGCGTTCCCGGTACAGGGCATGACCGCGAGCTACATGCTCGACAGCTTTGAAGTGGCCGATCCAACCGCGGTAACAGACAGCGGCTCCTATGTGGTGCGCGTCACCGATGCGAACGGTTGCTCCGATGAGGCCATGGCGAACGTCCAACCCATCGATTGCCTCTGTGAGGCCGGCTTCGAGGCGGAGGCGCGTTGCATCCAGGAGCCTGCGCGATTCACGCTGCTCGCGGATAGCACCATCCTCTCGGCGCAATGGTCTTTCGGCGGTGCGGCGGATGCCACTGCTCAGATCGACCCGCAGGTGATGTTCAGCGCGGAGGGAGAGGTGGACGTGATATTGATCGTGGCATTGAGCTGCGGCGTGGATACCCTTCAGCGCACCATCACCATGGACGACTGCGCCGATTCATGCAGCGTATGGATCCCGAGCGCCTTCACGCCTGATTTCGATGACCGGAACGATTGGTGGACCGTGGTGGGCGAATGCGAGCCGGAGGAGTTCCTGATCATGGTGTTCGATCGCTGGGGCGAACTCATCTTCCGCTCCGAGGACCCCGAAGAGAGATGGGACGGCACCTACGCGGGCGTGGCCTCGCAGGACGGCGTGTACGTGTACCGTGCGTACTACAAGCTGCCTTATCAGGGCCGCAAGTCGGAGATCGGGCACGTTACGCTGCTGCGGTGAGCACGGGTCACGGGTCGATCATGCCCAAAAGGCTCATCACGTGGCTTCCCGCTCCGGTTAGGCGCTGGCGTCGCCGCTTCTAGCGCGGAGCGCCCGCCGCTTCCTTCACCAGGATCAGGAACACCGGGAAGTGGTCGCTGTAGCCTGCCTGGTAATTGTCGCCCACATAGGTGCGGAAGGGGTAGCCGGCGAAGTTGCCTTCGGTCTGGCGCAGGTACGGCTCGTTGAAGATGCGCACGCCGTAATAGCGATAGCGCCCGCCGGCCCCGGTGACCAGCGCCGGAGAGATGCACGCCTGATCGAACAGATTCCATGAGTCGCGCCAAGCGAGGGTGCCGATGCCCTTCGAGAAGGGCTCCTGCATGGGATTGAAGAAAGTGCCGTTCACGGCCTTGGCCTTGTCGCCGCTCACGCGCAGGAATCGCTGAACGCTCGCGTTGGTGGGATCGTCGTTCAGGTCGCCCATGTACACGATGCGCGCATCGGCATTGATCGCCAAGAGGGAATCGATGATGCGCCGGCCGAGCTCGGCGGCCAGCTTGCGCTTGGGTGCGCTGCGCTTCTCGCCGCCACGACGGCTGGGCCAGTGCGACACGATCACATGCGTGGTGTCGCCATCGAGCACGCCGCTCACCAGCAATTGATCGCGCGTGCGGAAGCTGGTGTCGTCAGCAGCCGTGAGGCGGTAGCTCTTGTGCGCGAACACCTTGTAGAGCGCGGGATTGAAGATCAGGGCCACATCCACGCCACGGCGGTCGGGGCCATCCACATGCACCACCTGATAGTTGCGCGCCTTCAGTGCCTCACGCTTCACCAGGTCCTCTACCACGGTCCTGTTCTCCACTTCGGCCAGGCCAAGGATGGCCAACCCTTGCGGATGCAGTTCCTTGCCCATGCTCGCGATCACGCCAGCCACGCGGTCGAGCTTGCTCGTGTACCGCGCGCTGTTCCAATCCTTGGCGCTGCCGGGCAGGAACTCGGCATCGTCCACGCCAGGGGCATCAACCGTGTCGTAGATGTTCTCCACGTTGTAGAAGCCCACGAGGGCGGCCTGGTATTCTTTCCGGTCCTGGCTGCTGGCGGCCAAGGGACATGAGAAGGCGAGGAGGAGTGCGAAGCGCTGGGTCATGATTGCGGCGGCGAAGCTAGGCGTCACGGCAAACGAAGATCGTGCCGCGTGCTGGTGGTCCTTGATGCGTGAAGCCGGTGCGGCCCCGGTGCTCATTCCGGGAACAGCAAGGGATGCCGCTCGTTGTAGAGGCGCAAGAACCGGAAGAGCGCCTCATCGCTGTTGCGCGCCTTCTTGGGCAAGGCATCGAACTCCGCGAGCAGCACCGGATCCTGCTCGAGCGCCTGCCGCATGCCCGCAGCCGTGAATGGCAGCGCGCGGCCTGTTTCCATATCAATGACCTGCTGCACGACCACTGTTCGGTTCACCGTGCCCGGCCCGTACATCCAGGGGTCCCAGTCGCGGTAGCTCTGCTCATATACCATGTGCGCCAGGCTGCCCATCTGCCCGATCCGGTAGAAGCCGTTCCCGGCCGCCACGTACACCACGCCGCGCTGGCTGAAGCCCCAGATGCGGTTCATGCGCAGGGTTTCCACCGAGCCGCTGTCCGTGCGGTACCGCAAGCGGCTGAGCACACCGCGCAGGTCATTGACAGCAAGGCCCTGATCGTCGGTGATGCGCTCCAAGGGAACAGAAGGCGCATTGAGCCGGAACGCGCGCGAATCGAAGTACACGCCCTCGCGCATCGCCATGCCCGCCTGATACGGGACCCAGATGGTGTCTTGCTGCGCAGCGGCATGGAAGGACAGGAGGCCGCCGGATATTGCGAGAAGAAGGAACTGGAATAGGAACGCGCGAATGGCCGTATGCATGGGATTGGCCGCTCTCCGGTCACCAAGATCGTGCTGCAGGATCATCATGCCGTCCTGTTTCGCCGACCTAGACCGACCTCTTCATTCTTCATTTTGCATTTTGCATCCTTCATTCACTTCTCCGCTCACCCCGCCACTTCCCTGATCCATGCCACTACCTCATCCGGGGCTTGGGCATGCACCCAGTGCCCGGCGAAGGGCACCGTCTCCACCCGGCTGTTCACGAATTGCTCTTTGATGGCAGGGATGTCCTCGCGCAGGATGTAGTCGCTCTGGCCTCCACGTACGAAGAGCGTGGGCACGCGCACGGTCTCTGGGCCGATGGCCGCCAGGATCTTGTCCAGGTCGCGGTTCAAGCCTTCCACATTCACGCGCCAGGCCAATTGCCCCTCATCCTTCCAATAGAGGTTCTTCAGCAGGAACTGCACCACGCCAGGCTCTTTCACGCGTTGTGCGATGTGCGCCTCAACGTCTTTTCGCGTGCGACCGGGGCTGAGGTCGGCCGTGCGCAGGGCTTCGATGATGTGCGCGTGGTTGTTGCCATGCTCCTTCGGGCTGATGTCGATCACCACCAGGTGCTTGAGCAGCTCTGGCCAACGTTGCGCGAAGAGCATGGCTGCTTTGCCGCCCATGCTGTGGCCCACGAGCACGATGTCCTTCAACCCGAGCCCGATGACCAGCGCATGCACATCGGCGGCCATGGCAGGATACGAAGTCCCTTCCGTGTGCGGCGACCGGCCATGATCGCGCAGGTCAACGAGCAGCACGTCGAGCGGCGCTGCACCGCTGGAGGGCTCGCTCAGCTCTTTCCCGATGCTGCCCCAATTGTCGCTGGTGCCGAAGAGGCCGTGCAGGATCACCACGGGGGTGGCTCCGGGCGCTCCGAGCCGCCTGAAATGCAGGCCGACAGTGCTCATCGCAGTTCGCGCAGGTAGAGTTGCACCGTGTTCTCCATGCCGAAGGTGAGCGCATCGCAGATCAGCGCGTGGCCGATGGAGACCTCCTGTACGCCGGGCACCTGCTGCACGAACCAAGCGAGGTTCTGCAAGCTGAGGTCATGGCCCGCATTCACGCCAAGCCCGAATTCCTGTGCCTTCAATGCGGCCTCGGTGAACGATGCAACAGCGGCCGAGGGGTCTTGGGCGTATTGAGCCGCGTACGGTTCCGTGTACAATTCGATCCGGTCCGCTCCGGTTCCGGCGGCGTGCGCGATCTGCTCCAGGTCCGTCTCCATGAAGATGGATGTGCGGATGCCTTCGGCCTTCATCCGCGCGATCACCTCGCGCAGCAGTGGTTTCTGGCCGCGCGCGTCCCATCCCGCATTGCTGGTGAGCACGCCCGGAGGATCAGGAACAAGCGTCACTTGGTCGGGCCGGCACGCAAGCACCAGCGCGATGAAGCCGTCGCTCGGATAGCCCTCGATGTTGTACTCGGTGGTCACCAGCGGCCTGAGCGCGACGGCATCGGCACGGCGGATGTGCCGCTCGTCGGGCCGAGGATGCACGGTGATCCCTTGTGCGCCGAATCGCTGGATATCGACCGCCCAGCGCAGCACATCGGGATTGTCGCCGCCCCGCGCATTGCGCAAGGTGGCCAGCTTGTTGATGTTCACGCTCAGTCGCGTCACCTTGCTGCCTTTACTTTGGTCCGCCCGCTGACGGGTGCGCAAAAGTAGAGGCCCATCCCCCCGCTCTCCGAGAACATGCACGCCATCGACCTCATCACCGCGGACATCCCTCCGCTCCGTCCTCAGGACGATGTGAGCCGCGCCATGGATTGGATGGAGGAGTTCAAGGTGGGTCATCTGCCCGTGGTGGAGGGCCGGCGGCTCGTGGGCATCGTGAAGGACCAGGAACTGGTGGACCGCAACGATTCGCGCGCCACGGTATCGAGCGTGATGGACAGCGTGGAGATCCCCTTCGCGCGCGGCGGGCAGCACATCTACGAGGTGATGAAGCTGTTCAGCGAGCGCGGCCTCACCGTAGTGCCCGTGCTCGATGACATGGGCGTGTACCAGGGCGCCATCACCGAGCACGAAGCGCTCAAGCGGCTCGCGCAGGTCACCAACATCCATGAGCCGGGGAGCATCGTCGTGCTCGAGATGAACCAACAGGACTACAGCCTCTTCGAGATCGCCCGCTTGGTGGAATCGAATGACAGCAAGGTGCTGAGCGTGCATACCCGCACGCTGCCCGATTCCACCCGTGTGGAGGTCACGCTGAAGATCAACCGCGAGGACATCAGCGATGTGCTGCGGAGCTTCGAGCGGTACGAGTACTTCGTGAAGAGCACCTACCAGGGCAGCAAGCTCCACGAGGACCTGCGCGGACGCTTCGATGAGCTGATGAGGTACATCAATCTCTGAAGGTTGAGGGTTGATGGTTGGCGCCGGTTGAGGGTTGCCTGCTTCCACGAGCCGTTTCCGGGATCCATGGGCAGAGAGTCCAACCCGCCCAGCCGGCATCGGGTTCAGCCTGCGAGCCCCGGCCATCCAGAGCGGGACACCCCATCTTCGCTGCCATGTCGCGCGCACTGAGCCTGGCCTGTGCCATCTGCTTCACGGCAGGTGCTGCCTTGGGGCAGGCCGCGCCGCCGGAACGGGTCATTGTTCTCGGCATCGCGATCAACGGGAACAAGGACACCAAGGACCGGATCATACTCCGCGAGATGCTGGTGCAGGAAAGCGATACGCTGGAGGCCACGGTCCTGACCGATCGCATGGAGCGCAGCCGGCAGAACCTCATGAACACGGGCCTCTTCAATACGGTCACCGTGCTGCCGGTGTACCTCGATCTCCAGCATGCCATGGTGGAGGTGACGGTGCATGAGCGATGGACCATCTGGCCCTCGCCGATCTTCCAGCTCGCCGACCCCAACTTCAACACCTGGTGGCGCACCTTCGAGCGGGACCCCGATCGCGTGAACTATGGAGCCTACCTCTACAAGTACAACTTCCGCGGGCGGAATGAGACGGTGTACATCAAGGCACAGTTCGGCTATACGCGGCAGTTCGGCTTGCGGTACAAAGTCCCGGGCGTTGATCGCAAGGGGCGTTTCGGCTTGAGCATCGGCGGGAACTATACCGAGCAGGCCGAGGTCACCGCTGGCACCAGAGGCAATCGCCGTGTGCTGCTGCGGCGCAGCGACGGGCCCAACCGCAATGAGCAGAAGGCCGATCTGGAATTGAGCCTGCGGCGCAACCACGATGTGCGCCATTTCGTGCGCGCGGCCTTCATACAGGCCAGCGTGGCCGATACCGTGATCGCCACGGCCTCCGACTACTTCAACGGCGATGCCTCATCGGCGCGCTACCTATCGCTCGGCTATGGCTTCACGTGGGACCGAAGGGACCTGCGCATCTATCCGCGCGCCGGCCACTACGCCGAAGCACGCATCGACCGCCTCGGGTTGGGCCTGCTCAGCGAGAACCCGCCCGACATCACCACCGCCTACGCCACGGTGAAGAAGTGGTGGAAGCTCAGCGATCCCATCACCCTCGCGCTCGGCGTGCGCGGCAAGCACACCTGGGGCACGCCACCGTACTACGCGCAGGAGGGACTCGGCTATGGGCACTTCGTGCGCGGATACGAGTACTACGTGATCGATGGCGAGCACTTCACCTTGGGCAAGGCCAACGCCGTGTTCCAGCTCGTCAGGCCGCGCAACCAGCGTGCGGAGTTCATGCCTGCAGAAGCCTTCCGCTCGCTCTACTTCGCCGTTTACCTGAACGTGTTCGCCGATGCGGGCCGCGTATGGGACAGCCGCTACGCCGATGCCAACTTCCTCGCTGGCCAGTGGATGAGCGGCTACGGCATCGGACTCGACCTGGTGACCAGCTACGACCAGGTGGTACGCACCGAATACACGCTCAACGCGCTGGGCGAGCACGGCTTCTTCCTACATTTCTCGCAGCCCTTCTGAACGATGCGCGCAGCAGTACACGGACGCGACATGGAGCGCGGCATGGCACCGGTGCTGGCCGAGGCCTTGGGACGCATGCACCGCGCGGGCATCACTCCCGTGCTCACGCGATCGCTGGCCGAATGGCTCTCTGCCTGCGACATGCCCGTGACAGATGCCTTGCTCACCGAGGCCGATCCGGCGCGGCAGGACATCGACATCTGCATCAGCCTCGGAGGCGATGGCACCTTGCTCGATACGGTGGCGCAGCTCGGCCGAGCCGGGATTCCCGTGATCGGCATCAACCTCGGTCGCCTCGGGTTCTTGAGCAACGTACGGCACGAGGACATGGACGCCGCGCTCGCTGCGCTGAAGCTGGGGCGTTACGCGCTGCAGGACCGCACGCTCTTGCAGGTGGTCGGTCATGGGGAACTGCTCGGCACGAGTGATTTCGCCCTCAACGAGGTCAGCATCCATAAGCGCGACACCAGCAGCATGATCAGCGTGCGCGTATTCCTTGGCGACGACTATCTGAACACGTACTGGAGCGATGGCCTCATCATCGCCACGCCCACGGGCAGCACGGCCTACTCGCTCAGTTGCGGCGGGCCCATCCTGTACCCCACGAGTGATGCGCTGGTGATCAACCCCATCTCGCCGCACAACCTCAACGTGCGGCCGTTCGTGGTGCCCGACCACTATACGGTCCGCCTGGAGCTGGAGGCGCGCGGCGATCGCTGCCTGCTGAACCTCGATGCGCGCGGCCATACCATCGATGGTCGCGCTACCGTCACCATCCGCCGCGCGCCCTTCACGGTGAAGATGGCGCAGCTCGATGGCCACGATTTCCTGCGCACCCTGCGCGCGAAGCTCAACTGGGGGCTCGATCTGCGCAGCGGTGGCGCCTGATCAGCCTTCCTTGAACCACCCGGCATACATGCCGTAGTTGCGCGCGATGCGCTCGATCTCATTCTGCGAGAGATCAGCGCTGACCGGACCGATTCGCTTGGCGGGCACGCCGGCCATGAGGCTGCCGGGCTCCACAACGGTTCCCTGCGTCACCACGGCGCCGGCGGCGATCACGCTGCCGCTGCCGATCACCGCCAGATCCATGACGATGGCGCCCATGCCGATGAGCACCTTGTCGTGCACCGTGCAGCCGTGGACGATGGCGTTATGTCCGATGCTCACATCGTTGCCGATGCTGAGGCCGCACTTCTCATAGGTGCAGTGAAGCACGGCGCCATCCTGGATGTTCACGCGGTGGCCGATCCGGATGCTGTTCACATCGCCGCGCACCACGGCGTTGTACCACACGCTGCATCCATCGCCCATCACGGTGTCGCCGATCACCACAGCGGTCTCGGCCAGGAAGCAGTCGTTCCCCAATTGCGGCGTGAAGTCGCGTACGGTCCGGATTAAAGGCATGGTTGCGGGGTGCAGATTGATAGGAGGAGTTCGGTTGGGGGTTGAAGCCGCGTGGCGCAACCTACAACCCTCGGCCCGCTCAAGCTCCAGCCTCTACATCAGGGCAACTTTCCGCATCCTTCCTTCTGGCAGCAGGCCGGCAGCTTCGCGAAGGCCTTCTCGTCGCCCGGCACGCCATCGGCAGCGTACCCGAGCTTGATCAGCGCTCCGCGCAGCTTCTCTGGCGTGTTCTTCTTCGCGTCATACTCGACATGCACGGTGCTCGTGGTGAGGTCCACGTTCACCTTCTTCACGCCCTTCTCGTAGATCAGTTCCTTCTCGATGGTCTCTTTGCACATGTCGCAGACCGTGCTGCTCTTGATGTCGAGCTCAGCGGATTTCTTTTGGGCACTTGCGTTCCCGGCGAGCAGCAGGGCGAGCGCGATGAACAGGGTTCTCATGGTTGCTTGTTGCTTCGTTTGATGGAGTAGCGAAGTCCGCCGTAGAGCATGGCTTTGTTCGTGGGGCCCCAGATCAGGCTGGCGTCAAAGTACGGGCCATAGGGGTCGTCCGCCGCGATCACTTGCTGCTGTTGCAGGGTGCTGGTGAGGTTCTCGCCGCCGAGGTAGATCTCGAGCGCTCCGGCGGAATAAGTGAGCTGCGCGTGCAAGGTGGCGAAGGCGGGCGATCGCTCCGGGAGGCGCAGCCCTTCGCTGGGGTTCGGACGCGTGTCCGGCAAGCGGCCCTCTCCGAAGAGGTTCATGGTGATGTCGAATCGCCAATGCTCGTCGGGACTGGTGAACGCCAGGTCGATGAGGCCGCGGTGGCTGGGCGTGAAGGGGCGTTCGAGCGGACGGCCATCATAGGTGGAGCGCACCTCGTACCAGCGATGGCTCAGCTTCAGCTGGAAGGAGCGGGAGAGGTCAACCTGCACGTCGGTGAGCACGCTGTTGGCGTACGATGGCCCGTCGAGCATATAGAGCGCGAGGGTGAGCGGGTCGCGGTCCATGTCGGCGATCACCTGCTGCGTGAACCGCGTGTGATAGGCATCGATGCCGATGGCCCATTTGCGGTCGAGCCATTTGAACTTGCGCAGCGCGCTGGCGCCGAAGTTCCACGCGCGCTCCATGCCGAGCGTTCCTTCGAAGGCGATGTAGCGCGAACTCGCCATCACGGCGGCGTTCTCCACCAGCGGGTTGGCGGTGCGGAAGCCGTGTCCGATGCTGGCGCGCAGCACGGTGAGCGGGTTCACGTCGTGCTTCAGGTGAAGCCGCGGGCTCAGCACGTTGCCGAATCGGTCATTCACGTCGAAGCGCAAGCCGGTCACCAGGGTGAGGCGCTCACGTTTCAGGGTGTGCTCCGCGAAGGCGCCCGGCATGCGCTCGGTGCGGCCAAGGTCGAGGTATTGGAGCGTGTCGGCGGGCGCATCATGGCGCAGGCTCGTGAAGCGCTCCTCGTAATCGTCGTACTGGAAGCTCAGGCCGGCCTTGATCTGGTCGTTTCCGTCGCGCAGCAATTGCTGGTACACGGCGCTGGCGTAAGCGCTGCGCTGCTCGCCAGCGTAGCTCCGCAGCCCGTAGGTCGAATTCGATCCGTGCCAGCGCCCGTTCGCGATCAATCCGATGCTCTTGCGCGCATCGCCCTTGAACACCCAGCCGTGCTTCGCAAGGCCGTCGAGCATGCGGTTGAGCACGTCGATGCGGTACAGGCCCATGCCGTGATGCGCGTGCCCGTTGTCAGCAGCATGCATCGCATCCTGCCCACCGACGCGTTCGTCATGCACGGCGCGCACGGTGAATTGCCCGCTCTTGCGCTCGCCGAGGTGCATCCACCGGTTCATGACGTTCACGCGTTTGGTTCGCGGCATGTCGAGCAACCCATCGCCGTTCTGGTCCATGGCCCGATCGAACCAGTTGCCATGCACGAGCAGGAGGTTGGCGCTGTTGGCACCGGTGCGCTGCGCGGCATGCACGTTCGCTTCCATGCGCCCCTGGCTGTTGCCATAGAGGTTCACGAAGAGCGGCGGCTCATCCAGCGGATTGAGCAGGCAGAGATCGACCTGCCCTGTCATCGCATTCGGTCCGTTCACCGCGGTGCCCGCGCCCTTGCTCAGGTTGATCTCCTTGATCCAGGTGCCGGGGATCAAGGTGAGGCCGCTGCTGGTGCTGAGCCCGCGCACGAAGGGGATGTTCTCCAGGCTGATCTGCGCGTACCTGCCATCGAGGCCCAGCATGCGGATGGTCTTCGTGCCGCTGATCGCATCGGCGTAGCTCACATCCACCGTGGCGTTGGTCTCGAAGCTCTCGCTGAGGTCGCAGCAAGCGGCGCGTTTCAGCTCTTTCTGGCCGATCTGCTCGGTCGCGTTGATGCTGCGCGTGCTGAGCTGCGTGCCTTGCGCGCGCTCCACCACTTCAACAGGACCAATGGCTGCTGCCCAGCGCAGCTTCAAGATGATGGCTGTCGCTGGTGCTTGCATCAGCTTGAGCGTATCCGGCTTGTATCCGACGAAGGAGGCGACCAGGCTCGCCGGCCATTGCGCGGGCGCACTGATGGTGAAGGCCCCGTTCATATCGGCTGAGGTGCCCTTCGTCGTGCCTAGCCAGTGCACGTTGGCCCCAGGCAGGACCTCGCCGGAATCTTCGGCCTTCACCGTACCGGTTATGGTTTGTGCGTGCGTTCCAGCAGAGAACTGCAGGAGCTGCAGCAGCAGAAGCAGGAGCAAAGGAGGAGTCCGATGGAAGGGCATACGTGTTCTTGAGCGTTGAACGAAGCGTGACCGGGCCGCGAGGGCCAACAAGCCGCACTGCTCAGATCAAGAACATGCTGATCAACGCCAAGCGCTCCGGGCCCATCAAGGGCGGCGGACGGCTATCGAGCCAGCGCAACGTGCGGCGCTCCAAGGCAATCGCATCCCAAGTTGGCGCAGCAACGGTCACCGGCAGGGCGACCAGGTCGAAGGTGGCCGATGGAAGAAGCTCCACGCGATCGGCGCTGGCTTGCACGAGTTCACAGCAGGTGGCTCCGATCACGGATCCACCGCCGTGCTCCTCTTCGGGGCAGCAATCATCGGCAAGGCCCAAGCTGAGCACGCTGTGCCCGCTGATGAGGCAGCTCATGCGCGACACCGTAAGCCCGCTGGTGGCCAGCAGCAGCAGCATGGCCAATGAGGCCAGCACCCAACGGCTCTTCTTCAGCTTGCGCATCGCGCTGCGAAAGTAGGGCAGTATCCGAAGCGTTATCGCCAACAATCCTTACAGCGCCTTGGGAGGCACCGGCCTACTTTCGCGCTCGCTATGGAAGCCACAGAGCCAATGATCACCGGCAAGCGCCTGCCGGTTACCGTGTATGCGGAGTCCACGCCGAACCCCGCCACCATGCGCTTCGTGAGCAGCCGCTTGCTGGTGCCCGATGGGCGCATCCTCGAGTTCCGGCATCACGATGAACCGAAGGGCGTATCGCCGCTCGCAGAGAAGGTCTTCAACCTGCCCTTCGTGACCGGTGTGCTGCTCAGCAGCAACTTCATCAGCGTCTCCAAGAACAACTCCGTCGATTGGGACCTGGTGCAGCTGGAATTGCGCGAGTACATCCAGGACTACCTCAATACCGATGGTCGCGTGGTATACGAGGATGCCCCTGCGCAAGCGCTCGCTGACGCCAACGAGCGCGCCAGTTCACATGCCGAGGCTACAGGACCCGATGATGAGAAGATCATCCGCGTGCTGGAGGAGTACATCCGACCGGCTGTGGAGGGCGACGGCGGGCACATCGCCTTCCGGTCATTCGTTGATGGATTGGTGACGGTCTCGCTGCGCGGATCGTGCAGCGGATGCCCGAGCAGCATGGTCACCTTGAAGCAAGGCATCGAGAACCTGTTGAAGCACGAGGTGCCGGGTGTGCGCGAGGTGGTGGCGGAAGAGCTTTGAGGCGGGCTTTCTAGGCGGGCGCCTACCTTCGATTGCCAAGCGTCACGCTTCCATGAGGATTAAGCTACTGCTCTGTTTGTTGCCGCTGGTGCTCGATGCCGCCGCACAGGGCACCACCACTTCTGTCCAGGATGGCGACTGGAGCGACCCCGCCACCTGGGATTGCAACTGCATACCCGAGGTGCACAACGCGGAGGTGCTGCACCAGGTGCGCATCGCTGGCAACACCTTCCTCATGCAGCGCGTGCACGTGACCCCGGTGGGAAGCCTGGTGATGGATGAGTACTTCTCCGTGGTGATCATGGATACGGTGATCAACGATGGCCTCATGGACCTGGTCGGTGACATTGACGTGGATTGGGCCATGATCAACAACAGCACCGTTCACATCGATGGCGTCATGCACATCGACGGCGTGCTCACCATGGGCGGGCCCGATGCGCTGCTCACGCTCGATGATATCGGCAACTACGATACGATCGAGGGCGAGGGCCGCATCTGCGTCTCGGGCCTCTCAGAAAACACCGGCACCATCCAAGGTGAGATCGATTTCTGCGACCTGACGCCGACGGTCACCTCGCCGCCCTTCATCGATGTGAATTCCGGGACGGTGGCGGGCTCGGTCTCGTTCTGCGCCGCGGAGCCGTGTGGGCCGCAATCAATGGTGACGAATGCACCAGCCGATTCACGCATCGGTCCCAACCCGGCGAATGACCTTGTGCGCATCGATCTGTCTTCGTGCGCCATAGTCACCCTGCGAGACCCGACCGGCCGCGCGGTGATATCACATGCCGCGACACAAACGGTCACACTCGATGTCTCGATGCTGCCACCGGGTATCTACTCCGTCTCGATTGAAAGGGGGACGAGTGAGGTGATGCACCACCTGGTAATCGCCCGCTGAGCGAGAGGGGCAATTGGTGGTCTTCGTCACCCCAGGAACGGATACCGATGGTCCGTTGGCGGCACGAAGGTCTCCTTGATGGTGCGTGGGCTCACCCAGCGGATGAGGTTGAGGTAGGAGCCCGCTTTGTCGTTGGTGCCGCTGCCGCGCGCACCGCCGAAGGGCTGCTGGCCCACCACGGCGCCTGTGGGTTTGTCGTTGATGTAGAAGTTGCCCGCCGCGTGGCGCAGCACCTCTTGGGCTTCGATGATGCTCTTGCGGTCGTTGCTGATCACGGCGCCGGTGAGCGCATACTCGCTGGTTGAATCCACCAGCTTGAGCGTCTCGCTCCACTTGCCTTCGGGATACACGTAAACGGTGAGCACCGGTCCGAAGATCTCTTCGCACATGGTCTTGCTCTTCGGGTCCTTGGTCTCGGCCACGGTGGGCTGTATGAAGTAGCCGTCCTTCTTGTCGCACTTGCCGCCCGCGATGATCTTGATGGTCTTCTTGTCCTGCTTGAGGCCATCGATGTAGCCGCTGATCTTGTCGAAGGCGCGCTCATCGATCACCGCACCGATGAAGTTCGAGAAATCGCGCGGGTCGCCCATCTTCATGTCGGCGAGGTCGGCGAGCAATTCCTTCTTCACATCGGGCCACAGATTGGCCGGGATGTAAGCGCGGCTGGCGGCGCTGCACTTCTGCCCTTGGAACTCGAAGGCGCCGCGGGAGAGCGCGGTGGCCACCACCTTGGGGTCGGCGCTGGGGTGCGCGATCACGAAGTCCTTGCCGCCGGTCTCGCCCACGATGCGCGGGTAGCTGCGGTACTTGGGCAGGTTGCTGCCGATGGTCTGCCAGATGTGGCGGAACACGCCGGTGCTCCCGGTGAAGTGGATGCCCGCGAAGTCCTTATGCGCGAAGATCTGCTCGCCCGCCACGGGGCCGTTGACATGCACCAGGTTGATCACGCCGGGAGGAAGGCCGGCAGCCATGAAGACCTCCATGAGCACTTGCGCGCTGTAAGCCTGGGTGTCCGCGCATTTCCACACCACGGTGTTGCCCATGAGGGCGCAGCTGCTGGGCAGGTTGCCGGCGATCGCCGTGAAGTTGAAGGGGGTGAGGGCGAACACGAAGCCCTCGAGCGCGCGGTACTCCAAGCGGTTCCACACGCCGGGTGAGGAGACCGGCTGATCGCGGTGGATCTGCTCGGCATACGCCACATTGAATCGCAGGAAGTCGATGAGCTCGCAAGCGGCATCGATCTCGGCCTGGAACGCGTTCTTGCCCTGACCGAGCATGGTGGCTGCATTGATGCTCGCCCGGTACGGTCCCGCGATGAGGTCGGCGGCCTTGAGCATGATGGCCGCGCGCTCCGCGAAGGGCATGTTCTCCCAATCGCGCTTGGCTTTCAGGGCTGCATCGATCGCGGCGCGCACATGCTTCGCCTCCCCGAAATGCGCGTTGCCCAAGTGGTGCGCATGCTTGTGCGGCGGGCTCATCTTCCGCAGGTCCTTGGTCTCGATGGCATGGCCCATGATCCACATGGGCGCATCGATGCGGGCGCGCAGGCGGCGGTCCATTTCCGCTTGCAATGCGGCGCGCTCCGGGGTGTTGGGCGCGTAGGAGAGGACGGGCTCGTTCTTCGGCAGGGGGACGTTGTATTGGCTCATCGGATCGTGAGGTGGATCGCGGCGAAGATACCCGACGCACCTGCCCGGGACAGGTGCGCGAAGTCACGCGGATTCCACGATGGCCATGTACAACGGCATGCCCACGGTGATGTTGAATGGGAAGGTGACACCCAGGGCCATGGGGATATAGAGCCCGGGATCGGCCTTCGGCGCTGCCAGGCGCATGGCTGCTGGCACCGCGATGTAGCTCGCGCTGGCCGCCAGCGTGGCGAACATGAAGCGGTCGCCTGCGCCGGGGGTGATGAAGCCGCTGATCCAGGCCACCGCGCACCCATTCACAAGCGGGAGCAGCAGGGCTACCGAGCTGGCGAACGACCCATAATCCCTGAAGGCCTTGAAGCGCGCGGCCGTCACCATGCCCATCTCCAGCAGGAATACGGCGAGGAATCCCTTGAAGATGTCCGTGGTGAAGGGCTTGATGCCCTCGGCCTGCTTGGTATCGGCCACCAGGCCGATGATGAGGCTCCCGATGAGCATGAGCACGCTACCGTTGGTGAAGGAGTGCTTGAGCATGTGGCCGAGCGTTGGCCGTTCGGTGCTCTCCTTATCGAAGCGCATCAGCAGCACCATGCCCACGATGATGGCCGGGCTCTCCATGAGCGCCATGATCGCCACCATGTGGCCGCTGAAAGGGAGGTCCTTCGTTTCCAGGAAACCGCTGGCGGCCACGAAGGTCACCGCGCTCACCGATCCATAGGCCGCTGCGATGGCCCCCGCGTTCTGCACGCCCAGCTTGCGCTTCAGCAGGAAGAAGGCATAGAATGGGATCGCGCTCGCGATGGCCATGCCGAATACCAGCTCACTGATGAATTGCGCATTCAGGTGCTCGTGCGCCAATTCCTGCCCGCCCTTGAAGCCGATGGCGAAGAGCAGGTACAGGGAGATGAACTTGATGGTGGTGGGCGGGATCTCCAGGTCGCTCTTCACCAGGTGCGCCACGATGCCCAGCACGAAGAAGAGCAGGGTGGGGTTGGTGAGGTTCGAGAGCAGGAGGGAGAGGTCCATGTGTTCGGGCTAGTGGGCTTTCGATGTTAGGATGGAGAAGGAATTCTTGAGCATCGCCGAGTTCGGCACCGTGGTGATTTCGCCGTTATCGTGCCGGATGAAGGTGAAGAAATAGGTGATGTCCACGAGCTCGCCTTCCACCTCCTGATCACCGTCCTTCAGCCGGATGCGGTCGCCGGTCTTCACCGGATGCTGGAAGAAAAGGACAAGGAAGGCGGTGATGTTCGAAAGGATCGACATCTCGGCGAAGAGGGCCACGCCGAGGACCGTGATCGCGGAAGCAGCGAAAAGGAGGATCTCATTCTGCTTCACCCCCCAGATGGCGGTGAGCACGATGGCGATCAGCACCAGGAGCAGGAGGCGGATGAGGCGCATCACCTCACGCTCCTCCTTGGCCTTGTATGCCAGCTTCGTCACAGCGCCGCGCACGAGCCAGCGGGATGCGGCCATGACGACGAAGAAGGCCGCCAGAGCCACTGCTGATTCAATGATCTGGGTGAGGTGATCGATGATGAAATCGTCCATCCTGGGCGTTGAGGGCGCTAAGTAAGTGAAACTATCTGGAATGTTAAGTAATACTATATTCGCCCCCAGAATGAGCAACCTTCATCTTCACCTGCGGCCCGACCCGGCCCTTTCCCTGAAGGACCCCGAAGCCACGGAGCTGGGCCGATCCATGCTCAACGGCGGCTTGGAGCTCATGAACGAGCTGGGCCTGGAGGCCTTCACCTTCAAGAAGCTCGCGGACCATATCGGATGCACGGAGGTGAGCCTCTACAAGTACTTCCCCAACAAGCATCGGCTCCTGCAGTACTACTTCCAGCTCTATTGGCTCTGGCTCCGGCAGCTCTGCGGGCGTCATGCTGAGCAGGCGAAGGATCCGCGCGCGGGGCTGGAGCGCGTGGTGGAATCCATATGCGGCGTTTGGCCCAAGGGGCTCCCGCACGTGCAGCTCGAGCCGCGTGCCCTGCGCAAGCTGGTGATCGAAGAGGGCATGAAGAGCTACCTGCATAAGAATGTGGACGACGACAATGCGCGCCGCCTCTTCCTGCCTTACAAGGAGCTCAGCGCTTTCGTGGCAGAGCGCATCACCGATTGCCGCGCCGATGTGCCTTGGCCGCGATCCTTCGCCACCACGGTGATCGAGATGGCGCATTCGCTGCCCTTCGCCATGGAGCACCTGCCCTCGCTCACCGAGCTCAGCAGCCGCAAGGACCTGAAGCTGCTGGCCCAGCACCTGCTGCATCGCACCCTCACGTACATCGATCACGCACAACCCCAGAAGAAAAAATGAACCGCACCATCACGGTAGCAAAAGGCGACGGCATCGGACCCGAGATCACCGACGCCGTGCTCAGGATCCTCGATGCCGCGGATTGCGGGCTCACCTACGAGCACATCGAGGTGGGCGAGAAGGTTTATCTGAGCGGCAACAGCAGCGGCATACCCGCCGAAGCTTGGGCCACGCTGCGCAGGAACCCCGTGTTCCTGAAGGGACCCATCACCACGCCGCAGGGATCGGGGTACAAGAGCCTGAACGTCACCATCCGCAAGACGCTCGGCCTTTATGCCAACGTTCGGCCGTGCCGCAGCTTCCATCCCTTCGTGCGCACGCAGCATCCGAACATGGACGTGGTGGTGGTGCGAGAGAATGAGGAGGACCTCTACGCGGGCATCGAGCACCGGCAGACGGTTGACGTGTTCCAGTGCCTCAAGGTGCTCAGCCTCCCCGGTACCGAGAAGATCATCCGCTACGCCTTCGAGCACGCGCGCAGCAACGGAAGGAAGAAGGTGACCTGTCTGGTGAAGGATAACATCATGAAGCTCACGGATGGGATGTTCGCCGATATGTTCCGTCGCGTGGGCAAGGAGTACCCCGGCCTGCAGCAGGAGGTCCAGATCATCGATATCGGCACCGCGCGCGTGGCCACAAGGCCTGATCGCTACGATGTGATCGTGACGCTCAACCTGTACGGCGACATCATCAGCGACGTGACCGCTGAGCTCACCGGCAGCGTGGGCATGGCGGGCAGCGCCAACATCGGCGACCGCATCAGCATGTTCGAGGCCATCCACGGCAGCGCGCCCGACATCGCAGGGCAGGGCATCGCCAATCCCAGCGCCATGCTCAATGCCGCGTGCATGATGCTCGTGCACTTGGGCCTATCGGATAAGGCCGAGGCCGTGCAGAACGCATGGCTCTGCGCGCTGGAGGACGGCCTGCATCCGGGCGACGTGTTCCAGGATGGGGTGTCGAAGAAGCGCGTGGGCACCAGCGAATTCGCCGATGCGGTGATCGCGCGGCTCGGCAAGAAGCCGCAGGAGCTCAAGAGCGTGGAGATGAAGGGCGGCGCTGGACCCGCCTACAGCTACGAGCGCCCGCAGGTGAAACGCGAGCTCTGCGGCGTGGATGTGTTCGTTTGCGACTCCACCAGCACGCCGATCGAGCTGGCGGATAAGCTGCTCAAGGCATCGCGCGGCATGCTGAAGCTGAAGCTCATCACGAATCGCGGCGTGAAGGTGTGGCCAGAGGGATTCCCGGAGACTTTCTGCACTGACCACTGGCGCTGCCGTTTCGTGGGGCCCGATGTTGTGATCGACAATGACAAAGCAACCTACTTGCCCATCGGGCACAGGCAGATCAACCAATTGCTGCACCTGCTCGCTGATGCGCACATCGATGCCGTGAAGACAGAGAACCTCTATCTGTTCGATGGTGTGAGGGGCTTCTCGCTTGGACAAGGCGAATGAACCATGGCGAAGAGTGCCTCTGCGATCAGCCTGGAGCGCTTCGCCGACCGGACCCTTGGCGTGGCCACGCAGCACGGCAAGGAGCGCGTGATCGCCCCAGCGCTCATGAACGCCATGCCCTTGGCCGGGGTCCAGGCCATACCAGGCGTTGACACCGACCGTTTCGGTGCGTTCAGCGGGGAGGTGGAACGTGCGCTCGATCCCTTGGAGACCTGCATCGCCAAGGCGAAGCACGGCGCGGAAGTGAGCGGCATGGACCTCGTGATCGCGAGTGAGGGCTCTTTCGGCCCCTACCCGCCGGCGCCCTTCATATCCTGCGATGAGGAATTGCTGGTGCTCTACGATGCGCGTGACGACAAGGTCTTCTTCCAGAGGCATGTCTCGCTGGAAACGGTCTTCGGCGGTGAGGCATGCACCACTTGGCCGCAGGTGAGCGCCTTCGCGGAGCGCATGAGATTCCCCGGGCATGGCCTGGTGGTCCGCGCCAGGGAGAAGTGGTCGGCCGGCGATGCGATGCGGAAGGGCATCGTGGACCGCGATTCCCTCCAAAGCGCGGCGGAGCGCCTTTTCGCCAACCACGGTTCATGCTGGGTGGAAACGGATATGCGGGCCATGATGAACCCCACGCGGATGAAAGCGATCGGTGAAACGGCCGATCGACTCGCCGCGGAGCTGGGCGAGCCATGCCCTGTCTGCGGCGCTTGCTGGTTCCGCATCACCGGGACCCGCACGGGCCTGCCATGCGCCTTATGCGGCTGGCCCACCGAGAGCGTGCGCAGCATGGAGCGCGGCTGCTGGCATTGCGGCCATGTCCGATACGCTCCGCGCCCGGATGGGAAGCAGGCGGAGGACCCGCAGCATTGCGGCAACTGCAATCCGTGAGCTCCCTCAGTCCAGGTTGTCGAAGCGGTAGATGTCATCCACCGGCGACCCGGCCGGCACGTCGCAGATGGGCTTCACGATGCCGTCGTGCAGGCTGTACACCCAGCCGTGCAGGTGCGGGCCCCCGCGGTCCCGCCATGATTTCTGGATGATGCTGGTCTTCACAAGGTCGAGGACCTGTTCCTGCACGTTCAGTTCCACCATGCGGTCCAAGCGGTCCTGTTCCGTTGGCTGGGCGTCAATCTCGGCCTTATGCAAGCGGTAAACGTCCTTGATGTTGCGGAGCCACTTGTTGATGAGCCCGAGCGAATTATGCGTCATGGCCGCCTGCACGCCACCGCATCCGTAGTGGCCGCACACGATCACGTGCTTCACTTTCAAGTACTCCACGGCGTACTGCAGCACGCTCAGGAGGTTGAGGTCGGTGTGCACCACCATGTTGGCGATGTTGCGGTGAACGAAGATCTCCCCGGGATTGGTCCCTGTGATCTCGTTGGCCGGCACACGGCTGTCGCTGCAACCGATCCACAGGAATTCGGGGCGCTGGATCTTCTCAAGGCGCTGGAAGAATTCCGGGTCCCGCGATACGGTGTTCTCCGCCCAGGCCTTGTTGTTCAGAAGGAGCTTATGGTAACTGTCCATGAGGTGCGTGGTTTCAGGGTTTCTTATCGGCAAGCATGGTCCGTGGCGCTGCGGGCGCCTCGCCGTGCCTTGGTGGCATGTTGAGCAATTGCAAGCGCAGGTTGCGAGCTTCCGCGGTTCCTTGGAAATCGTCGATGATCTCGCGGACATCAGGGTCGAGGTCGTAAGATCGGCCACCGTCGATCACCACGCGCGCGCCGTCGGGGATCTCGCTCAGCGTGCGCTTGATGCCCGCCTTGTTCAGGAAGGTGACATCCTCGCTGAGCTCGATGTAGATGGGCATGCCGGGCTTGTATCGATGCGGATCGTAATGGAAGGGCACCTTGAAGTTCTTCCACAGGATATGGATGAAGGCCAAGGACAGGCCAAGGGCCACGCCGCGCAGGAGGTCGTTCGTGAGGGCCATGAAGCCCACCGTGACGATGAACGGGATGAACTGCGGGAGCCCGTTGCGCCACATGGCTTTGAAAAGCGAAGGCTTCGCGAGCTTATAGCCCACCAGGAGCAGGATGGCCGCGAGGCTCGCGAGCGGCACCATGCGCAGCAGCCCGGCGATGGCGAACACGGACACCAAGAGCCATGCGCCGTGCAGGACCGCGCTGAGCTTGGTCTGACCGCCGCTCTGGATATTGGCTGAGCTGCGCACGATCACCTGCGTAAGGGGCAGGCCGCCGAGCAGGCCGCTGATGATGTTGCCGGCGCCTTGCGCATACAGCTCGCGGTTGGCTGGCGTAATGCGCTTCTGCGGGTCCATCTTGTCGGTGGCCTCTACGCATAGAAGGGTCTCGATGCTTGCCACGACCGCAAGGGTGAAGGCCACGCGCCAGAAAGCGCCCTGCCCGATGGCATCGAAGGAGGGCAGCGCATAACTCGACGTGCTCAGGAGATCGGGCAGCTGCACATAATGCCCGGCGCCGATGGCGAGCACCGGGTGCCCATCGAATCCGATGGCCATCACGATCCCGAGCGCTACCGCCAGCAATGGCCCGGGCACATAGCGCAGCCAATTGTTCCTCTGGATGAACGGCCGCTCCCAGGCCAGCATGAGCAGCAGGCAGGCCACGGTGATCACGAACGCCCCCCAATTGGGCGTCTCCATGGCCACCATGATCTCCTGGAAGGTGTTGAGCTTGTCCGGCTGGTCGAAGCTCTCATCGCCCATGGGGTCCTTATCGTCGCCGAACGCGTGCGGGATCTGCTTCAGGATGATGATGAGCCCGATGCCCGCGAGCATGCCCTTGATCACCGCGCTCGGGAAGTAGTAGGCGATGATGCCCGCGCGGACGATTCCCAAGATGACCTGGATCACGCCGGCGACCACGACCGCTGCCAGGAGCGCCTCGAATGAGCCGAGGTCGGCAATGCCCATGGCCACGATCGCCGTGAGGCCGGCGGCAGGCCCGCTCACGCCAAGCGGCGAACCACTGAGCGCGCCTACGAGTATGCCGCCGATCACGCCGGCGATCAGGCCCGATACAGGCGGGGCGCCCGATGCCACGGCGATGCCCAGGCACAAGGGCAAGGCCACAAGGAAAACGACGATTGATGCAGGCAGGTCCTGCTTGATCCTGGAGAACATGGATGAGGTTTGGGAACGTGATTGACGCAGCGGCTGGCCTGCAATGCAGGCGTGGAGGTCAACACGTTTTCGGAGGCGGCACGCTCACCTTGGCAAGCGGCCCGGCCATGACCTCTTCGTCCATCGGGAACGGGAGGCGCACGAACAAGGCGCTTCCGAAGCCCTCGAGCGCAAGCCCGTGATCGAAGAGCGACTCACTGTGCTTCACCACCTCTTCCTCCAATAGCGGCGGAGCTTTGAAGCCGAGCTCCACCCAGGATGTGCTGCATAGCCATCCCATCGTTTGCGGGGTGAACACCAAGGCCGAGCACAACAGCACGCAAACGCCAGCGAGGCGCAGGGTCATGCGCGATGCGTGAAGCGGGCGGGCGGTTTTCATGCAGGAGGCGAATCTATCAACCGATGGGATGACCAGAAGGCGCTATGGAACAGTTAGCACCGAATAGGCTCAATTCGTTGCCAACGCACTCGAGAGCTGGATCGCGGGGATCTCCACCCGGAATTCGCTGCCATCGGCCGTGCGCCGCATCAGATAAGTGCCATCCATGCGGCCGAAAGCGCCTCGAAGGTCGCAGGCGCTGCTGTACGTGAACTCCTCACCGGGAGCCAGGACCGGCGTTTCGCCTACCACGCCGGGCCCTTCCACTTCACGCGGCCCGGCCAGGCTGTCACGGATGATCCAATGCCTGCGCATCAATTGAACCGTCTCGTTCCCTCGGTTGCTGATCGTGATGCGGTAGCTGAAGATGTGCCGCGCCATCTTCGGGTCGCTGTGCGCCGGCTCGAAGCGCGCGCGCGCCGAGACCCGGATGCCATGCGTGACCGCGGTGCCCATGCCGCATAGTTAACGCTTGGTGCAACCGGATCGTGCTCGGCAAGGCGCTGGTTGCCGCTTCCGCCTCATCGCCGATGCTTCCCTGCACATCCCGCCTGTTCACAAGTTGGTCGGATCCGGCTGGAGCCGCTCGCCGCATTGCCATAGCATCGCGTGCCGAAGATGGACCCATGCGCCTGACCACGCTCTTTCTCCTGCTCGCCTCCGCCAATTCAATGGCCCAGTACAGCGGCCCGGAAAGCGTGGAATTCGATGCTGCCGGCGACCGATATTTCGTGAGCAACACCAGCGGCGGGGTGATCAAGGTGCGCACGCAGGCCGGCGCAGTGAGCGATTTCGTGACCGTGAGCCCCGCACCTTATGGATTGGAATTGCTGGGCAGCGTGCTGTGGGCCTGTTCCGGCGGCACCTTGAAGGCTTATGAGACCAGCATCGCCGCTCTGATCACCACCATCCCGGTCGGGGGCACCTTCCTCAACGGGCTCACAACGGACGGCACGCACCTCTATGCAACCGACTTCACGGCCAAGCGGATCTTCAAGGTCACACCGCCTTCCACCGTGACCACCTTGGTGAGCAATACCGTGTTCACGCCCAACGGCATCGTGTACGATCCGGTCCAGGACCGCTTGGTGGTGGTGGCTTGGGGAAGCAATGCAGCGATCACGGCCGTGGACAAGGTGACCGGCGCCATGTCCACGCTCACTACCACCACGCTCACCAACATCGACGGCATCGCGATCGACTGCCTTGGCAATTTCGTGGTGGCTTCTTGGAGCCCTGACCGCATCACGCGCTACGAACCCACTTTCACGCAGCCGGGAGTCGATCTGGGCGTGACCGGGCTGAACAACCCCGCTGACATCGACTTCGACCTCGTGAACAACCGCATTTGCATCCCCAACAGCGGCAATAACACGGTCACGCTCTTCGATGTTGATTGCAGCAGCACGGTGCCGGAGACGATCAAGGGGCCAGCCTTGCGCGCCGTGCCCAACCCAACATCGGGACTCATGCGCATCGAGCCGCCGCTCTCTCGCGATGAGCCTTACCTGCTGCTTGATGCGCGCGGCCTGCTGGTAGGAGGCGGCACGCTCAAGCACGGCGCGCTGCTCGACATCAGTTCGCTCGCCAAGGGCATTTACACCATCGACCTCACGCGCATGGGCCAGCGCCTGCGCGTGGTGCGCGAGTAGGGGCCTCCTGGCCTTTCTTGAACGATCAGTGGAGCACCACGGCACGCTGAGTGCCGATCACCGCGCCGGTCGAATCAAGCAAGCGCACGGCGTAGGTCCCCGCTGCGACCCCTTCAAGCCCGATGCGCGCTTGTCCGGCTTGCACCGGAACCTCGAGCACGCGCGTGCCGCGGGCGTCGATCAGATGCGCGATGCCTGTGCGATCGGTGGAGTGGATCCTCAGTTCGAGCGCATCACTTGCGGGATTGGGCCAAAGGCTGAACCCGGCGCTGGATCCCTGTTCGGCGATCGAACTATTGATCTGCGTGCCGATAACGCGGACGTCATCTAGCCAGAAGCCATCGTGCTCGCGCGCCGAGTTGCTGCTGAACGACCAGCGGAGCCAGAGCGGACCACCGCAGAATGCGCCGAGGTCGATCTCATCCAGTGCCCAGCGCGGCATCTGACCATCGATCACCGGTTCGCCCGAGCCCTGGTCCGGGTAACCGGGGTGAGCGAAACGACCGCACAATGGCGTCCAAGCGGAGCCATCATCGCTTGCGAAGACCTGCACGCCATCGAACTGGCCCTCGATGTCCCATTTGGCCATGAAGGTGAGCTGCGCCGCCACCGAGTAGCCGAGGTCGATCGGGCTGGCCAGCTCGAGGGTGTTCCCTGTTTGCGGCTCATAGAACATGAAGGGCGAATCCGTGATGCAGGCCCCGCCATTCAGCCCAGATGCCGGCTCGATGCCCCAGGAGTCGGAGTTCCAATTCGCCATGCTGCTGCAATCGTCGCTGAAGAGCGTCACCTCTTCACCGAACGGCTTGCGCACGTGCTCGGTAACGGACAGCCCGCCATTGCTGATCACCAGATCGTACTCGACCCAATCGCCCGGTTGCACGTTGGCGGCGATCGATACCGCGATGGAATCCAGGCGCTCCTCCGGAAGGCCAAGGTCGGTGAAGGTGATCGATGCACCCGCGCTGGTCACGTTCGCCACCGGCACCACGCTTACGGTGACCGGTCCCTGCTCCATGCCGATTCGCCGGATCGCGAAGCGGGCATGGGAGTTCGCCGATGATAGGAAGGCAGCGCCGCGATCCTCAACGGTCGCGAGCACCCCGCATAGCTCTGCTGCGCGCAGGTTGTGCCGCACGTTCTCGCGGCAGATCTCCTCGATGCGCCACACCGGCGGCCAGAACCAGTCGGGCGGACCGCCGCATTCGGGCGTGCAGCTCATGATCTTCGGCTTGGTCTGCTGCTCGCCGTACATCCAATCGTCGCTGCCGCCATTCACCGCATAGTACACCGTCTGGTTGGCAGTGCCGAATCGGTAGCGGTTGTCATGCGTGAGATGCAGGCCGGCCTCTACGAAGTGCGAACTGTCGGGCGTGTACAGGTCGAAGCCATAGCTCCACGGGTAGATGAACAAGTTGCCATGAGCGTGATAATTGAGGGCCACGCTGAACTCATGCGCATTGCAGAGGTCGCGGATGGCCTGCGTCTCCGGTTCGGAGAAGGCTGATGGCCCCCGGTACACATCGCTGCTGCTGTTTCCCGAGGATCCTTGATCGTCGATGCCCCAGCCCTGCGCGTAATTGCGGTTGAGGTCCACGCCGAAGCTGCCGTTGCCATTATCACGTCGGTTCTTGCGCCACATGCCGCCGCCATCGGGATCGGTGGTCGTATTGTACACGTAACCATCCGGATTGATGCACGGCACGAAGCAGAGCTCGAAGTGGTCGAGCACGTATGTGGCTTCCTCATCGGTGCCGTAATTCTCGAGCAGGTGCCACATGAAGAAGATGAGCTGAGAAAGGCTCACCGGCTCGCGCGCATGGTGCAGCGCGGTGTAGAGCAGCTCGGGCTTGTCCTGGTCCGTATCGGCGTTGTTGCTCATGCGCACCAGGTGGATCGGCCTTCCCTCGTGCGTGGTGCCGATGCTGTCCTTCTCCGTGATCAACTGAGGATACGCCGCGCGCATGGCATCGAGCTGGCCCTGCATCTCCTCCCACGTGAAGTAGCCGCCCATGCTTCCGAGCGAGAAGTTCTGCGGCGTTGGGTAGTAGGGCACGGCGTTGCACGATTGCCCCCCTCTTGGCGCGATCAAGGGCTCTTCGCGAGCGCGTTCCAGGTAGAAGCTCCGCACGTCAGTGATCAGCTCCTCTATCGGAAAGTTGTGCGCCCGCGCGATGGCCAGCTCCTGTTCGCTCAGTTCAGCAGTGATCGCGATGCCCGGCTCAACCACCGCGTGATCGATGGCCAGTCCCAGTGCCGCCAGTTGCTCGATGCCGCCTGCAGGCGAATCGAGCGCGATGCGCGCGCGGGCATAGCGCGGCTGCTGCGCCAGGAGCGAGAGCTGGGCCATCAAGCCGAACAGGAGCATGGCTGTTCTCATGGTCTTCTGTTTGCCGTGCAAGGTAGCCCGGCTCGTGCGCGGCATCCTTCCATTCTCACGCGCGTCTTGGAGCCGAACCGGACCAGATGGCGCCCTCAGCACCTCGGATCAATGGCATGCGCTTCTCCTGCCCGCAACGCTGGGAGGCCATGCGCTCCCTCCCCGATGGCAACCGCTTCTGCGAATCGTGCGCGAAGCCGGTGATCGACTTCACTGCTTGGAAGGATGCCGACATGCACGCCTGGTTCGCGGTGCATCCGGACACCTGCGGCCACTTCCGCTTGGAGCAGGTGCAGCCCGACATGATCGAGTTCACCCTGCCCGCCATGCCGCGGGACCTGATGCGCGGAGCATTCGCGGCCCTGGCGGCCTTGAGCCTGAGCACGGCCGTGGCCCAGCACGCGCCGAATGAGCCCGCACCAACGGAACAGGTCCCGGTCACGGATCCGGATGCGCGCTTCGGGCCGGGCTATCACGAGGCGGTGGACGAAGAGCGGTGCTGGATGGAGAAGGATCCCGCACCGGTGGCAGAGCCCATCAAGCGCAGGACCAGGTTGTACCTGTCCAGGCGCTTCCCCTTCGTGCACAAGGCGCAGATGCGGCGGGGGCGGATCCGGATCACAGGCTACTTCTAAGGGCTCATGGCAAATGGTCAAGTACGCAAGCAGGCGTCTTCTTCTCGGAGACCGGTCCGCTATTTTCACCTATTGATGGCATGAGCGATTCCGATTGCACGGATTTCAAGGGCATGCGCTTCTCCTGCCCGAAGCGGTTGGAGGAAATGCGCTCCCTGCCCGATGGCAACCGCTTTTGCGAATCGTGCGCGAAGCCGGTGATCGACTTCACTGCGTGGAAGGATGCCGACCTGCGCGCGTGGTTCGCGGAGCATCCTGACACCTGCGGCCACTTCCGCTTGGAGCAGGTGCAGCCCGACATGATCGAGGTCACCCTGCCCGCCATGCCGCGGGACCTGATGCGCGGAGCATTCGCAGCCCTGGCGGCCTTGAGCCTGAGCACGGTTTCCGCCCAGCGCGCGCCGACCGATGTGGTTCCCACCGAACAGGTGTCCTTGCAGCGCGGTCAATCACCAGTGAGTTTTCCGGAGGAGAAAGTGGAGGATGGTGAGCGGTGCTGGGCGGAGAAGGAATCAATCGCCCCCCCTGCAGCTGAGGTAAGGCGTAAGCGCTACTACCTCTCGAAGCGCTTCCCTTTCGTGTTCCGGGCGCGCTACCGCGTAATCGGCTGCCCGAGTTTCTGAGCGGGCGACGCCCGGCCGGCGAACGGGCAAGGCTAAGGTTCGTCTTACTACTCTGTGGTGGACTTCCCGGTCAGTCCTTCAATTTCATCACGCGCGAAGTCCACAACAGGCCATTCGTTTTCACGTGAAGCGTATAGGTCCCAGGCGCCACAGCCGATAGATCGATGGCATGCTGCACGCTCGAAGCGTGTTGCTCGCGCATCGCGGTGCGGCCGCTCCCATCGATCAGCTCGATGACGACCGCTCCGGTCGATGCGGGCACTTGCACCGTGAGCGCGTCGCGCGTTGGAGAGGGCCACGCCGCGAAGCCTTGTGCGCCGCTTTCATTCAAGCCCAGCACGGTGATGTTCACCGGCTCGCTCATCGCGCTGCAGCCATTCGCAGCGGTATGCTCTACCGTGTAGTCACCTACTTGGCCGGCCCAGAGCGTGGGGCCGGTGGCGCCGTTCACCGGTGCGCCATTGAGGTACCACTGATAGCTGGGTCCGTTGCTGCTGGTGAGCAATCCGCCATCGACCATGATAGTGGGTGTGTTCGGGGCGGTCAGCAGATCGAAGGCGAGCGCATTGCTCGCAGCGCAGCCGGTTGAGGTGGCCGCTGAAACGGTGAGCGGTCCGGTACCGGTGTATTCAAGTGGATTTCCGGTGGCGCCATTGCTCCATGCATAGGCATCGAATCCGGCTGGAGCGCTCACTTGCACGGTCTCGTTCGAGCACATCCCATCGTCGCTTGCGGTGATGGTGATCGGCGGCAAGTTCGAATTCACCAGAGCATCGAAGGCATGCACACGGCCATAGCCGAAGCTGTTGTTGGGCAAGGTGCCGGTGAGCGCATCGCCCCATGCCGAATTGATGATCGCATTGCGCACCTGCTGCCAATCGGCGCTGGGGCATTTCTGCAGGTAGAGAGCAACCACGCCCGCCACCACGGGTGAGGCCATGCTGGTTCCGCCGTTGCGCACGTGCATGCAGAGCTCGTCCATCTTGTCGGCGTTGGTGCTGCTCCAGTTGCTGATGATCGCCATCGGCGCGGCCGCCATGGTCACGTCGCCGGGCGCAGCGATGTCGGGCTTGTAGCGATCGTCGCGTGTAGGGCCCATGCTGCTGCCGCTGCTGATGGTGTACGGTTCGATGGGCGCGTTGATGTACGCGCCGGCGCAGGGCTGGTATTCTTTCTGGTTCCAGTAGTTGGCGGCGGTGAGCGTTCGTGGCGAGCAGGCCCAGCTATCGACGATATGCGAAAGGTTGTCGGGCTGCACGTAGTGCGCCATGGCCGGGTATTCAGCCGGGGTGGGGAAGGGCAGCCCCAGCGGAGCAGCGAGCGCAGGACCGATCACATTGCTGGTGGCGGTGGCGGTGGTGAGCGACCAGATGTCGAAGCGGCCGCTGCCGGTGGTCATGAAGCGCCAGAGGTAATCGGCACTGTCGGGAGAAGCGATGCGCACCTGCATTTGCACCTGGTCGCCTCGTTGCAGGGCGAGGAACTCCACATTGCCCAGCGTGTCGCCGCTGGTGCTGATGAGCGGCTCAATGATCGTGGTGCCCAGGTTCTGCGCCAGGTTGTAGAAGTCGGTGCGCTCGCGGAACTGCAGGCTGGGCGTCACGCGGTCGGCGCCGATGGCGTATTGCACGTTCTCGAATTCATCAAGGTCGGCCCAGAGCTCGAAGAACATGTTGGGGTAGGGGAAGATGTTGAATGAGGATCCGTTGGCGTTGGTGGTGAACCAGGTGAAGCTCGTGTCCGCATCCACTTGCGTTCGGAGGTGGTATGGGAACTGCGATCCGTTGTTGCCGCCAGCGCACACCAGGAAGCGCCCGCGCCGCGCGGCGATCAGGCTGTCAATGAAGAGCGCGGAGGCATCGAGGCCATCATGGGAGCCGCTATAGGTGCCCAAGCTGGCGTTCACCACGGCGGGCTTGCCTTCGGCGTCCGCGCGGTCGAAGATGTATTTCACGGCATCGGCCACGCGCGCGCGGAAGTCGGAGCCGCTGCTGTACTTCACCACGACCAGGTCGGCGCCGGGCGCTACGCCCTTGTGCTTGCCGTTGGCGCTTCCATCGCCGGCGCCCGTACCGGTCACGGTGCTTCCATGCACTGATCCATTGAAATCGCTGGCCAGTTGCCCACCGTCGATCTGAGCCTTGTTCCACTCACGGCCGTATCCGAATTCCGGCGGGGCACCGCTCCCGTCGAGGCCTTGATCCCAGTAGTGCAGCACGCGCGTGGTGTTATTGGCGGTGCGGAAGTCCGGATGGTCGATGCCGAGGCCATCATCGATGAAGCCCATGATCACGCCCGTGCCATCATAGCCCTGCGGCAATGGCGACAGGCCTGCATGCACCTGGTTCACGCGCGCCTTCACGCGCATGCTATCGCCGAGGAAGTTCATCCGGTCGCCGCCCCACTCGAAGCGAACCACTGCGGGATGCTCGGCCAGCGCGCGCACGTTCGCAACGGGCACACGGGCGCTCACTAAGCGGCCCAAGCTCATCTTCACCTCGCCACCGTGATCACGGAGTGCTTGCGAAACGGCGTCCACGGCTCCGTTGATGTAGAGGTCGATCATCTCATCCGCAGCGTGCTGAAGGCTGAGGTGATGGTCGAGCAGCAGGTCCATCTTCACACGCTGGGTGCGCAAGCTCCCAGCCTGTGGTTCCTGTGAGAAGCCCATCGCAGGCATCGCGAGCGCAAGAGTAAGGGTGTACCGGTATGGCATGGCACGAAGGTATCGGCGTTCAGGGCGCGCATAGCCCGGCATGATCCGGGATCTCCACCACGAATTCCACGCTTCCCTTGGAATGGTCGATCCGGCAGCAGTAATGCCGTATGCCATTGGTGACGATGAGCCAATTCACCTTGAATACGGTGTTGTAGCGTGCGGCCTGCTCGAACACCGCTTGTGCCACCGCCACGCCGGGCGCCTTGCATTCCACGATGGCCACGGGCCTGCCATCGGGTGCATGCACCAAGATGTCGGCGCGCTTGCTCAGGCCGTTCAGCGTGAGCTGCCGCTCCACGGCGATCAGCGAGGCGGGGCAGCCCTTGTCGTGGATCAGGAAGTTGATGAAGTGCTGTCGTACCCATTCCTCGGGCAACAGCGCCACCCACTTGCGCCGGATCGGATCGAACACCTGCCCCCCATCAGCGCCATGCCTAGTTTTGACCCCGTGGTCGGGCAGCGCCAACGAAGGTGATCCCGATCCGCTCATCCCTGCAAAAGTGCGCACCAAGCAAGAGATCGTCGCCAACTGGCTGCCCCGCTACACCGGTATCGAGGCTGCGGACTTCAGGAAGCATCTGCTCCTGACCAACTTCGACAACTACCTCGACATCTTCTGCCAGCTCACCGGTGCCCAAGTGGTAGCCAAGGACAAGGCCATGAAGGTGGCCGTGGCCGACGATATGGCCATGATCAATTTCGGCATGGGCAGCCCCAATGCCGCCACGCTGATGGACCTGCTCAGCGCGGTCAACCCTGAGGCGGTGCTTTTCCTCGGCAAGTGCGGCGGGCTGAAGAAGAAGAACCAGCTGGGCGACCTCGTGCTGCCCATCGCGGCCATCCGCGGCGAGGGCACCAGCACGGATTACTTCCCCGCTGAGCTGCCGGCTCTGCCCAGCTTCATGATCCATCGTGCCGTGAGCCATGTGATCCGCGACATGGAGCTCGACTACTGGAGCGGCACCGTGTACACCACGAACCGCCGCGTTTGGGAGCACGACGAGGCCTTCAAGGAGCGCCTGAGGCTCTTGCGCGCCATGGCCATCGATATGGAGACCGCCACGCTCTTCATGACCGGCTTCGCCAACGAGATCCCCACCGGCGCGCTGCTGCTCGTGAGCGATCAGCCCATGGTGCCCTGGGGCGTGAAGACCAGCGCCAGCGATGCCAAGGTGACCACCGGATTCGTGGAGACGCACGTGAAGGTGGGCATCGAGAGCCTGCGCGAGATCATCAACGGCGGGCGCAGCGTGAAGCACTTGAGGTTTGAATGAGAGGTTGAGCACTGGAAGCTGGAAGATGGAACGCGCTCCGATTGCTGATCACGCTCTTCCGGTTAAGGTGGATCCGGTCCCGGCTTCATCTTCCATCCATCCGTTTCGCTGATGGCTGCTCCCTCCACCATCGACGACTACAAGAAGCTCATGGCGGAGCTTCGCGGCGGCACCTTCCGCCCGGTGTACATCCTTCACGGCGAAGAGGGCTTCTTCATCGACCGCATTTCGGAGGAAGTCGAGCGCCTGGCGCTTCAGGAGCACGAGCGCGACTTCAATCAGACCGTCCTCTACGCGCGCGACACCGACGCCGATCAGCTGAAGGACGTGTGCATGCGCTATCCCATGATGGCCGAACGCCAGGTGGTGATCGTGCGCGAATTGCAGGCCTGGCGCATCGACCAGGTGGAGAAGCTCGAGCCCTACCTCGCCAAGCCAACGCCCACGACCGTGCTCGTGCTCTGCTACAAGCACAAGAAGATCGATGGGCGCAAGAGCATCCTGAAGGCCGCCATCAAGGGCGGTGCTGCCGTGCTCACCAGCGAGAAGCTGCGTGAGGAGAAGTTGCCCGAGGTGCTCGTGGGCTTCGCGAAGGGCCAGAAGCGCAAGCTCGGCGCGGCCGAGGCGCAATTGCTGGCCAGTCACCTCGGCAGCGACCTGGGCAAGGCCGTGAAAGAGGTGGAGAAGCTCTGCCTGGTCACAGAGGAAGGAGCCGCCATCACCAGCGAGGTGATCCAGCGCTTCGTGGGCATCAGCAAGGACTACAATGTCTTCGAGCTGCAGAACGCCATCGGCGCGCGCGATGCCGCCAAGGCGCAGCGGATCGCCAATCACTTCGCGGCCAATCCCAAGGAGAACCCTTTGCCGCTCACGATCGGCGCGCTCAACAATTTCTTCAGCAAGCTGGCGATGGTGCATCAGCTGCAAGGCCGGCCGCAGAATGAAATGGCCGCCGCCATGAAGGTGAATCCCTATTTCCTCAAGGACTATCTGGCGCAGGCCCGCAACTACTCGCTGGGCAAAGTGGTGGAGGCGCAGCGGCACCTGCGCGCCTGCGACCTGCGCAGCAAGGGCCTCGGCGGCGATGGCGCCGACCATGGGGAGCTGCTGCGCGAATTGCTCGCGAAAGTGATGGGCTAGCAGGCCCTACCTCCCGAACACCTTCTCGCCTTCGATCCAGGTGGCCACCACTTTGGCCTGGCGCAACGCCTCAGCAGGCGCCTTCTCCAGGTCGATGTTCACCACGGTGAAATCGGCGCGCTTGCCGGCTTGCAAGGTGCCGAGATCCTCCTCGCGGAATGCGGCGATCGCATTCCAGATGGTCATTCCGCGCAGGGCATCCGTGGGGGAGAGCGCATTGGCCATGTGGTATCCGCCTTCGGGCCAGCCATCGGCGCTCTGTCGCAGCACCGCGCTGCGGAAGGTCTGCAGCGGGTCGATGCCCTCCACAGGGAAATCGGTGCCAAGCGCCACCAGGCCCATGATGCTGCGCAGCGCCTCATAGGCGTAGGCGTCGCGGATGCGCGCCTCGCCCAGCCGGTCAACGGCCCAGGGGCCATCGCTGGTGGCGTGCGTGGGCTGCACGCTGGGAATGATGCTATGCTGCGCGAAGAGCTCGCGGTCCGCAGGGCTCACCACTTGCGCGTGCTCGATTCGCCAGCGCTTGTCGTTGCTGCCGCCGAGGACTTCGCCGTACACTTCGAGCAGCAGCTTATTGGCGCTGTCGCCGATGCAGTGCGTGTTCATCTGGAAGCCGTGGTCCATGCACCACCGCGCCACTTCGCGGAAGTGATCGCGCGATGCGAGCTGCAGTCCATGGTGCCCCGGCTGGTCGTGATAGGGCTGCTTCAGCAAGGCGCCGCGCGATCCCAGGGCGCCATCGGCATAGACCTTCACGCTGCGCACCGTGAGCCGGTCGGTGGCGATGGCGCCGCTGCGCGCGAATTGCTCCAGGTAGGGCGCCGAGTCGCTCACCATGGCATACACGCGCATCTTCAGCGCGCCTTCCTCCTGCATGCGCTTGATCAGGTCGATGGTGCCGGGATCGAGGCCGGCATCGTGCACCATCGTGAGCCCTACAGCGAAGCAGTCGCGCTGCGCATCGAGCAGGGCCTGGCGTTTGGTGGCCTCATCGGCCTGTTCCATGATCGGCTGGAAAACGCTCACCGCATTGTCGATGAGCACGCCGGTGAAGCGGCCATCGCGCTTCAGCATCAAGCCGCCCTCGACCGCGTGCTCGGGATCCATCCCCACTGCACGCAGCGCGGCCTCATTCACCACCGCAGCGTGGCCATCGATCCGCTGCATCAGCACAGGACGGTCCGGAAAGAGCGCATTGAGTTTCGTGTTGTCGGGGTATTCCTTCACCGGCCAATCGTTCTGGTCCCAGCCACGGCCCAGGATCCAGCCCTGCCCCGGATGCGCCTTCGCATAAGCCTCGATCCGTGCGAGCGCCTCGTCCCAATCGCCCACGCCCTGCAGATCGACTTTCTGTTTGTTGAGGCCGTAGCCGTAGAAATGGCAATGGCCATCGGCGAAGCCGGGATAGATGTGCTGTCCGGCGGCGTCGTAGGTGGCCTTGGTGCTGTACCGGTTTCGGATCTTGTGCTCCGGGCCGAGCTCGATGATGCGGCCATCCTTGATCGCCATGGCCTGATGCACGGAGTCGGCTTCATCGAGCGCGTGGATCACGGCGTTATGCACCACCAGATCGGCATCGCGGTCGCGGTATCCGCAGGCGGCGAGGAGCAGGAGGAAGGGAAGCAGTCGTTTCATGGAGCGATGAGCTTGCGCAGGCGCGAAGGAAGGCGTGCGGGATCGACGATGATCAATGCGACCAGCCCAACGAATGGAAGGAGCGGCACGCGGTAGCGCACCAGCGCGCCCACTACGGGCACGGTCCAGCCGATCAGCAGGGCGAGCAGCACGATGAACGCCAAGGCGAAGAGCAGTGCGGGCTTGTCAACCGCGTTCCATGCCCGACGGCGCCAGAGCGCAAGCAGCGGCACGGTCACCAGCAAGGCGCTCTCCAGTGCGCCTACCCACGCGAGCGGTCCGCTGCCCAGCACCGCGAAGGGACTGATGAAAGCGTTGGCGAGCGCACGCGGCGCGTTGGCCAAGAAGCTCCAGGCATGCGGTTCCAGCAGGGGCAGGTCGATGAAGCTGCCGGTGGGCACTTCGCGCGTGAGGCCGATGAAATCGCTCTGTTTCATCGCTAGGATGTACAGCGGATCAAGCTGCGGGAGCAATCGGCCCAAGAGCAACGCGACGCTTACCAGCACGATATGCACCGCCAGGAATTTCAATCCAGTTCGTCCCGGCTTCCAGCGGCACCACGCGTAGGCGATGAGCGGCGGCACCAAGCAGAGCAGCACGTAGGCTTTCACCATCCCCATGAGCGCTGCGCCGAGCACCAGGACCGCCACACGACGTGGATCGAGTGATCGCGACCACGAGCCGATCGCTGCGAGCAGCACAAAGCCGAGGCCGAGCAGGAGCAGGCATTCCTTCAGCACGCCGCTGCCCCAGAACAGCACGCTGGGCCAGAGGAAGACCGTGATCGCCAGTCCGCGTTTCGCGCTGCGGGCCATGGGCTCCAGAGCACGGTACAACGCGAGCGCGCCCACGGTGCTCGCCCACGCTGCGAAGACGGCATGCACGGCATAATGTCCGAAGGAAATGAGCCGCAGCGCCGCGTTGAAGCGGATCATGGTATGCGCATCGTTGTGCAGGCCGGAGTCCCAGCGGCGCACCCAATGGTTCATCTGGCTGTAATACTGCTCGGTGAACCAAGGGGTATCGTTGCCGATGCCGAAGAGCATGCGGAACCAATCGCCGGGCTTGGAGAAGAGCGCCTCGTGCAGCACGCGGCTGTCGTCGAAGTACTTGAAGATGTCTGCGGTGGCGCGATCAGGATAGGCATAGGTGTACACGGCCCAGACCGCAGCGCCTGCCAGCACCTTGATCGCGAAGAGCAGCGCAACAATGCGCATCGGCAGTCCTGGCGCATCGCGGAAGAAGCGCACGCGCCGCATCGCGTACAAAAGCAATGCGAACCAGGCAAGGGCGAGGAAGAGGCCGGGCATGGGGGCGAAGGTGACGAATGCACGTCACGGACGGGCGGTGCGCAGCATGGATGCCCGTCACGGCGCCAACCGTCACGCCTTATCCACCACCAGCTTGAAGCCAACGCCGTGCACGTTCACGATCTGCAGTTTGGGATCGGGCTTCAGGTACTTGCGCAGGCGGCTGATGAAGACATCGAGGCTGCGGCCAAGGAAGTAGGTGTCGTCGCCCCAGACCATGTTGAGCACCAGTTCGCGCGGCAGCACTTGATCGGCGTGCAGGCATAACAGGCGCAACACATCGGGCCTCCTTGCGCGTGAGCTTGCGTTCCTCGTTCGGGTGGCAGAGCATCAGGTTGCGGTAGTCGAATGTGAAGTCGCCCAGCTCGAAGCGCTCACGGTCGCGGGCATCGTCGCTCTTGCCCATGGTGCGGCGCAGGATGGCCTCGATGCGCAGCAGCAGCTCTTCGTGGCTGAAGGGCTTGGTGAGGTAGTCGTCGCCGCCGGCCTTGAAGCCCGCGATCCGGTCGTCGGTCTGGCTCTTGGCCGTGAGGAAGACGATGGGCACCAATGCGTTCACCAGGCGGATGTCCTCGGCGAGGCTGAAGCCGTCCTTGCCCGGCAGCATCACGTCGAGCACGCACAGGTCGTACGGGTGCTCATTGAATTTCTTCAGCCCTTCCTTGCCGTCGCGCGCCAGGTGCACGGTGTAGCCTTTGCGCTTCAGGGCATCCTGCACCACGAAGCCGAGGTTCTGGTCGTCCTCGACCAGGAGGATGGTGGGTTTGTCGCTCATAACGGCGGATAGGTTGAGGGTTGGAGGTTGTTGCAGGGTCGAGGGTTGAGCGGGTCGGGAGTCAGGTTTCGATCTTCAACCTGCATCGCCCAACCGGCCACGAAGCGGCAATGAAAGGGTGAACACGCTGCCCTTGCCCGGTTCGCTGCGCACGCTCACGCCGCCGCCGTGGGCGAAGGCGATCTGCTGCACGTAGTGGAGCCCCAGGCCGAAGCCCTTCACGTCGTGCACGTTGCCTGTGGGCACGCGGTAGAAGCGCTCGAACACATGGCGCTGGTCTTCCTTGCGGATGCCGATGCCCTCGTCCTTCACCGAGAGCAGCAACTCGTTGCCCCGCTGGCTGCTGCGCACCTCGATCACGGTGCCGGGCTTGCCGTACTTCACGGCGTTGTCGAGCAGGTTGAAGAGGGCGTTCGTGAGGTGCACGCGGTCGCCGGCAACGGTGCTGATGGCCGCATCGAGGTGGAGCTCCACGCGCATGTCGCGCTCCTGTGCGGGCAGCTTGATGCTCTCGGCGGCCGCAGTGGCCACAAGGTGCATGTCCACGGCCTCGCGCTTCATCGCGACGCTGTCCTTATCGAGCGTGGCCAGCTGAAGGACCCGCTCCACCTGGGTGCGCAGCCGTTCATTCTCACTGCGGATGATGCGGGCGTATTCCCGCAGCCGCTCCGGCTCCTGCACGATGGCCGGATCGCTGATCACTTCACTGCTGAGGGCGATGGTGCTGATGGGCGTCTTCAACTCATGCGTCATGTTGCCGATGAAGTCGTTCTTCATCTCGCTGAGCCGCTTCTGGCGCATGATCACCCACACGCTATAAGCGAAGAAGCTGAAGACGATGAGCGTAACCACCGTCGGGAAGATCCAGGTCCAGCCCGCATCGTTTTCCTCATCCCACAAGGTGCTCTGCCGGGTCGGGAAGTACACGCCGAAATAGTGGCCGTCCTTGTCGAGCTTGGGCAGCTCGCTATGCGGCATGGTGTCGCTGATGGCGGTGTCCTGCGACACGTAGTTGCCATAGACGATGCTGTCGGTGAAGCAGTCGTAGATGCCGTACTCGAAATCGTCCTCGATGTGCCGCCGGCTGAACTCCTTGCGCAGCAGGGCTTCGAGCAGGTAGGGGTGCAGCGTATCGTTGATGGTGACGGCGAAGTAGTTCGGCCGCATCTGCTTCACGGCGTCATACAGGTCGGTGCTGTCCTTGTTGATGGTGAGGATCTGCTCAGTGACGTCACCGAGGGCCATCACCACCCGGTCATTGAATTGCTTCTCGAGCTGCGAGGCCTGCTCCTTGTTGAGCGCCACCTGCTCTTTGCGGTATTGCGATGATTGCCTGAGCCAGATGAGCTGGGTCAGCACCACGCCCACCACGCTCAGCGTGGCCAGCAGCATCAAGGTGCCGATGGCACGACGTCCCATGCCCGCAATGTTAGGCGGCCGTTGGCCGGTGCGCTGCTCGGGTTAACAAGGGTTCGCAGCCCGAAAGTCTCGGTGCGGAGGTTGGCAGGCGGAGGGTTACCCCCAACCTTCGCTCAGCCCCCAACCTTCACTCAACCCGCAACCTTCCCTCAACCCCCAGCATAATCACCCTGACACCCGGCTGATTTGCCAATCCAACTGATCAACCTACATTCGCAGCCCATTTCCGGAAGCCCATGTACGCCATCGTCAACATCGCCGGCCAGCAATACAAGGTTGAGCAGGCTCAGAAGCTGAAAGTCCACCGCCTCGAAGCCGAAGAGGGAAAGCACTTGGAACTCGACAATGTGCTGCTCGTGAGCGACGGCAAGACGGTGAGCGTGGGTACTCCGACCGTGGAAGGCGTTCGTATCGCCGCCAAGGTGCTGAGCCACGGCAAGGGCGACAAAGTCCTGGTCTTCAAGAAGAAGCGCCGTAAGGGCTATCAGAAGCTGAACGGCCATCGCCAATACCTCACCGAGATCTGGATCGAAGCCATCTTGGGCAAAGGCGAGAAGTTCGATGCCAGCAAGAGCAGCGCTCCCAAGCCCAAAGCGGTGGTGACCGATGCCCCCAAGAAGGTGAAGAAGGCCGTTGAGCCCAAGGCCGCCGCCGAGGCCAAGCCTGCCAAGAAAGCCGCTGCCAAGAAGGCGCCGGCCAAGAAGACCGCTCCCAAGAAGAAGTAACTCCCCGACTCCGCTCGGAGTGATCAAAAGCCACAAAAGCCATGGCACACAAGAAAGGTGAAGGCAGTACCCAGAACGGCCGCGAATCGCACTCGAAGCGACTCGGCGTGAAGATCTTCGGTGGCAGCGCGGCCATCGCTGGCAACATCATCGTGCGCCAGCGCGGCACCAAGCACCACCCCGGCAAGAACGTGGGCATCGGCGTGGATCACACGCTCTTCGCCCTTGCCGACGGCACCGTGAAGTTCCAGAAGAAGCGCGGCGACCGCAGCGTTGTGAGCGTGGAGCCCGCCCCCAAGGCCGACTGATCATCCGTCCCCCGGAAACGCGAAGCCCTTCCGCCTTGGCGGAGGGGCTTCGGCTTGAAATGTCCCGGCATCCGCTACCGATACCTTTGGCCACGAACCCGACCGCCGAATGCTCGAACTGAATTACCTGCGAGAGAACCGTGATGAGGCCGAACTGCGGCTGGCCAAGCGCAATATCGATGCGAAGGCCGCCTTGGATAAGGTGCGCGAACTGGACGACGCGCGCCGCGCCGCACAGACCGAATTGGATGGCCGCCAAGCCGAGCTGAATAGCATCAGCAAGAGCGTGGGCGAGCTGATGAAGGCCGGGAAGAAGGAGGAGGCGGAGGCCGCCAAATCCAAGAGCGCGGAGCTGAAGGCCGGCATCCCGGAATTGCGTGAGAAGCTTGAGGCCTGCGAACAGTCCTTGCGCGATCACCTGGTGACCCTGCCCAATGCGCCGAGCGCCAAGGTGCCGGTGGGAAAGACCCCGGACGACAATACCGTGGTGATGCAAGAGGGCGCGGTCCCGGACCTCGGGCCCCATGCCAAGCCGCATTGGGAACTGGGTGAGGAGTACGGATTCCTGCACATGGACCTGGGCGTGAAGCTCACCGGCGCGGGCTTCCCCGTCTACAGCGGTCAAGGCGCCCGCTTGCAGCGCGCGCTCATCGCCTTCTTCCTCGACAAGGCCACCGAGGCGGGTTATCGCGAGATCATACCGCCGCATCTCGTGAACGCTGACAGCGCCTTCGCCACCGGACAGCTTCCCGACAAAGAAGGACAGATGTACCATGCCACAGTGGACGATCTGTACCTCATCCCTACTGCTGAGGTGCCCATCACCAACCTTTACCGTGACGAGATCATCGATGCGGACCGGCTGCCGATCAGGAATGTGGGCTACACGCCATGCTTCCGCCGCGAGGCCGGCAGCTATGGCGCGCATGTGCGCGGCCTCAACCGCGTGCACCAGTTCGATAAGGTGGAGATCGTGCGCGTGGAAAAGCCCGAGGACAGCTACGCCGCGCTCGAGGAGATGGTGGAGCACGTGAAAGGACTTCTGCGCTCGCTCGAATTGCCTTTCCGTCAACTCCTGCTCTGCGGCGGCGACATGGGTTTTGCCAGCGCCTTGACCTACGACATGGAAGTCTACAGTGCCGCCCAGCAGCGTTGGCTCGAAGTGAGCAGCATCAGCAACTTCGAGACCTTCCAGAGCAACCGCTTGAAGCTCCGGTACCGTGACGGGAACGGCAAGCCCCGGCTCGCGCACACCCTCAACGGCAGCGCACTGGCGCTTGCGCGGATCGTCGCCGCGCTGCTCGAGAACAACCAAGGCCCTGAGGGGATCCGCATCCCCAAGGCGCTGCAGCCCTACACCGGCTTCGCATTGATCACGAAATGAAGCGCCGCATGCGTTGCCCCCAGGGCATGGCGTTATTGCTCGCCTTCCTTCCCTTGGCCTGCACGCATGCGCCCGATCCCGCCCAACTCACTGCAGTGGATCAGTTGATCACAGCGAACGATGGCGCCGCGCTCACCCTCAACGAGCTCGGCCGGCAGCGCTATTTGCACGCGGACTCGCTGCTCACGCTCGATTCCGCTCGGTATGCGGTCCGCTTCGCTGATACCCTCGCTCCTTCTTCTGCGCAGGCGTTGGGCAGCCAATGGCTCACGCTGCGCCATGCGGCGGCCATGGGCCGTGATCACGAGCGGGTGCTCGGCGAGCTGATCCTTGCCGGCGAGCGGCTGCGGCTGCTGCGCGCTGACATTGCCGCCGGCGCGCTGGATGCTGGGGCCGCAGCCTCATTGATCGCCGCAGAGCAGAAGCATCACTCCGACGTGATCGGCGGCGTGCATGCCGTGATCGACAACTACCGTCTGCTGCAACAGGCCTGGGACCGCCGCGATACCGTCGAGCAGCTGCTCGCGAACACCGATCGGCCATGAAGCGACTGCTCTCCCTGATTCCTGCGCTGCTCCTGCTGTCGCCCGCGGACGCGCAGCCCGGCACCGATGAGCAGCTCGCCGCGCAGTACTTCCAGCAGGGCGATTTCGCAAAGGCCGTGCTCTACTATGAGCGCCTCTACAAGCAGCAGCCCACGGATTATTATTATGAGCAGCTGCTCAAGAGCCTGGTCGGCGTGCCTGAGCTGGAAGCCGCGCAGAAGCTGGTGAAGGACCGCGCGCGCCGCAAAGACGATGATCCGCGATATGCCATCGACATGGGGCGCGTCCTGGAGCTGATGGGCGAAAAGGACAGGTCGCAGAAGGAATACGACCGGGCCCTGAAGATCATGCGCGGCGATCAGAACAGCGTGCGGTCGACGGCAAATGCATTCCAGGCCTACAACAAGACCGAACTCGCCCTCGCGGCTTACGAGAAGGGCCAGCGCATCGCTTCCGATGGCATGGGCTACGCCTTCGAGATAGCCAACCTGCACGGGCTGAAGGGCGACCTGCCCAAGATGGTGGCCGCTTACATGGATCTGCTCGCCGCCAACGAGGGCTACGCGCAAGCCGTGCAGAACAACCTTTCCCGCCACTTCGAGTTCGACGCCGCCGATCCGCGCACGGAGGTCCTGCGCACCGAGCTGCTGCGCCGCATCCAGCGCGACCCCGCGCGCTCCATCTTCCCCGAGATGCTCATCTGGATGCTCATCCAGCAGAAGGACCTCGACGGCGCTTTCGTTCAGGCCAAGGCCATGGATAAGCGCCTCGATGAAGGCGGCGCGCGCCTGATGGACCTTGCCCGCATAGCGGAAGCGAACGGCGATTACGGCATCGCCTTCAAGTGCTACGACCATGTGATCGGACTGGGCCGCAACGATGGCAATTACTTCAGCGCCCGCACCGGGGCGGTGCATGCGCGCTACCTTCAGCTCACCGGTCAGCCGGAGCCGGTGGAGGCAGAGCTCGGTGACCTTGATCAGCGCATGGCGGCCACGCTCACCGACATGGGCCTGGCCAAGCATACCGTGAGCCTTCTGCGCGAACGGGCCCATCTGAAGGGCTATTACCTGAATCAGCCGGCCGAGGCCATCGCCCTGCTGGATGAAGGATTGGCCATGCCTTCCATCGATGCCAAGCAGAAGGCCGAGATCAAGCTCGACCTGGGCGACCTGCACCTGATAAGCGGCGACATCTGGGAAGCCTCCTTGCTCTTCAGCCAGGTGGACCTCGACTTCAAGCACGATGCACTCGGGCATGAGGCACGGCTGCGCAACGCCAAGGTCTCATTCTATGCCGGCGACTTCCTTTGGGCGCAAGCGCAGCTGCAAGTGCTCAAGGCCAGCACAAGCAAGCTCATCGCGAATGATGCGCTCGAGCTCAGCCTGCGGATCACCGATGCCCTTGGCGCCGATAGCAACGATGTCCCGCTGCGCTTCTTCGCCCGCGCTGAGCTGCTGCGCGTGCAGCACCTCTATGCCCAAGCATTGGGCACCCTCGATTCGCTCCATGCAGAGTTCCCCATGCATACCCTTGGCGACGACGTGCTCTATGAGCGCTACCGCATCGCCTTGGCGCGCCGCCGGTACACGGAAGCTGCCGGGTACCTTGAGAAGGTGCTCGAGCAGTACCCGATCGATATCCTGGTGGACAACGCCCTGCTTGACCTCGGGCGGCTCTATGAGGATGTGCTGAAGGAGCCCGAGAAGGCCAAGGGTTTCTACGAGAAGCTCCTCTTCGAGCAGACCGGCAGCATCTTCGTGCCCGAAGCGCGCGAGCGCTACCGAAAGCTGCGCGGCGATGCGCCCGACGCCCCAGAAGAGAAAAAGCCGCCTCACCCGTGATCATCTACAACGTCACCATCAGCATCGATGCTGAAGCGCACGACGCCTGGCTGGCGTGGATGAAGGAGGAGCACATCCCCCGCGTGATGGCCACCGGCCAGTTCGTGAACAGCCGCATGCACAAGGTGCTGGCCGATGATGACGGCGGCATCACTTACGCGGTTCAGTACGCCGCCACCGACATGGTGCACTACGCCCGCTACCGGGATGAGCATGCGCCGCGTTTGCAGGCCGAGGCGCAAGAACGCTTCGGCGGCCGGTTCCACGCCTTCCGCACCCTGCTTGAGGTGGTGCATGACGCATGAACTCCGTTCGGGCCAAGAAGCATCTGGGTCAGCACTTCCTCAAGGAGGACCAGGTCGCGCAGCGCGTGGCCGAGGGGCTCTCAGGCCATGGAGGTTACAAGCATGCGATCGAGGTCGGCCCCGGGACTGGTGCGCTCACGAAGCACTTGATGGCACGCGGCGGATTCGGGCTCACCTGCTTCGAGGTGGATCATGAATCGGTCGCTTACCTGAAAGCGCAGTATCCGGGCCTGAACGTGCGCGAGGCCGATTTCCTGGGCATGGACCCGCGCAGCATCACTGATGGCCCCTTCGCCGTGGTGGGGAACTTCCCGTACAACATCAGCACGCAGATCGTCTTCAAGGTGCTCGAGCACCGCGATCGATGCACCGAGGTGGTGGGCATGTTCCAGAAAGAGGTGGCGGATCGCTTCCGTGCCCCGCATGGCAGCAGGACCTACGGCATCACCAGCGTGCTGGCGCAGGCGTGGTACGATGTGGAACTGCTCTTCCACGTGGAGCCCGGCAGCTTCATCCCGCCGCCCAAGGTCCGCAGCTCGGTGATCCGCATGAAGCGCAACGAAGCGGACAAGCTGAGCTGCGATGAGGCCCTCTTCTTCCGTGTGGTGAAGACCGCCTTCAACCAGCGCCGCAAGACCCTGCATAATGCGCTCAAACCGCTGCCCGATTTGAAGGCGCCGTTGCCGGAGCGTTTCGCAGGCAAGCGCGCGGAGCAGCTGAGCGTGGCGGATTTCGTGGAGATGACCACCGCGATCGCCGCGATGAACGGCTGATCCCCTTCCTCCCGGCTACTTTCGCCGCATGGCGGCAGGCGGCCGGGGCATCGGGTACTACGTAGTTGCTTTGCTGCTCTTCGGCGGCGCCATCTTCTGGTTGATGGGGGAGGGCGCGCTGCTTCGTCCGCACTTGGCGGAGGAACTTGGCGCTGCGCTTCAAAGCGGGCATCAGGGCACTGCGCTGGAGCAGTTCCAGCGCACGCTGGGCGATAACATCGATCATCCGTTCGCGGTGCTCCTGCTGCAGATCGTGGCCATCATCGCCTTGGCGAGGGCCTTCGCGTACCTGTTCGTGAAGCTCGGCCAGCCCTCCGTGATCGGCGAAATCGTCGCGGGCATCGTCATGGGCCCGAGCGTGCTTGGCTATTGGCTGCCGGACACCTTCAGCTTCCTCTTCCCATCGGGCTCGCTCGAGAGCCTGCACTTCCTCAGCCAGATCGGACTGGTGCTCTTCATGTTCGTCATCGGCATGGAGCTCGACCTGCGCGTGCTGCAAGGGCGCCTGCACGGGGCCTTGGTGATCAGCCATACCAGCATCATCACGCTATTCGCCCTGGGGACCGCGCTGGCCTATCACCTCTACGACGATTTCGCTCCGCCCACGGTGGCCTTCCGCTCCTTCGCGCTCTTCATGGGCATCGCCATGAGCATCACCGCCTTCCCGGTGCTCGCGCGCATCATCCAGGAGCGCGGACTTACGCGCACCCGGCTGGGCGCCATGGCCCTGGCCACCGCTGCGAGCGACGATGTCACGGCGTGGTGCCTGCTCGCTGCTGTGATCGCCATCGTGAAAGCCGGCAGCATGCTCAGCGCGCTCTATGCCATCGGGGCAGCGGTGCTCTACGTCGCCTTCATGATCGGCGTGCTGCGCCCCTTCCTGCGGCGGCTCGGTGAAGCGCACGGAGAGCGCCGCACCATGGGCCGTCCGCTCGTGGCGGGCCTCTTCGCCGTCATGCTCGCTTCAGCCTGGGCCACGGAGGCCATCGGCATCCATCCGCTCTTCGGCGCTTTCCTCGCGGGCGCCATCATGCCGCAGAACCTCGCCTTCCGCCGGGTGCTCGTAGGAAAGCTCGAGGATGTCAGCGTGGTGCTGCTGCTGCCGCTCTTCTTCGTCTTCACCGGCTTGCGCACGCGCATCGGATTGCTCACCAACGAGCACCTGTGGTGGACCTGCGCACTGGTCGTGGCCGTAGCCGTGATCGGCAAGAACGTGGCGGCATCTGTGGCTGCCCGCATCACCGGGCATGATTGGAAGGAGAGCCTGAGCATCGGCGCGCTCATGAACACGCGCGGCCTCATGGAGCTGGTGGTGCTCAACATCGGATACGACCTGGGCGTGATCAATGCCGAGCTCTTCGCCATCCTGGTGATCATGGCGCTGCTCAGCACCTTCATGACCGGCCCTTCGCTCAGCCTCATCGAGCGCCTTTTCCGCAAGCCGGCCGAACCGGGGCCGCCTGTCGATGCGGCCGCCGGCTGGCGCGTGCTGCTCTCATTCGGCCAGCCCGAGAGCGGGCGCCGCGCCCTGCGGCTGGTGCGCCAGCTCGCCGGTGTCGATGCCCGAGCCAGCGTCACCGCGCTGCACGTGACGCCCAGCGGCGACGTGAACCCGATCGATAGCGAGGGTTTCGCGCGCGACGGCTTCAAGCCCGTGCTCAAGGAAGCGAGCCGTTTGGAGCTCGATGTGCGCACGGAGCACCACGTGAGCGGCGATGTGGCCGCCGACATCCTGCGTACCGCCAACTCCGGTTCGTTCGACCTCTTGCTCGTGGGCGCGGGCAAGCCTTTGCTCAAGGGAACGATCCTCGGTGACCTGCTCGGCTTCACCACGCGCGTGATCGATCCGAGCAAGCTCATCGGCAGCCTCACGGGCAAGGAGTCGCTGTTGCCCACCGACGACCAGATCGATCCCAAGGTGCGGCAGCTCATTGAGGAGGCGCGCTGCAGCGTTGGCGTGTTCATGGACAAAGGCTTCACGCAGGCCGACCGGATCGTGCTTCCCTTGGGTGCGCCAGGCGACCTCTTCCTGCTGCATTATGCGGAGCGGCTGCTGCACGGCGAGGGGCGACGGCTCACGCTGCTTGATGCTGCAGGACTCACGCAGCGTGATCCTTCCTTCCGCATCGGGGTGCAGCGGCTGCAGGAACTCGCTGCTGATCGGATCGAGGTGCTTACCGGTGTTGATCTCGATGCGCGGCTCCTCGCCCAGCACGACCTGCTGCTCAATAGCTACAAGGGCTGGAGCCGTGCCGCCGAAGCACGTGCGCCCTGGCTGGGAGATGTGCCCAGCACCTTGATCATACGGCCTTAGCCGAAAGACCGGCCTGCGCCTCGTTGAGCCAATCGCGCGCCTGCTGCTCATCGTGGAACACGCGTGCGGGGAACTCAGGCGGGAAATAGCTGAAGTAGAGCTTCGCTATGGCCTCGCCCATTCCGTCGCCCACCACAACGGCCAGCGCACGCAATCCGGTGCTCCCGCGCTCCGGCTTGAAGTGGTCGGTGCTGGTCACGGCCAGGTCGAAGTCCATGCCCTCGGGCAGGAAGCTCAGCATCACATAGGGCGATTCTCCGCCCAATTCATGACGCGCCAACCTGTTCTCCTCGAATCCGGCGCGGTCAATCGTCACGTCGCCGCGGAAACGCTGTTCGATGAAGCCAGGCGCCGTCAGCGCCATGGTGGCGCAACGTGTATCAATGCTGCGTGGGGCGAACGGTGCACGAGCCATGGTGCAAGATTAGCGGCACCATGTCCGAATTGTTCAGCAAGCACTAAACTCGCCTTGCCAAACCCGCATGCGCCATGATGAACCGTTACGCGCTCGTCGCCCCGATCCTTTTCCTGGCCCAGGATCTCAGCGCCCAATACTGCAGCCCCACCTTCGCCAATGGGTGCTTCAGTTGGCGAACCCTTGAAGTGCAGGCCGGGAGCATCAACTGGGCGCCCGGTGCCGATGACTGCTCCTTGTCCGACTACTCGACGGTGAGCACCTCCGTGGATGCGGGTGCCATGCTGCCCATGCGCGTATTGAACGGCACTTGGTGCGGTTGCGCGGTCTGGGTGGATTGGGACCAGAGCAACAGCTTCGAGGACAACGAGAACATGTACTTCATCTACGTGGGCGGTTCGCCGAGCTATGAATACCAGTTCGGTATCACCATTCCGTTGGCCACCGCGACTGGGGCTTACCGGATGCGCATCATCTCGGCTTGGGGCAGCGATGGCTTCCAGACGAGCAACGGGAACGGCTACGGTCCTTGCGGGGCCTTTCAGTACGGCGACTTCAAGGATTTCACGCTCAACGTGAATGGCGTGCTGAGCGTCACGGAGGAAGCGGACGAAGCGTTCGCCATCGCACCGAATCCTTCCATGGGCTTCACCACGATCACGGGCCTGCCAACAACCGGCACCATTGAGGTGATCGATGCGCGTGGGGCCGTGGTGGAGCAAGCCGTTGTGCGCCAGGGCCGCGCGCAATTCGATGCGCAAGGCTGGTCACGCGGCGTGTACACGGTGCGCATGTCCGGCGCCCGGTTCTCTCGCCGCTTCGTGGTGGAATAGGCTTACCACGCGAGCGCCACCTTGCCCATGGTGGCCCCGCTGGCCAGCAGCGCATGCGCCTCAGGCAGCCGCTCGGCAGGCATCACTCCGTGCACATGCGGTGAGAGCAGTCCTGCAGCCTGAGCGGCCACCGCTTCGCGGAAGCATTGCGCCATCAGGTCGGGTCGGTTGTCGCCCAACTTCAGCATGTTCACGCCGAGTATGCTCTTGCTCTTCATCATGAGGAAGATGGGCAGCATGGCACCCATGCTCCAGACGAAGCGGATCGTGCCGAATGCGCCCAGGCCACCGCGCTCCGCTCCGCCGAAGAGCACCAGGCGCCCGCCGCTGCCGAGCAATTGCATGTCCTTCCTGAAGCTGGTGCCAGCCACCGCGTTGAAGCTGGCATCCAATCGGCGTTTGCCAAGCAGCGTTCGCAGCTGTGCGCTGTAATCGCCGGTGCGCCGGTCGATGGCATGGGCTGCGCCCAAGCTGAGCGCGAATTCCCGTTTGGCTGTGCCGCCCACGATCGCGAAGACCTCGCATCCGGCCTTTGCCGCGAGCTGCACGATCAAGTGCCCTACCCCGCCCGCCGCGCTATGCACCAGCACGCGCTCTCCGGCTTGAAGCGGGCAGAGCACTCGTGCGGCGTACCAAGCCGTTGCGCCTTGCGTGGCCAGCGCCGCCGCTTCGCCGATGGCGAGTTCCTCCGGGATGACAGCGCATGCACGATGGTCCGTGACGGCCATCTCTGCATAACCGCCGAAGCGCGTCATGGCCACCACGCGCTTGCCGATGAGGTCCTGCGGAGCCTCTTGGCCTGCTGCAAGTACACGGCCCACCGCTTCGTAGCCGATGATGCTCGGCAACGGAGGCGCCTCACGATAGAGCCCGCGCGCGGCCATCACATCGGCGTAGTTGAGGCCGAAGCCTTCGCAGCCGATGAGCACTTGGCCTGCCTTGGGCTGCGGATCGGGGTGCTCGCGCAGGGCGAAGGCGCGTTTCGGATCGCCATGGGCGATGAGGGTCCATGCTCTCATGAGTGCTGGGTCGGGCGGAGGTTCAGGGTTGCATGTTGCTGGCAGCTGATAGGGATGGCGTGGCTATGGACGGCCGCCGACCACCACCACGAATTCGCCGCGCGGCTCAAGGGCAAGGAAGTGCGCGGCCAGTGCGCCCAAAGTGCCGCGCCGGGTCTCTTCGTGCAATTTGCTGATCTCGCGCGAGATGCTCGCGGGCCGGTCAGGGCCGAAGGCCTCGGCAAGCTCGCTGAGCATGCGTGCGATGCGATGCGGACTCTCGTAGAAGACCATCGTCCGCGATTCCGCCGTCAGCGAAGCGATGCGTGTTCGCCGGCCTTTCTTCTGTGGCAGGAAGCCCTCGAACGCGAATCGGTCGCAGGGCAGGCCGCTCGCCACGAGCGCGGGCACGAATGCCGTCGGTCCAGGAAGGCATTCCACGGCGATGCCTGCTGCGATGGCGGCGCGAACGAGCAGGAATCCGGGATCGCTTATGCCGGGCGTGCCGGCATCGCTGCACAGGGCGAAGCGTTCGCCCGCGCCCAGGCGCTGCACCAGTTGCTCCACCATGCGGTGCTCGTTGTTGCTGTGGAAGGAGATCAAGGGCCTGATGATCGCAAGGTGCTGGAGCAGTCGGCCTGTCACGCGCGTGTCCTCTGCGATCACGGCATCGGCCTCTTGCAGCACCTGCTTCGCGCGGAGCGTGATGTCGTCGAGGTTGCCGATGGGTGTCGGCACTAGCACGAGCGGGGCCTTGGATGCGCTCACTTCAGCGCTTGGATGAAGTCGCGCAGGAGCGAATGGAGGTCTGCGAACTCGTTGAGTGGCAAGGTCTCCGCGCGGTCGAGCACATCGTGGTAGTGCGCCACGCCGCCGAGCGTGTAGATGTAGATCGCAGGCACGCCGCGCCTCACGAAGTGGCAATGATCGCTGTTGCATGCCGGCCCGCGCGCCTTCACTTCCTTGAGGTAGCCCTTTGCGCCGTTGATCGCCACGAGCTGATCGAAGGCCTTCGGCTGGGCGGTGGCGTTCACCACCATGATGCCATCATCGCCGGTGCCGAGGATGTCGAGGTTGATCATCATGCGCACGTCCTTCCAGTCGATCGGCCGGTCCACCGCGCACCACTCACTGCCGATCAGGCCGGCTTCTTCTCCGGCGAAGGCGATGAATAGAAGGTTGTGCCTCGGCTTGTTCTTCTTCTGAGCGAAGTGCTCGGCGAGGCTCAGCAGCATGGCGGTGCCGCTGGCGTTGTCGTTGGCGCCGGGGAAGAGCGCATCGGTGCCCATGCGGCCGAGGTGATCGTAGTGCGCGCCTACGACGACCCACTTATTGCTCCTGCCTTTCACCATGCCGAGCACGTTGCGGGCGGAGTGGCGCACGCGAAGCGCATTGCGCACGTTCAGCGTGATGGAGGCCGAGCTGTCGTTGAGCGCCTTATCAGCCACCTCGATCAGCGGGAAGCGACGGGCATCCGTGGCCACGCTCCAGGTGAGCTTCGGTGCGGGCTTCACCACGACGCAATGGTCCATGAGGTCGCGCTCCCATTGGCGGTATAGCCGGAGCGAATCGGCATCGCGCGTGGTCGGCCAATGCACGCACGCAGCCTTGCCGAGGAGCACGCCCATGGTCATGCCTCGCCGTTCCGGGCCTTGCAGGTCGGCTGGCGTGACATGCACCAGTTGGAGGTCGCCTGCGGCGCTGCCGCTTTCAGGATCCACGATGAACTCCGTGCCGGGCAGCAGCGCGCGCCCATCGATCGCAGCGCGCATGCTGTCGGGGAAGCTGTTCACATTGAATTGGAAGGGCTGGTACAAGTCGTCCTTCACCGGCTTCAATCCGAAGCTGCGGAACTTGCCCGCGATCCACTCGCTGGCGATGCGGTCGCCATCGTTCACGTACCCGCGGCCGTGGAACGATGGAGAAGTGAGCGTATCGAGCCACGCACGGCCACGGGCTGTAATGGCGTCCTGCGCCGAGGCGATGGAGAGCGGCCAGAAGGCCGCGAGGGCAAGCGCGGTCCTCTTCATGCGAAGCGGCGCTCGATCAGCTCGGAGAAGGCTTCCAAGGCCTCCGCATCGGGCGGGTTCTTGAGCTTGGTGAGCAGGTCCTCGTTGAGGAAGCTCTTCGCTTCGGCTTGGTCCTTCGCGCTGTTCAACAGCGAAACGCCCACCTCGTAGGCTTTGGCATCTCCGCCAAAGAGCTCTTTGATGAACCAGAACTTGTCGCTCAGGGTGATTGCCTTGGCGAGATCGGAGATCTTGGTGCGCTCAAGCTTCTCGGCCACGGATTCGGCCAATTTGGTCGCAGAAGGCTGAGCGGTGGCGCCCTTGGCGGCCTGGGCTTCCTTCAGGTACTCGGCGGCGGTCTTCATCACCGATGGCTCGGCCTCGCCTTCTTCGTCCTGCCTTCGCTCAGAGGGCCGGATGTTCAGGCGGATGGGAGCAGGCGTTGAGGTCGCGGCGGGCGCTTCGGGCTTCTGTGCAGTGCTCACCGGTGCGGCCGGCTTCGCTTCCACGATGACCGGTCCGGGCGTGCTGTCAGGCTCGAGCGCTGTGGCGGATTGCCTCTTCCCTGCTGCCTCGGGCTTCGCCTCCGGCGCTGGCTTGCCCAAGGAGTGCTCGCGTGCCTTGTGACGGAGCACGATCAGGCGTTCGTACAGTTCGCGCGCATCGGTTGAAGCGTCGTCGAGCGCCTCCAAGGAGAGGGAGCCGCCGCGCAAGCCGGCTTCAGCGCGCTGCAGTCCATCGATCAGGTCGCTCATGGATCGGAATGCCTTCGTGTTGCTCATGGCTCAAGGGGCGTTGCGGAAGGCCCCGGACGAAGATCCCTATTTTCGCCGCATGCGCAACAGGCGTCCTGCCACGCGTTTCCACAGCCTCTCCTGAATGTTCCTGGAGCACACCGGCAGCCGCAGCCCCCGCAAGGGCTGGATCGAGGTGATCTGCGGCAGCATGTTCAGCGGCAAGACCGAGGAGCTCATCCGCCGCCTGCGTCGCGCCGAGTTCGCCAAGCAGCGCGTGGAGATCTTCAAGCCCAGCGTGGATACGCGCTACGCGGAGGCTGAAGTGGTGAGCCACGACAGTACCAGCATCCGCAGCACACCGGTGCCCAATAGCAGCAACCTGCTCCTGCTCGCCAGCGACATCGAGGTGGTGGGCATCGACGAGGCGCAGTTCTTCGACGAGGGGCTGCCGGCGGTGTGCGCTGAGCTCGCCACGCAGGGCATCCGCGTTGTCGCCGCCGGGCTCGACATGGATTTCCTCGGCCGTCCGTTCGGTCCGATGCCGCAGCTGATGAGCGTGGCCGAGTACGTGACGAAGGTGCATGCCATCTGCGTGCGCTGCGGTGCGCTGGCGACGTTCAGCCACCGCATCGTGGCCGGTGATGAACTCGTGCAGCTCGGCGAGAAGGATAGCTACCAGCCGCTCTGCCGCGCCTGCTTCGATGCAGCGCGATCACCGGTGCAAGCCGCCGTGCAATGAATGGCCATCGCCTCAGCGCATTGGCCGATGCCATCGGCGGCGAATGGATCTCCCGGCACGACGACCCGCTGATCGCGCACCTCAGCATCGATTCGCGCAAGCCCTTCACCGCGCACGATACGCTCTTCATCGCGATCAAGGGAGAAAGGCACGATGGCCACCGCTACCTCACCGACCTGCATGCGCGCGGCATGCGCTCTTTCGTGGTGAGCGATGCTTCCGCTGCCATGGCATTCCCGGGATGCAGCATCCTTCTCGTGCGCGACACGCTCGATGCCCTGCAGCGCATCGCGGCCTGGCATCGCAGGCATTTCCACGCACCGGTGATCGGGATCACCGGCAGCAATGGCAAGACCGTGGTGAAGGAGTGGCTCTTCCACCTGATGCGCGGCAGCGAGCATGTGGTGCGCAGCCCCGGCAGCTGGAACTCACAGGTGGGCGTGCCGCTCAGCGCTTGGGCGATGCACGGCGGGCATACACTGGGAATCTTCGAGGCGGGCATCAGCCGGCCCGGTGAGATGGAGCGCCTGCGATCGGTGATTGAACCGACGATCGGCGTGTTCACCAACATCGGCCCAGCGCATGCCGAGGGGTTCCCTGACGACCGCGCCAAGGCGAAGGAGAAGGCGCTGCTCTTCCGCGATGCGCAGGCCGTGGTATACTGCGCCGATCATGCGGAAGTGGCCGAAGCGCTGCGTGCGCAGGGCATCGGTCAACGCGCGGCGATGCTGGGCTGGAGCCGCGAGCGGAGCGGTTGGCTGCATGTGGTGCGCGAGGAGCCAACGGCCATCGGGCAGCGCATCCGCGTGATCAACGATGCCGTCGACTTCGACTTCGAGGTCCCGTTCTCCGATCGGGCATCGGCCGAGAATGCGATCCATTGCGTGGCGATCATGCTGCATCTGGGCCGAACGCCGCAGTGGATCGCCGAGCGCACCCCGCAGCTGCCGCCGGTGAGCATGCGCCTCGAAGCAGTGGAGGGGGTCCATGGCATCAACCTGCTGAATGACGCCTACAGCAACGACACGGCGTCGCTCGCCATCGCGCTCGATCATCTCGATGCGCTCGCGGCGGGCCGGCCCAAGGCGGTGGTGCTCTCCGACCTCACCGGCGGTGAGGAGCCGCAGCAGCGCTACCGCCGCGTTGAGGAACTGCTCAAGCGTGCGCACGTTCAGGCGGTGCTCACCATTGGGCCAGAGCTGCGCAATCACGCGCTGCCCTTCGCACCGCGCGTGGAGCATTACGCGGATGCCCAAGAGCTGATCGCTCAGGTGGATCCAGCCAGCCTTGCGGGCCATGCCGTGCTCTTGAAAGGCGCGCGCGCCTTCGGGCTGGAGCGCATCGCGGAGCGCTGGCAGCGGCAGGTGCACGGCACCGTGATGGAAGTGGACCTTGAGGCCATACGCCACAACCTGAACCACTACCGTGCTCTGCTCGGACCCGGCACTGGGGTGATGGCCATGGTGAAGGCTTTCGGATACGGCGGCGGCGCATCGGAGCTGGCCCGGCTCTTCGCGCATGAGCAGGTCCAGTATCTCGGGGTGGCCTATGCCGATGAGGGCATCGCGCTGCGGCAGCAGGGCATCACCACGCCCATTCTGGTGATGAATCCGGAGCCGGTGAGCATGGAGCTGCTGCATCGCTTCCGCCTGGAGCCGGAGGTGTACGACGACCGCTCGCTGCAGGAGGCGCTGCGTTACGCTGCCATGCATCGCGACGCGCCGCCGGTTCATGTGAAGCTCGACACCGGCATGCGGCGATTGGGATTCACGGAGGATGATCTGCCAGGGGTGATCGGGCTTCTCCGCGAAGCGAAGGGCCTGCGCGTGAGCTCGATCCTCTCGCACCTCGCCGCGAGCGAGGATCCCGCGCATGATGCCTTCACCCGCTCGCAGATCGCCGCGTTCAGCCGCATGGCCGATGCGATCGAGGCCGCGCTCGGATACCGGCCCCTGCGCCACATCGCCAATTCGGCTGGGGCTACCCGCTGGAAAGAGGCCCACCTCGGCCTCGTGCGCCTCGGCATCGGCTTTTTCGGCATTGGCGTGGACGCTGCGGAGACCGCCCAATTGCAGCATGCCGTGTCGCTGCGCACGGTGATTGCCCAGCTGAAGCGCGCTCCCGAAGGCGCCACCATCGGCTACGGACGGCGTGGCGTGGCGAAGGGTGAGCGCTTGATCGCCACGGTTCCGATGGGCTATGCCGATGGACTCTCGCGCCGCCTCAGCAACGGAGCGGGCCGCTTCTGGGTGCATGGCCATGAGGCGCCCATCATCGGGAGCGTGTGCATGGACATGTGCATGATCGACGTCACCGGCATCGCGTGCGCCGTTGGTGATGAGGCCGTGCTCTTCGATTCCGCGCACCCCATCACCGATCTGGCGCGCGACCTCGGCACCATTCCCTACGAGGTGCTCACGAGCATCCCGCCCAGGGTGAAGCGCGTGCATGTGCGGGGGTGAGCATCCAACTTCGCCGCATGCACCCCTGGCTCACTCCGCTCCGAGCGACCTTCAAGCGCCATGGCAATCGAGAGGATGCAGCCGCCATGGAGGCTTACATGAAGGGCATCGCGCCCTTCTTCGGGATAAAGGCGGCGCCTCGGCGTGAGTTGCTGATGGAGCACATCGATGCTCACGGTGCGCCGCAACCGGATGAATTACCGGTGATCGCCCGCGATGCCTTCTCGTGCCCGGAGCGTGAGCTGCATCACACTGCTGTGGACCTGCTCATGAAGCAAGCGAAGAAGCTCGGTCCGGATCACCTTCCGCTGATCGAGGAGCTGATCATCACCAAGAGCTGGTGGGATACGGTGGATGCGCTCGCGATCCATGTGGCGGGCGTGATCCTGAAACGCCACCCGACGGAGATCGCGGCCTGGAACGAGCGTTGGATCAGCAGTGATGACCTCTGGCTGAACCGTACAGCGATCCTCTTCCAGAACCGCTGGAAGAAGGACACTGACCGAGCGCGGCTCTTCGCGAACATCGACCGCCACTCTGCACGCAAGGAATTCTTCATCCGCAAGGCCATCGGCTGGGCGCTGCGCGAATTGGGCGCCACGGATCCTGGAGCGGTGAGGCGCTACGTGAAGTCGAGGAAGCTCTCGCCGTTGAGCGAGCGCGAGGCGCTGCGGAAGCTGTGATCAGCGTACGATGACGACGGAGTGCCGGTCATCACCGCGGGCACTGCTGATGGTCGCCATGTAACGGCCTGCTGGAAGCCTGCTCACATCCAACTTGGCGCCATCGACGACCTCAGACCGCAGAAAGACGCGGCCCAATGCATCGGTCATCGTGAAAGATGACTGCCCTGCATCGGGGATGCGCAAGGTCAGCGTTCGATCGGCCGGAACGGGATGGACGCTCGAGAACGAAAGTGGCGCTTCCCCCATGGCAGCGGCTCCATTCAAGGTGAAGCGCTCGAAGAAGAGCCAGATCTCGGTGCTGGCATTGAAATCCTGGCAGGTCACGCCAATGGGGATGGTGGCGCCGGGCCAGGTGTGCCCTCCGCCTGTAACAGCGATCAAGTCCACCTCCGTGCCTTGGGTGCAACCGCCGAAATCAGCGCGTGAAGCCATGCACCCATCGGTGGGCGCGGCATCGGGAATGGGCGATATCACGGCCGGGGTCGCGCAAGCATTATGCGCCACCCAATGCGCGATCGCATCGTTCACGGAGATATTCTGCACGCCTCCGGTGTAGGGCACAATCGCATCGGCGGTGCCGTTGATCATGAACACCGGAACAGGACGCGGCGGGTTGCAGAAAGCAGTGAGCCCCTGGGCCATGCTGGCTGAAACCGTTGCGATCGCTGCGATGCGATCCGCTAATTGGCAGCCGAGCACGAATGCAAAGTAGCCTCCTTGTGACATGCCGCAGGCGTACACGCGCTGCGGATTGATGTTATGGGTGAGGGTGAAGCGGTCAATCAGCGCGCCGATCAAGCCAACGTCGTCCACTTGTCCAAGTCCTAGGTTCCAGGAATCATCCTCACCATCCGCATAGCAAACGAGGAAGCGCTCGAGCATGGCCACATCGTTCATCAGCGAATAGGCCTCCTGCTGTTCCGCATTGCTGCCGAGGCCGTGCAGATTGAAAACGAGCGCGGGATTCTCAGTTGGAACGAACCCCGGAGGCACGTACAGCCGATACGTACGGTAGATGCCATCATGGAGGATGCTATCGACGACCGTCTGAGAGCGCATAGCGGCTGACAAGGCGAGGAGGAAAAGAAGCGTTATGGCCTGACGCATGGTGCGAAGATGCTTCATTCAGCGTGTGGTCAGTCTTGCAGTCCTGAACTGCAGGAAGGACAGTGACCATATGCTCCCCTTCGCGAACACCGACCACCACTCTGCACGCAAGGAATTCTTCATCGGCAAGGCCATCGGCTGGGCGCTGCGCGAATTGGGCGCCACGGATCCTGGAGCGGTGAGGCGCTGCGGGAGCTGTGAAGCATTCAGGTTAACAGTTTCGCCGCCTTCTTCGGCGCTTCGGCCATGCCGCCGGGGCCCCGCACGGGTAATCCTGCTTTCTTGCGGACCATGAAGCTCTTCAACAGGGTCCGGCAACGGCTGCTTGGCGATGGTCAGCTGAAGCGGTACCTGCTCTATGCCTTCGGCGAGATCATCCTGGTTGTGATCGGGATCCTGATCGCCTTGCAATTGAACACTTGGAAAGCGGACCAACGTGACCGGGCCTCGGAAAAGGTCCACTTGGAGAACCTTCGGGAAGACCTTCGCCTGCAAATGGAGGTGATCCGCACGCAGATGGTCCATGACTCCACCATGATCCTGCAGGCGGATACGGCGATGACATTCTTTTCCGGAGGCATGAGCCTGGGGGACCTGGAGCGCAGGCTATACGGAAGCACCAAGCTGGGTTGGCGCAAGACCTTCGTGGCCAGCGACGCCACCTTCAAGGTGCTGCTCTCCACGGGGGGCATGAACCTGATCGGCAGCCCCCAGTTGCGCACCGAGCTGATGCGCTATCACCAGCAACTGGACTACACCACGCAGGTGCTCAACACGAACAATCGCTTGATCGATGAGCTGTTCAGCCTGAACGCCTCCAATGCCACGCCCAGCTTTTCCATGGACGCCGGCGGCAACATCGAGAACGGCGCTGCCCTGACCGGACAGGAACGCTACCGGCTCCACGAGCTCATCGAACAGCGCCGGGACCTGAGCAAGATCGCACTTGCCGTGTGTGATAAGCAGCGCAACGCAACGGAGCGGATGATCGCAAGATTGAACAAGGCGATCACGCACTGATCGTCACCCCAGCAGCTCCGCCGCCTTCTTCAACGCCTCGGCCATGCCGCCAGGCTCCTTGCCGCCGGCTGTGGCGAAATCAGGCTGGCCACCGCCGCCGCCCTTGATCAATGGACCGATCTGCTTGATGATGTCGACCGCCTTGAGGCCCGTGGCTTCAAGGGCCTGCTTGCCCAGCGACACCGCGAGCAGGGGCTTGCCATCGATCACCGAGCCTGCCACGAAGGCCAGATCAGCGTGCAGTTCACGCAGTGTGAAGCCGAGGTCCTTCAGGCCCTGTGCATCGAGGTCGAGCTGATCCACCAGCACCTTCACCCCCTTGCTGTTGACCGTGGCATTGGCGGGGATGGATGCTGCATAACGCTTCACTTTCTCGCGCGCCGCCTTCTCCAGCTCCTTGGTGAGCGTGGCGTTCTGCTCGGCGAGCTTCTGCACGGCAGCCACCACATCGGCGGGGCGCTTCAGCAGTTCCTCAATGGCCTCCAGCTTCGCGAGCTTCTCGTTGATCATGCGCTCGGCCTCCACGCTGGTGATGGCCTCGATGCGGCGGATGCCCGCGGCCAGCGCGCTCTCGCTCACGATGCGGAAGGGGCCGATGACACCGGTGCGAGGCACGTGGGTACCGCCACAGAGCTCGATGCTCGGGCCGAACTTCACCACGCGCACGTTGTCGCCGTACTTCTCGCCGAAGAGCGCCATGGCGCCCATGGCCTTCGCCTCGGCGATGGGCACGTTGCGTTTGTCCTCGAACACGATGTCGTCGGTGATCATGGCGTTCACTTCGCGTTCGATGGTGGCCAGCTCTTCGGGAGTCACCTTGGCGAAGTGGCTGATGTCGAAGCGCAGGCGGTCAGGCGCCACGAGCGAGCCCTTCTGCTCCACGTGCGTGCCCAGGTGCTTGCGCAGTGCGTGGTGCAGCAGGTGCGTGGCCGTGTGGTTGCGCCCGGTGAGGCCGCGGCGCTGCGTATTCACCTGTGCGGTGAGCGGCTTGCTCACGTCTTTCGGCAGCTCTTTGGTGAAGTGCACGATCAGCTGGTTCTCGCGCTTGGTGTCGATCACCTCCACCTGGTCCGCACCTTGGATAAGCCAACCCTGGTCGCCCACCTGGCCGCCGCCTTCGGCATAGAACGGGGTGCGGTCCAGCACGAGCTGGAACTGGTCGCCGCCCTTGCCGCTGACCTTGCGGTAGCGCAGGATGCGGGCCTCCGTGCTCAGCTCGTCGTAGCCGACGAAGGCGGTCTCGCCCTTGCCAAGCTCCACCCAATCGCCGGTGGTGACGGCCGTGGCGGCGCGGCTGCGCTCCTTCTGCTTCTGCAGCTCGGCCTCGAAGCCCTTCATGTCCACGTCCATCTTCTGCTCGCGCGCCATGAGCTGCGTGAGGTCGATGGGGAAGCCGTAGGTGTCGAAGAGCTCGAAGGCGCGGTCGCCGGCGAGTGTTCCCTTGGATTCGGCCAGGGCCAGCTCGAGGCGCTTTGTGCCTTGCTCCAGGGTGCGCAGGAAGGCCTTCTCCTCCTCGTGCATCACGTTCTTCACGATGTCGAGCTGCTTCCTCAGTTCGAGGAACTGATCGCCCATCTGCGCCACCAGTACTGGCGCCAGTTCGTGCATGAAAGGCTCGTTGAAGCCGAGGAAGCTGTAGCCGTAACGTACCGCACGGCGCAGGATCCGGCGGATCACGTAGCCCGCGCCCGTGTTGCTCGGCAGTTGCCCGTCAGCGATGGCGAAGCTGATCGCACGCAGGTGGTCGGCGATCACGCGCATGGCGATGTCGGCTTTCTCGTCCTTGCCGTAAGTCTTCCCGCACCGCTTCGCCAACTCTTGGATCAGCGGTTGGAACACGTCGGTGTCGTAGTTGCTCCGCTTGCCCTGCAGCACCATGCAGAGGCGCTCGAAGCCCATGCCGGTGTCCACGTGCTGCGCGGGCAGGGTCACGAGCAAGCCGTCAGCCTTGCGCTCGAACTGCATGAAGACGTTGTTCCAGATCTCGATCACTTGCGGGTGGTCGTTGTTCACCAAGTCGCGGCCGGGCTTCTGCCCTTTCTCTTCCGCCGTGCGCACGTCTACGTGGATCTCGGTGCACGGCCCGCAGGGACCGGTGTCGCCCATCTCCCAGAAGTTGTCCTTGCGGCTGAAGGGCAGGATGCGCTCGGCGGGCAGGTATTGCTTCCAGAGCTCGCGGGTCTCCTCATCGGCGGGCAGCCCATCTTTCTCGTCGCCGCCGAAGTAGGTCACATAGATGTCGGCCGTGTTGATCTTGTACTCGTCCACCAACAATTCCCACGCCCACTGGATCGCCTCCTTCTTGAAGTAGTCGCCGAAGCTCCAGTTGCCGAGCATCTCGAACATCGTGTGGTGGTAGGTGTCGATGCCCACCTCCTCCAGATCGTTGTGCTTGCCGGATACGCGCAGGCATTTCTGCGTGTCAGCGATGCGTTTGTGCTTCGCTTCGCGGTTCCCCAGGAAGAGGTCCTTGAACTGGTTCATGCCCGCGTTGGTGAACATGAGCGTGGGGTCGTCCTTCACCACCATGGGTGCGCTGGGCACGATGGCGTGGCCGCGCCGGGCGAAATGGTCGAGGAACTTCTGGCGGATCTGCTGTGATGTGAGCATGGGTCTCTGGAAGCGGCCGCGAAAGTACCCGGAAGGGGGCAGCGGTGACGGCCCGCCGATCAACACCGTTTAACACGGTGCCGGCCAGCGCCGGTGAATCGCATTGGGCCCTCGGCTACCTTGCCGCGTCGAGAAGTCAATGCCTGAGCACAAGTACCGCTTCAACCCGAAAACGCTCAACTTCGAGCGCATCCGCCTCACGGCCTGGCAGAAGACCAAGCGCGTGACGCTGCTGCTCTTGCCGGGCCTGGCGGTAGGCCTGCTGGGGATATTCCTTGTATACCAGTTCATCGACAGCCCGAAGGAGGCGGTGCTGCGTCGCGAGAACAAGCAGTTGCTGGTGCAGTACGAGCTGCTCAATAAGCAGATCGGCGAGCTCGAGCGCGTGCTTGCTGATGTGCGCCGCCGCGACGACAACATGTACCGCGTGATCCTGGAGGCCGACCCCCTGCCAGAGAGCATCCGGCAGGCAGGAGTGGGCGGCATCAACCGCTACCGCGACCTGAGCGGCTACGCCAACAGCGACTTGGTGATCGAGACCACCAAGCGGCTCGACTTGCTTGCCCGCCAGATCGTCGTGCAATCCAAATCGCTCGACGAGGTGGGAGCGCTGGTATTACGCAAGCAGGAGATGCTGGCGAGCATCCCGGCCGTGCAGCCCATCGCCAATGACGACCTCACGCAGACCGCCAGCGGATTCGGGTGGCGCATGCACCCGATCCACAAGATCATGAAATTCCATGCAGGCATGGACTTCACCGCGAAGACGGGCACGCCCATCCATGCCACCGGCGACGGGGTGGTGGTGTATGCCGAGTACGGCACCAACGGCTACGGCATGCACTTGATCGTTGACCACGGCTTCGATTACCAGACGCTCTACGCGCACCTGAGCAAGCTCGAAGTGCGGAAAGGCCAGCGCGTGAAGCGCGGCGATGTGGTGGGGCTGGTGGGCAACACCGGACTGAGCGTCGGGCCGCACCTGCATTATGAAGTGCACAAGGGAGGCCAGCCGATGGACCCCGCCAACTACTACTTCAACGACCTCACGCCCGAGGAGTACGCCCGCATGGTTGAGCTCTCGCGGAATGCGGCGCAAGCGCTCGATTGATACTTTCGTGGCGATGCCGCTCAAGCCGAAGACGATCGAGAAGATCTATTGGACCATCGGCGAAGTGGCGCAGGAACTGGGCGTGGCCAACAGCAGCATCCGGTTCTGGGAGAAGGAGTTCGGCGCATTCACGCCCAGGCGCACCAATCGCGGCGACCGCCTCTACACCCGGGAGCAGATCGAGCAACTGCGCACCATGCAGCATCTGGTGAAGGAAGAAGGCTTCACCATTCAAGGAGCCAAGGAGAAGCTCAAGCGCGGAGTTGAAATCGAGCGCGCGCCGTCGGGCACCGAGGCTGTGCGCGAGCGCCTGCTCATCGTGCGCCGGAAATTGGTGGAACTGCGGAACGCCCTGCGCGATCAGCAGTAGGCGGCCTGCATCAGGTAGTTCTTCACGTAATCGGCCACGCCATCCTCGAGCGCGGTGAATGGCCGTGCATATCCGATCGCGCGCAGCTTGCGCATGTCAGCCTCCGTGTAGTACTGGTACTTGTCGCGGATGTCGGCCGGGGTATCGACGTAGCTGATGCGCTCCTCCTTGCCCATGGCGGTGAAAGTGGCGCGCGCCAGGTCGTTGAAGCTGCGGGCCGTGCCGCTGCCCAGGTTGTACAGGCCGCTGTCCTTGCGATGCTCCATGAGCCAGATGCAGACATCGCAGAGGTCCTTCACGTAGATGAAGTCGCGCTGCTGCTCGCCGTCCTTGCAGTCTGGCCGGTGGCTGCGGAAGAGCTTCATGCCGCCGGTGTCGCGGATCTGGTTGAAGGCATGGTAGACCACGCTCGCCATGCGGCCCTTGTGGTATTCGTTCGGCCCGTACACATTGAAGAACTTGAGGCCCGCCCAGAAGAAGGGCTTCTTCTCCTGCTGCAGCGCCCACTGGTCGAATTCGTTCTTGCTGTCGCCGTAAGGGTTCAGCGGCTTCAGCTTGAAGGGCAGGCTGTCATCCGCATCGCTGTAGCCGTGCTCGCCACCTCCGTATGTCGCCGCGCTGCTGGCGTAAACGAGCGGGATGCCGTACTTGACGCAAGCCTCCCACAGGCGCTGGCTGTAGCGCACGTTCAACTCATCGAACACGGCCTCGTCGAAGAGCGTTGTATCGGTCCTCGCGCCCAGGTGGAAGATGAACTGCACCAGCTTCTCGTTCGCATCGAGCCACGTGAAGAAGTCCTCGCGGTCCACTTTCGCCGTGAGCGCTTTCTTCAGCAGGTTCGGTGCCTTATCGGGCCGGCTGAAGTCATCCACAGCCACGATATCCTGCCAGCCTTGCCGCTGCAATTCCCCGATGAGGCAGCTGCCGATGAAGCCTGCTGCGCCTGTGACGATGATCATGCCGCCAAGGTAGGGGCGTGACTCCGGCTCTTGGGCCGGGGTCACGCCCCTACCTTGGCCAACCCGCAACCGGCTCAACCCCCAACCCTTTCAACCTCGATGGCTTCGGTCCTCATCACCCGCCGCGAGCGCTTCTCCGCTTCACACCGCTTGGCCCGCGCCGACTGGAGCGACGCCAGGAATCTGGAGGTCTTCGGCAAGTGCAGCAACCCCAACGGGCACGGGCACAACTACGAGCTGTGGGTCACCGTGAAGGGCGAGCAGGACCCGCAGACGAGCTTCGTCACGGACTTGAGCCAGTTGAGCCGCATCATCAAAGAGGAGGTCATCGACCACTTGGACCACAGGAACATCGATGTCGATGTGCCCTTCATGCGCGGGCGGCTCAGCAGCACGGAGAACCTTTGCGTGGCCATCTGGCAGCAGCTCGAGGCGCCGATCAAGAAGCTCGGCTGCGTGCTGCATGGCGTGAAGGTGCAGGAGACCGAGAACAACACTGCGGAGTACCATGGCGCGTAAAGCGAAAGGCAAGGCCATCGATGGCGAGCACGAGCCCACCGGCGAAGGCTACGAGCGCATCGACCTCTATGATGAGAAGTCCATCGCGCGCATCAGCGGGCACTACGGCGATATCCTCAAGCAGATCGGTGAGGACCCGAAGCGCGAAGGCCTGCAGAAGACGCCCGAGCGCGTGGCCAAGGCGCTGCAATACCTCACGCACGGCTACGACCTCGACCCGGCGGCCATCCTCCGGGGCGCGCTCTTCAAGGAGAACTACAGCCAGATGGTGCTCGTGAAGGACATCGAGGTGTACAGCCTCTGCGAGCACCACATGCTGCCCTTCTTCGGCAAAGCGCATGTGGCCTACATCCCCAACGGCTGCATCACCGGGCTGAGCAAGATCCCGCGTGTCGTGGACGCCTTCGCGCGGCGCCTTCAGGTGCAGGAACGCCTCACGGACCAGATCCGCGACTGCATCCAGGACACGCTGAAGCCCATGGGCGTGGCGGTCGTGATTGAAGCGGCGCACCTGTGCATGCAGATGAGAGGCATCCAGAAGCAGAACTCCGTGACCACCACCAGCGCCTTCACGGGGATCTTCCTGAATGACCCCCGGACGCGGGAGGAATTCATCAAGCTCATCGGCGCCCGCTTGCATTGACCCTGAGCGTCACGCCGGAGGTCTGGCGCGCGGTGGCGCGCCTGTCCCGGCCATCCGGCGACTCACCTATGCCATAGGCGTCGTCATTGGTGAGATGCCGGATACGCGGGTACCCTTTGCTGCGCAACGGCCGCGTTCCGGCGTGACGCGTGGAACGGCACCTGACGGGAATTAGCCCGCTGCACCCGACCTTAGCGCGGCATTCGCCAACCTCATGGAACAGAATCCGATCCCCACCACAGGCCAGGTCATCTACGGCCCCGAGACCAACGTCCGCGCCTTCCTGAGCCAAGTGTTCACCTACATGGCCACGGCCCTGGTGCTCAGCGGCGCCATGGCCTGGCTCTTCGCCAGCACGCCGGGACTGCTGCAATACCTCTACAATGCCGATGGTGGGCGCAGCATCCTGGGATGGGTGGTGATGCTCGCGCCATTAGGCCTGGTATTCCTCATGAGCGGCATGATGGAGAAGCTCAGCGGAACATTACTGCTGCTCACCTTCATCGCCTTCTCGGCGCTCATGGGCATCAGCCTCTGCTACATCTTCATCCTGTATGCGGCTGAGTCCATCATCAAGGTCTTCTTCATGAGCGCCGGCATCTTCGGCATCATGGCCGTGGCCGGCTACACCACCAAGACCGATCTCACCAAGCTGGGAAGCCTGCTCATGATCGGCCTTATCGGCATCATCATCGCCTCGGTGATCAACATGTTCCTGGGCAGCAGCACCATGGACTACGTGATCAGCATCATCGGCGTGGTGGTCTTCACTGGGCTCACCGCCTACGACATGCAGAAGCTCAAGCGCTTGGGCGAAGTGGTGGGCACCGGCTCCGAGACCGCGCAGAAGATGGCGCTCATGGGCGCGCTCAGCCTCTACCTCGATTTCATCAACCTCTTCCTGATGCTGCTGCGGCTCTTCGGGCGGCGTGATTAGCTCATTGCAGGTTGGGGCTTGAAAAGTGGAAGGTTGAGGGTTGCAGGTTGAATGCAACGTCAACCGATGTTTCAGCCAACCCTCAACCTCCCGTCAACCTACAACCCTCAACCTTCCGAAGAAAATGACCGCCTATGTCTTCCCCGGCCAAGGCTCCCAATTCCCCGGCATGGGAAAGGATCTTTACGACACAGATAGCAATGCACGTGTCTGGTTCGAGCACGCCAACGACATCCTCGGCTTCAAGCTCACCGATGTGATGTTCAGCGGCAGCGAGGCCGACCTGAAGCAGACCAATGTGACGCAGCCCGCCATCTTCCTGCACAGCGTGGTGAAGGCCAAGGTGATGGGCGATGCCTTCCAACCGGCCATGACCGCAGGACATTCACTCGGCGAGTTCAGCGCTTTGGTGGCAGCAGGTGCCATGGAGTTCGCCGATGGCCTGAAGCTGGTAGCCGCGCGCGCCAACGCCATGCAGAAGGCCTGTGAGCTTCAGCCGAGCACCATGGCCGCCATCATCGGCCTCGACGATGCCAAGGTGGAAGAGTCCTGCGCGGAGATCACCGCCAATGCCGGCAAGGGCGTGGTGGTGGCCGCGAACTACAACTGCCCCGGCCAGCTGGTGATCAGCGGCACCATCGATGCCGTGAACGCCGCGTGCGAGGCCCTCAAGGCCGCTGGTGCGCGTCGAGCGCTCGTGCTGCCCGTGGGCGGTGCCTTCCACAGCCCGCTCATGGAACCCGCGCGCGCGGAACTCGCCACCGCGATCCAATTCACGCCGATCGTGAACCCGCGCTGCCCGGTCTATCAGAACGTGGATGCCCGTCCGCACACCGAGCCCGCGCGCATCAAGGCCAACCTCATCGCGCAGCTCACCGCGCCCGTGCGCTGGACGCAGACCATGCAGGGCATGCTGAACGATGGCGCCACCAAAGTGGTGGAGGTGGGCCCCGGCAATGTGCTGCAAGGGCTCTTCAAGAAGGTGAGCAAAGAGGTGGAGACGGTGGCGGGGTAGACTCGGCGCCTGTATCGAGGGGTTCTATGGCTTGAGATTGTTGCGCATCAGCGCCTACATTCGTTCAACCCCTATGGCCATGAAGAACCGATATGCCGCGGTCGTCGGCTTCTTGCTTTGCTCGACTCCTTCCCAGGCGCAGCAGCCCTTCCTCACGCATACGGATGAACCGGTGTGGAGTGTCATGGTGACGATTTATGGGATTGGCATCTCCTACAGCACGCACACAACCGTGATGTCCTCAAGCGTCTTTATGTGCGGCCATGAGTATTCAGTCGCGAATGTCGGAGCCGCAGGCGGGTACTTCAGGAATGAAGGAAGCAAGACGTATTTCCGGAGGTCAACGTTATGCAGTGAGCCCGAGTACCTTGCTTATGACTTCACGCTTGAGATCGGTGACACCGCGTATGTTGGTGTCCTCCCGATATTCACGCCTGATGAGATTCCGTTTCGGCTGGAGAGCATCGATACGGTCATGATCAACCAGATTCAGAGAAGGAGGTTTCACATGCGCTACAATCCGTTCTGGATCGGAGATCCGGAGCCCTTGTACGTCTCCATGCATTGGGTAGAAGGGCTTGGGGCTTTGCCCGACCCCTTCTTCCATTTCCGATGCCTGGATTCAACCTGCGATGTGGGGTACACGTTGTTGTGCAATGACAGTCTCGGCGTGCGGATTTACCAACTCGGATCCACCTGTTCTGTTTCCAATGTTGGAATACCTGAAGGAGGGGAGCCCTCCGCGTCGCGCTTTTATGCGCACATGGAAGATGGCCAGGTGCGGTTGTCCTATCCCGATCGTTTCCGCAATGGCGCGCTCAGGATCCTTGACCCGAGCGGAAAGGTGCTGTTCACTGGTCGTGTCGATGCGCACGTGCGGTTCCTCGGCATGCCCTCTTTCACCTCCTCAATCCTGCTTGCCGAACTCGCTGATGAGGGTGGCACGAGATGGATCGCGCGCTTCATCGCAACGCACCATTGAACGGGCTTTCAGGTCTGTGCCGCGTTAGTTTCGCGCTCCCATTGCCATGCCCATCACTCGCGACGCCGTCCTCTCCGCCCTTTCCCGCATCCTCGAGCCCGACCTGAAGAAGGACATCGTGGCGCTCGACCTCGTGCGCGACATCCGGATCGAAGGGAACACCATCCAGGTGAACGTCGAGGTGAGCAACCCCGCCATGCACAGCCGCAAGCGCATGGAGGAGGCCGTGATCTTCAATGTGAAGCAGGCGCTCGGTCAGGAGTTGAATGTGATGGTGACGGTAAGCCCATTGAGCGGCGAGCGTGCCAACGTGCGCAAGGTGCTGCCCGGCGTTAAGCACATCGTGGCCATTGCCAGCGGCAAGGGCGGCGTGGGCAAGAGCACCATCACCGCCAATCTCGCTGCGGGCCTGGCCGCGCGCGGCCTGCGCGTAGGCCTCATCGATGCCGACATCTACGGCCCCAGCATGCCGCTGATGTTCGATGTGGTGCATGAGAAGCCCGGAACGCGTGAGCGCGATGGCAAGCATTGGATCGTGCCGGTGGAGAGCTACGGCGTGAAGCTGCTCAGCATCGGCTTCTTCGCGCAGACCGATCAGGCCATCGTTTGGCGCGGCCCCATGGCCACCAAGGCACTGGAGCAGATGATCAAGGATGTGGACTGGGGCGAGCTTGATGTGATGTTCATCGACCTGCCGCCCGGCACCGGTGACATCCACCTCTCCTTGGTGCAGGCCGTGCCCTTGAGCGGTGCCATCATCGTGAGCACGCCGCAGCCCGTGGCCCTCATCGATGCGCGCAAAGGCGTGGGCATGTTCCGGCTGCCCAGCGTGAATGTGCCGGTGCTCGGCATCGTTGAGAACATGGCCTGGTTCACGCCCGCTGAGCTGCCGGAGAACAAGTACTTCATCTTCGGCAAGGGCGGTGCGAAGGCGCTCGCGGAGGAACTGAAGGTGCCCTTCCTGGGCGAAGTGCCATTGATCCAAAGCGTTCGCGAGGCCGGCGATGTGGGCCGCCCCGCCGTGCTGCAAGGCGATACGCCCGCCGCTGCGCCTTTCCGCCATCTTTGCGCCACGGTCTCGGACAGCGTGCTGAAGGCCATCCCCGCTTGAGCCATGAACCCCAAGGACCTCGAAGCCGCTGAACTGCGCATCCGGGAAGCGCTCGCCGAGCTGCGCCCCTTCCTCGAGGCCGATGGCGGCGACATCACCTTGGATGAGGTGACCCCCGATGGCGTGGCGCGCGTGCGCCTGCACGGCAACTGCCTGGGCTGCGCCATGGTGCCCATGACCATGAAGGCCGGCGTGGAGGAGGCGATCAGGCGCGTGGCCCCGCAGGTGAAGAAGGTGGAGGCGGTGAATCTGGGCGTGGAGGCCTGAAAGCGAACCAAGCGCAGGCGCTGGTGTTATCCCGCCGCGTGATCCGCGTCACCAGCGCGCATCCGCCCCCGGCTACCTTCGCGCCGCATTCCATGTCCACAGCCCCTACGAAGACCAAGCCCGTTGAGGAACGGCGCAACGTGGTCATCCTCTTCGCCGGTGATAGCGGCGATGGCATCCAGCTCACCGGCGCGCAGTTCACCGACAGCAGCGCGCTCTTCGGCAACGATGTGAGCACCTTCCCGAATTTCCCGGCGGAGATCCGTGCGCCGCAGGGCACCCTGGCCGGCGTTAGCGGCTTCCAGCTGCACTTCGGCAGCGTGGAGGTGTGGACCCCCGGCGACCAGTGCGACGTGCTGGTGGTGATGAACGCGGCGGCGCTGAAGGCCAACCTGATCAAATTGAAGAAGGGCGGCGCCATCATCGCCAATACCGATGGCTTCGATAAGAAGAACCTCCGCCTGGCGGGCTACATCGACGAAGCCGATCCGCTCACGGACGGCTCCCTCTCCGAGTACTCGCTGCACAGCGTGGATGTGACCAAGATGACGCGCGCTGCGCTTGACGGCCTCACGCTCGGCATGAAGGAGAAGGACCGCTGCAAGAACATGTTCGTGCTGGGCTTCATCAACTGGATGTACAGCCGCGGCATGGAGAACAGCGAGCGCTTCCTGCAGCAGAAGTTCACGAAGAAGCCGGACCTGCTCGAGGCCAACCTGCGCGCGCTCAAGGCCGGCTACCACTTCGGCGACACCAGCGAGACCTTCACCACGCGCTTCGAGGTGAAGCCCGCGCCCATGCCCAAGGGCAGCTATCGCAGCATCACCGGCAATCAGGGCACCGCGCTCGGCCTCATCGCCGCCGCGCAGAAAGCGAAGCTCGACCTCTTCTACGGCAGCTATCCCATCACACCGGCGAGCGACATCCTGCACGAGCTCTCGCGCCACAAGAACTTCGGCGTGGTCACCTTCCAGGCGGAGGATGAGATCGCGGCCATCAGCAGCGCGATCGGCGCCAGCTACGGAGGCGCGATCGGCATCACGGCGAGCAGCGGTCCAGGCATCGCGCTGAAGACCGAGGCGATGGGCCTCGCCTTCATGCTCGAGATCCCCTTGGTGATCGTGAACGTGCAGCGCGGCGGACCGAGCACGGGCCTGCCCACCAAGACAGAGCAAGCCGACCTCTGGCAAGCGGTCTTCGGCCGCAACGGCGAAGCCCCCATCCCCGTGATCGCCGCCAGCACGCCCATCGATTGCTTCGACATGGCCTTCGAGGCCGTGCAGATCGCCATCGAGCACATGACGCCGGTGATCCTGCTCACCGACGGCTACATCGCCAACGGCGCGGAGCCATGGCGTTTCCCTCAGTCGAAGGACCTGCCTGCCATCGCGCCCAACTTCATCAAAGGCCCGAACGATGGCGAGCGCTTCCTGCCCTATCTCCGTGACGATCGAGGGGTCCGCCCATGGGCCTTGCCCGGCCAACCTGGCCTGCAGCACCGCATCGGCGGCATCGAGAAGCAGGACATGACCGGCAACATCAGCTACGAGCCGAAGAACCATGAGCTGATGGTGCGGCTGCGTGACGAGAAAGTCGCGCGCATCGCGGATCGCTTCAAGCCCATCCGTTTGGATAGCGGTCCGCCCGAGGGCGATGCGATCATTGTGGGCTGGGGAAGCACCTACGGGGCGATCAGAACGGCCGCCCTTGAATTGCAAGCTGAAGGGCACAGCGTGGCGCACGTGCACATCAGGCACCTGTTCCCCTTCAACAAGGGCTTGGGGCCACTGCTGAAGAAGTACAAGCAGGTGCTGGTGCCCGAGATGAACAGCGGCCAATTGCGGCAGATGCTGCGCGCGGAGTTCCTCGTGGACGCGCAGGGCCTGAACAAGATCCAAGGATTGCCATTCACCAGCGCGGAGATCAAGGAAGCCGTGCTCAATCTGATGAAGCGATGAGCGCCGTGAACGGGACCGTTGCTCCGGAGAGGATCGATTTCTCTTCCGACCAGGAAGTGCGCTGGTGCCCTGGCTGCGGCGATTACAGCATCCTGAAGCAGGTGCAGACCCTGCTCGAGCAGAGCGGCAAGAAGAAGGAGGAGGTGGTCTTCATCAGCGGCATCGGCTGCAGCTCGCGCTTCCCTTATTACCTCGATACGTACGGCCTGCACGGTATCCACGGCCGTGCACCGGCCATCGTGAGCGGCCTGCGCAGCGTGCGACCCGACCTGAGCGTGTGGATGATCACCGGCGATGGCGACGCGCTCAGCATCGGCGGCAACCACATCATCCACCTGCTGCGCCGCAATGTGGACGTGAACGTGCTGCTCTTCAACAACGAGATATACGGCCTCACGAAAGGGCAGTATTCGCCCACTTCACCCGAAGGCGCGGTGACGCGCAGCACGCCCATGGGCAGCACGGATCATCCGTTCAACCCGCTCGCGCTGGTGAAGGGCGCCGATGGCACTTTCATCGCAAGGAGCATGGATCGAGACCCCAAGCACATGCGCGAAGTGCTTGCTCGCGCTGATGCGCATCGCGGCACCTCGCTCGTGGAGATCTACCAGAACTGCAACGTCTTCAACGACGGCGCCTTCGAGGTCTTCACGGAGAAGGCGAACAAGCCCACGAACACGCTCTTTGTGGAGCAGGGCAAGCCGCTCACCTTCGCGAACGGGACGAAGGGCATCTGCATCAAGGAGATGAAGCCGCGCATCATCGACATCGGCCCGGACTTCTCGCCCAACGACTGCTGGATCCACGACGAGCGCGACAACTTCAAGGCCTCGATCCTCGTGCGCTTATTCGAGGACCCCCGTCACGAAGGCGCCTTCCCGCGTCCCTTCGGCGTATTCTATGTCGCCGACCGTCCCACGCACGAGGAGAAGCTGCAAGGGCAGGTGAAGCGCGCGAAGGAGGTGAAGGGAGTCGGCGACCTCGATGCGCTGCTCAAGGGCGAGCATACGTGGACGATAGGCTGATCGATCTATCGTAGAGAGAAGCTGACCGGCAGCTGCATCCGGCAGGCCACTGGCCGTCCGCCCGCCCGGCTGGGCTCCCACTTCGGCATCATGCGCACCACGCGCAGCGCTTCGCGGTCGCACGCCGCCCCTCCGCTCCTCTGCACGGCGTGATTCGTAGTGCTGCCATCGGCCTCCACGGTGAACACCAGCACCACACGCCCATCGCCGCCGGGATCCGCGGGCACCTTCATCCGTTCGCGCAGCCAGGCCCACATCGCCTCTTCGCCGCCGGGGAAGCGCGCAGCTGTCTCGATACGCTGCTCGTTGATCGCTGTGACGCGCGCACTGTCTTCCGCCGGGACTCCAGTGGCACCCGTGCACGGAAACACCACGGGCATCAGCTCTTGCCGCAAGCGCACGCGATCGGTATTGCGCTTCTGCCGTGCGCGGTCACCGGCGGACCAGATCAAGTAGCGGCTTTCGTCGAGCAGATTTTCCTCCACGTTGCCTTTGGTGCGCAGCATGGCGCGCAGGCCATTGTCGTCGGTGGGCGCGAGGGATGCGGTGATGCGTGACTGCCCGGAGGCTTTGGCCGCAAAGGCGAACTGCTGCGAGCCTTTCATGCCGAGGCAGAGCAGGTCGTAGGTGAAGAGCGTGTTCAGGCGTTCTTCGAAGCCCCCGCCTTGCTCGTTCATCCGTTGGTAGCTGTTCAGTTGGTCCGGGATTAGGTACACGACTAGCTCATCGAAGCTCGCACGGTCCGCGACTTCCACGATTAGCGGTGTATAGGAGAGTGCGGCGGTCTTTCCGGTCTGGTCGTCAGTGTAGCTCATGCTGCTGCGCGAAACGGTGGCTTGGAGTACGGCTTTGTCCACGTTCCACCAGCCGGAATTGCTCACAGGTACCACCCATGCCGCGCGCGGGAATGGTACTTGCTTGTAGCCGAGCTGCTTGTATACTGTGTCTAGGTTCGCGGCTAGTTCTTTTTGGAACAATGCGCCTTCCCGGACGCTTTCAGCCATAGCATGATCCGCGCGCTTGGCATCGCTCTTCACGTCCTGTTTCCATTGTTCGTTCCAAAATTTCTCTTGGGTCTTGCGGATGGCGTCGGCCTCTGAACTGCTGATTTTCTCGTAGAAGGTGCGCAGGCGTTCTGCCGCATGCTTGGGCAGGTCCACGCGGCCGTCGTTACGCCGCGTGAAAGCGCTGAATGCAGCGTGCCCCATGCGCACGGCTCGCGAATCCAGCTCGCTCAGGTCCTGGTCGAGGTTGTTCACGTAGAGATCGAGCACCGCATTGTCGCAGGTGCCGTGGATCGCGCGCATGCGCTCCTCGAACTCGCGCGTGGCCAGGTTGCTCCCGTTGAAGCGCGGCTGCCAGATGGTCATAACCTTGGCGGGGTCGATGCCTGTTCCTTGATACGTCGTTTCCATCAGCTTATCCAAGTTCTTGGTCGTCGTGTCCGAAGAAACGAACGCTTCGACCGGACCCGAATTTCCAGTACCAGCGACGACGGGCCATATCTCTGTGCGCTCGGCGATTCCTCTATCCTGCACGGGCGCTGGCGATGATGTGTAGCAGAACGAGTAATACAAGCTGTCCTTGAACGCTTTGGTCGTGACAGCCTGCCCCAACTCAGCGAGCTTTTGCACATAGCCCGGCGGATAGAAGTTGAGCGTGGTGATGTCCACGGGCACCAACGATTTCTTCAGCGGCTGCGGGTCGCGCCAATCGATACGGCCATCGGGCAGCTCCTCGCCGCGATAGAGCATCATGCCTTCTTGGTTGCGCTGTGCCGGCACCATCGCCGTGATCGCCTTGCTCGGATCGATGCGAACCACACGTCCGTTCTGCCGGGCGTCGATGTGGAACATGCCGCCGGTCTCCAAGAGCGTATCGCCGCTCATGGTGCTGAGGCCCGCTTTGACGATGTCGATGGCCGTGAGCGCTTCCTTCAGCGTCACCTGCACGGGCGATGCGATCGTTCGCCCGAGGCTGTCGATGAAGCAGCCGCGGGGGATGTCGAGCACGATGCCTCCTGGGCTGAGCACTGTGGTGTCGCGCTGGGTATCGACGTTGATCAGGAGTGGTCGTAGGGCATCTTCCGTGGCAGTGATGCCCTCTTCAATGGTCGCTCGGGGCGCATCACCCCGCTCATCGTATGTCGGCGCTTCGCGCTTCAGCATGAGCACGGCCGCCGTGATGCCGATCACAGCAACGATCACCGACCCGCCGATCCACGGCCCCGGCTTCCCGAAGCGATAGGCGCGATACGCTTTCGCCGCGGCAGCGCGAACCGGAACGCGCGCCACGCCTTCGCGCAGCGCCCGCTGGTCATCGATCAGCTCGCGCAGCTCCGCGCTCTTGCTTGCGCGTTCTTCAAAGGCCGCACGGTCAGCAGCGTTCATGGACCCGTCGAGGTAACGGTCCACCAGTTCCATCAGGTGCAGTTCGTCGCGCATGTTCAGGGGTGTTGCATGGTTGCGACGGTCATGGGGACAAGCTTGCGGTACCGCTTGCGGGCCTCCTCCAGGCACTTGTACTTGCGCGTCTTCGCAGCGCCCTCGCCGGCGAAGCCCAGCACCTTGGCGATCGCGCTCAAGGGCTCGTGCTTCACATAGAAGCGCGTGAGCACATCGAGGCACTTATCGCTCAGCGATTTCAGCGCCTGCTCTGCGCGCTTGTACTCGCCTTCGCGTGCCAGGAGCACCGTGAGGTCGGCGGGCTCATCGGCCTCATCATCGAGCTTCCACTCGGTGAGGGCCTTGTGGCGGCGGCGCAATTCCTCGCGCCAGAGGTTGCGGCATACCGCGAAGAGGAAGGTGCCGATGCCGCTGGTGAGCAAGAAGCCTTCGGTGCGCACGCGGCGGTGGAAGATGATGAGGGCATCCTGGAAGATGTCCTTCGCATCGCCGCTGCGGCCGCTGTTCTGCCGCACCAGGTGCTCCACCTTGGGCAAGTGGGCGTAGAGCGCCTTGAAGGCCTCGTGGTCCTTGCCGCTCCGGATGAGGTCGATGATCCGCTCGTCGTCCATGGTCGTGACCGTCTTTCACCCTTGATGGCAGGAACGAAGAAAGGTGACCCATCGCACCCGGACCGCTGATCAGAATTCCACCTTGTAGTAGAAGAGCGGCAGGAAGCCCAATTGGTACTCTTCGCGGATGGGGTCGCCGCTCGGGTGGTCGGGCGCGTAGGTGAGCGTGAGGATATTCTGCTGGCCGGTCACGTTCACCAGGTCGAGGCCCAGCTCATGCATCACTTTCGGCCGGTTCCAGCGGTATCCCAGTTTCAGGTCGGCGCGGAAGTAGGGGCGGAACTGCCGCGTGTTCACCAGGCTGTCCACATAAACCACCTCCTGCGCGGCGGCGCTCGCCTCGCGATCGACCGGGCCGTACCAGCGGCCGCCCGCGTAGGTGAATTTGGTGCCGATGCTGATCACCGACTTCTTCGCGGTGGTGAACTCGCGCGCCAGCACCAGGTTGAAGGCATTTCGGCCGTTGAAGGAGGTGTTGCGCCAGACGCCATCGCTGCCGCGGTAGCGCGCATCGAAGAGCGATGCCGTGAAGAGGCCGTACCAGCCCCTGGCGAAGGCGTGCTCCAGCGTGAGCTCGATCCCTTGGTTGCAGCCGTTGCCTTTGTTGTGGAGGCTGTCCGGGAAGAAGCGCTCGAAGCCCGCGCCGGTGTTCACGAAAGAGAAGGAGGAGGGCGCCACGCTCACCGGCACGTCGAAGAGCCACTGGTAGTAAGCTTCAAGTTTCATGCGAACGCGCTGCCCCAATCGCCGTTCGTAGCCCACTACGCCGTGATGCGTGCGCGTGAGGCCGATGCCCGTGTTCTGCTCCTGCGGATCGCGGCCGTTGGTGGTGGCGCCGTAGAAGAGCAGGTAGCCGGGCTGCATCTGCGAGTGCAGTCCATAGCCGGCGGAGATCCGTTGCCGCGTGTCGGGCGCGTAAGAGATGCCGAAGCGCGGCTCGATCGGCGAGAAGCTGTTCGCGTTGATCGAGTTGTAGAGCGAGGTGATGCCCAGCGTGGCGGTCCACTGTTCGTTGAAACGATGACGCACCTGGGCATAGGGCTGCAGTTGCGTGGCGCTCACGCCCGCATCCCAGCGCACCCGCCAGGTTCCCAATGCGTTCGGGTCTCCATCTACCGTCGCCGGGATGATCGCTCTCGCGCTATCGAGGTAGGCGCCCCATTGCTGCTCCGTGTTCACTCCAACGCGCAAGCTGGTGCGAAGGCCAAGTTTCCGGTTGGCGAAGACGTACAGCATCGCCTTGCTCTCATGGAATCGGTAACGCAGCAGAGGTGGCAGGCTGTCCACCTCGAAGCGTCCGTCCACCACGCGGCGGTACACGTAGCGGTGATCCGAGTTGATGCCCTGGCCGCTGAGCGCAAGCGTGGCCTTCACGTAGGTCTTTTCATTCAGGGTGCGCGTGGCGGTGGCGCCCACGGTGCCCATGCGCGAGCGGAAGTACTGGTCGCGGTCGTTCTCGCCGTAGATCAGGGTGGCGGTGTCGGGCTTCGCCTGATCACTGATCACGATGTCGATCCTGCTGCTGCCGCCGATGCCCCAGAGCGATACCGAGCCTTTCTTGCTGGGGAAGTGGAAGCGGAAGGCCGCATCCTGGTACTGCGGGATGGCATCGGTGCCGATGCGGATGCCCATGAACCCGAAGAGCCGCAAGGTGCTGTAGCGATAGCTCACCAGATAGCTCGAGCGGTGCTTCTTGCTCAACGGCCCTTCGGCCATCAATTCGGTCCCGAGGAAGCCGAGCTGCGCAGTGAACTCATGCTTATCGGCGTTGCCATTGCGCATGCGCAGGTCGAACACTCCAGCAGTGGCATTCCCGAATTCAGCGGGGAATGCGCCGGTGAAGAAGTCGGAGTTCGCGAGGTACTTGTTGTTGAGGATGGTGACAGGCCCACCGCCGGTGCCGGGTATGGCGAAGTGGTTCGGATTGGGGATGTTCACGCACTCGAAGCGCCAGAGCACGCCCATGGGGCTGTTCCCGCGGATCACGATGTCGTTGCGGCTGTCGTCAGCGCCTTGCACCCCGGCGAAGTTGCTGGCCATGCGGCCGGGATCGCCACGGCTGCCAGCGTAGCGGTCCGTCTCTTCCACGCTGAATTGCCGCGCGCTCAGCAGGGCCATCTCGTTCCGCACCTCGCCCGGCGCGGCATCGCCCACGATTTCCACTTCGCCCAATTCAGTGAGCGCGCCCTGCAACCGCACGGAGACCGCCAGGTCCTTCGCGCTGGTGAGCACGAGGCCGCTGAGGACCTGGTCCTCGTAGCCCACCATGCGCACATGCAGCGCAATGCGACCCCATGGCGCGCCGCTCAACGTGAAGCGCCCGTCCTGATCCGTCACGGTGCCGATGATCGGATCGCTGCCCACCACCACCACTGTTGCGCCCGGCAGCCCGATCAGGCTCTCGGCATCCATCACCTCGCCGCGAACGGCTTGTGCATGCAGATGCGTGATGCCCATGAGGCCGAAAGTGATGAGCAGGGTGCGGCGCATGCGTGCGGATAGTCCAAATCAAACCATTCTGACCCGATTTCGTCTGAACCGCGCATCGCGCTGGACGCGTTACGGGATCGGGCAGTTTCCCGACTTGATCGCGACTCCGTCTGTGGCAACCATTGGATATGATCCGGCTCCGGACCCTGCAAATCCTTTTCATCCTCACCGTTGCCGGACGTGTTTCCGCCCAGACCTTCGACTTGGAGCAGTTCGAGCAGGTCTTCAGGCCGCGCTTGCGCCTCGATGCCCGCTTTCTGCCCGAGGCCGCATTCCGCGACACTTCCGGGCGATTCGGCCTCACGGAGGCCACCGCAGTGTTCACCGTGCCCGTCCGATCCCGGTTCAAGCTGGGCTTCGAGGCCGATAGCAGCGCACGGGGCATCGGCGATTTCCTGAAGAAGAGCGTCCGTGTCCGGGCCTCACAGGTGCTGGCCACCGCGCGCTTCACCGGCCGCGAGGCGCGGATGGGCCTCGACAGTTTGGGACCGCGCAGGCTGATGGCTGCGAGCGCAGGGCTCATGGGCGTGAAGCTCACGCGGAACCGTCGCTTGCTCTTCTGGAGCGCCAACGTGAACGTTAGCGAGGAGGAACGCACGATCCATGAGGCCGTGCTCCGGGGCAACGGTGTCATCGGCAAGCTGCACGTGAAGGGCTTGCGCAGGCAGTTCTTCTACGGGTTGGCAATCAGCTATTCCGATCGGTTCGTGCTGCCGTTGCCCTTCCTTGGCGGGGAGGCGCCGTTGGGCGGCAAGTGGTCCTTGCACTATGTGGTGCCGGCGCAGTTGGCATTCGGTTACCGTCCCGGATCCGGAACCCGGTTCCTGGCGGGCTTCGCAAGCGACGGTTTCCGCTCCGGTCTGGAATGGCAGGGCGAACGGGTGAATATGAATCACGCGGCTTTCCGGGCCTTCGTCAATCTCCGTCATCGCGTGAACAGGACCATCCAGGTCCGTGCGGATGCAGGATACGCCATCACGCAGGGCCTGCGCTTCACAGGGAGCGATGCCGATCGCACGCGCTATCCCATCACGCCCGGTTTCTCCTTCGGTTTGGGCGCGAATGTGCTCTTCGGGAACAGCGTGGCCCAGCGACTTCTCGATGAGGTGCTGAATTGAACGCTCAGAAGAGCACGCCCACCATCATGCCGCCGCTGGCCACCAGCGGCGTGTATTCGCCGAGGTGCGCATGCGAAAAGGCGTAGGCCTCTCGAGCGAACGCATGGCCGCTATCGACCTGATCGCCGTCGACGAGCTGGAAGCCATAGCCCGCTGCACCATAGAGCCCGAAGGTGATGCGGTTGCTGAGCAGCCATTGGCCACCGACGTTGAAGAGGAATGCGCCGCTGAGGTAGTCGGCGCTGGTCGTCTGCAAGGTGTACGAATAGGGCTCGTAGTGGTAGTGGTCCTGGCGCCATGCGCTCACGACGATCTCCGGCCGCACATACCAGCCCATCAGCGGGTGCAATTGCTGAAGGGTGGCGATGCGCCTTTGCGGGTTCGGCAGCCTGAGGTTCAGGCCGAGCTTGAGCAGTCCGCCGCTATGCACTTGGTAGACCGATCCGTTGCGGCCGCGATCATACAATCCGATGTACCCGGCCTTCACCGAGAGGCTCACATGCTCATCGATCACGCGCTGGTAGCCGATGGTCACATGGTTCAACGCCGGTGCGATCAAGTCGATGGCGATATGGTTCTTGGTGCCGACCATGGCGCGGCCCTGCGCATCGAGCGATAGGCGCACCCACTCGAAATCCTGGCCGCTGGCGAGCTTCACCCGAGCCAATTCGCTGCGCTCAACGGTGACCAGCACCGCGTGGTCGCCTGATTGCGCGCGGTAGCGCACGGTGCTCACGCCGATCTCCTCCACCGTGCCCGCCATCACGCTGCCGTTGATGTGGAAGAGCGAGTCCTGGGCCGTTGCATTGAGGCCGCCCAGTGCGGCGAGCGCGGTGATCACCCGATGGATCATGGCAATGGTTCGTTTGTGCGCGAACGCTGTACGACGTGGACTATTGCCCGATCAGCCCTTCAGTTCGGGCGGTACCGCGCACACCGGGATCGGTTCCATCTTATGGCGGTTGGCGGCCTTGCGCCGGTCGAAGATGGCGAGCACCTCTTGTTGCCGGGCGCTGAGATCAAGCTTGGCCGGGTCAATGCCTTTCTCGCGGATGTCCATCGCCCATTCCAGCTCGGGGTAGCTCGCGCCGATCTGGTCCTCGTCGCTGCGGTCATCGCCCCATAGGCCGTCCGTGGGCTTGGCTTGCATGATGGAGCCGATGATGCCGAGCCCGCGGGCCACGGCGTACACCTCGGTCTTGGTAAGGTCTGCAATGGGCGAGAGGTCCACACCGCCATCGCCGTACTTGGTGAAGAAGCCGATGCCGAAGTCCTCCACCTTGTTGCCCGTGCCGGCCACCACATGCCTCAGAAGTCCGGCGAAGTAGTAGAGCGTGGCCATGCGCAAGCGCGCGCGGGTGTTCGCGAGCGCGAGTTCCATGGCGGCCTTGTCCTCGACAGCCGGGAGTGCGGCCATCAATCGATCGAACACGGGCGTGAGCTGCACCACTTCCATGCGCGCATTCGGATGCCGTTCCATGAGCCACGAAATGTGCTCCTGTGCGCGCACCACCTGGGTCGACGCTTGATGGATGGGCATCTCCACGCAAAGCGTGGGCAAACCGGTCCGGGCGCAGAGCGCGCTGGTCACGGCGCTGTCGATCCCGCCGCTCACGCCCACCACGAAGCCCAGCTGCCCATTGCGCTCGCAATACGTGCGGAGCCATTCCGTGATGTGCTCGATGATGCCCTCGGTATTCATGTGCTGCTCGCCGATGCTACGGCCCAGGGGTGCAAAGGAAAAGCCCCTCCGGTGCAAGGCGAAGGGGCTTCTGATGGATTCGTTCAGCGGCTCAGAAGAACACGCCGAGGCTCAGCTCCACATAATGGGCCTTGGCCTTGGCGCCATCGATGTCGAGGATGTTGGTGAATCCGTTGTTATAGGTGATGCCGAACATCACGCTGGTGCTGCCGCTGAAGTTGTATTCCGCGCCAGCGCCCACGATCAACGAGGCCTTGTACAGCGCGATGTCGTCCTGCACATTCTCGTTCTCCTGTTCCTCGAACTTGTCGACGATGGTGGGCGCAACGCTGTTGTACACCGGTACCACCTGGTCGGCCTTGGCCTTGACGTTGAACGCGTTTCCGGCCCCCACCACGGCGAAGTAGCGCATGTAGCCGATCTCGTTGGTCATGAGCTTGATGGTGAGCGGGAGCTCCACGTACTGAAGGGCGACATCCGTCTCCAGTTCCCTTGTCTTCTGGGGCTCGTTCAGGGCATCGTAGTAGGCGAAGTCGGTCTTCCACTTCGTCTTCATGTTGTTCAGGTTCAGGCCGGTTGCGAAGCGGTAGTTGCCGCTGTTGCCGATGGGCAGCTCCAGCATCAGGCCGAAGGTGTATCCCAGACCGGCGCCGTTGCTCTTCAACGTCTTGGTCTCGGGCTGCACGAAGGCCATGTTCGGGCTCAGCTTCAATCCGAAGCGCACGCCCACATCATCCTGCGCGGTGAGCGTTGCAGCGGTGAGAACGAAAGCGAGAAGAGCGATGGGCTTGTTCATAGGTTTGGCGCGTGTTAAGCGGTGGCGAAAGTAACGTGGCGGTGCGGCGCTTTGCGAAAAGCGTGCTGTTCGCATGGGCCGTGTGCCTCATGGCGTGCGGAGGGGATGGAGTGCCGGAGCTGCCCGAGGGCACGGACCCGGTGCGCATCACCATCGGCCGCCTTGATCAGGACCTCTTCCACGCCCCTCCCGATAGCATGGCCGCTGCCAGCAGGAAGGCGCACGCCACCTACGGCGAGTTCTACCGCATCTACATCGAGGACATCCTGCAAGGCGCGCCCGTGGACGACCCGCGCCTGCCGCTGGTGCTGCACCGATTCGTGCTCGACCCCGATTGGAGCGCGGCGCAGGAGGCAGCCGATAGCGTGCTCGGCGACCTGGAGCCGCAGCGCGCGCTCTTCGAGAAGGCCTTCACGCGCTTGAAGGCGCTCTTCCCCGATAGCCTCACCCCGCGCGTCGTGGCCTTCAACTCCGGCTACAACTATGGGCTGTACCCCACCGATAGCGTGCTGGGCATCGGCATCGAATGGTTCATCGGCGTGGACCATCCGGTGATCGGATACCTCGCGCCGGAGAGCTTCCCGCAGTACATGAAGCAGCGCATGGAGCCGGCGATGCTGGTGCCGAGCGCGGTGAAGGGCTGGCTCCTGGTGCATTACACGCAGCCTGTTGACGATGCAGAGTTGCTCGCCCACATGGTGGAGACGGGCAAGGCGATGGCCCTGCTCGATGCGCTGCTGCCCGAAGTGGAGCCCCACCTCAAGCTCGCCTTCAGCAAGGAGCAGCTCGAATGGTGCGAGGCTAATGAGTATGAGGTGTGGAAGGCCCTGGTGGGCAAGGATCAGCTCTACAGCAAAAAGGGTGAGGACATCGGCCGCTGGATGAACGACGGGCCCTTCACCAATGGATTGCCGCGCGAGAGCCCTGGCCACCTCGGTGAATGGATCGGACTGCGCATGGTGCAAGCCTGCATGAAAGCCGACCCCAAGCTCACCTTCGCGCAGCTTTTCGCCATCGATGACCCGCGCGAGATCCTGAAGCACTACAAGCCGCGTTGAGCCTTTCAACTTGGATCACAGCCCGCCAACCGGTCAACCCGAGCCTGCCCGCGAAGGCATGGCGCAGGATTCCCTGAACCCCTGATCGACCATTCAGCAATGAAGACCTCCGATATCAACATCTCCGTGCGGCTTGACGACAACCATGTGCCTGAGCGCATCGAATGGAAGGCCGAGGACACCGGGAGCCAGGCCATGAGCAAAGCCATGCTGCTCGCGTTCTGGGACGAGCAGGAGAAGAACACGCTCCGCATCGATCTCTGGACGAAGGAGATGACCGTCGAGGAGATGAAGGCCTTCTTCCACCAGAACCTGCTCACCCTCTCCGACACCTTTGAGCGCGCTACCGGCGAAGGCCGGATGGCTGCTCAGATGCGCGACTTCGCGTCCTACTTCGCGGAGCACATGCTGGGCGTGGAGCCAAAGTGATGGAAGGGTAAATGGTTGATGCGAATACAGGGTGGGGGCGGAGGTTGAGGGTTAGGTTGGTGCATGCGATTGTCGAGGCGCTGCAACCTTCACGGTCATCAACCCCCGAACTCCTCAACCTCGACGACCCTCAACCTCCCCAACGCTCATTCACCTCCTCGATGAGCGCGAGGATCTCTTCCCGTCCCTGACGGCTCTCGGATGAGGTGGTGTGCATGGGCGGGAGCTCCTCCCATGTCTTCCGCAGCTCTCGTTTCAGCGCAGCGATGTTGGCCTGCACCTTCGGCGGAGAGATCTTATCGGCCTTGGTGAACACGATGCGGAAGGGGATCCCCTGCTCACCGAGCCATTGGATCATGTCGAGGTCGTTATGCTGCGGCTCAAGGCGCGAATCGATGAGCAGGAAAACGCATTGCAGGTTCTCACGCTCCCGCAGATAGGCGTGGATCATCTTCTCCCACACCGCGCGCTCGGCCTTGCTCGCTTTCGCGAAACCGTAGCCGGGCAGGTCGGCGAGCATCCAGGGCCTGCCGCTGGTGAGCGTGCCTTCCACGCGGAAGTGCTCCACATTTCGCGTGCGCCCCGGCGTATTGCTCACGCGCGCCAGCTTCTTGATCTGGCAGAGCATGTTGATCAGGGAGCTCTTGCCCACATTGCTCCGGCCGATGAAGGCGTACTCGGGCAATGCAGGCTTCGCCCAATGCGCCGCTTCGCGTCCGCTGGTGAGGTGCTCGGCGCGGAGGGATTTCATTGCTCGAATGGTAAATGCTTATGGGAGAGTGATGAGTCTGGCCCTGTCTCGCCGAGCGGAGCCGAGGGTCGCCGGACTCTCGGCTCTCCGCCTACCACAAGCTTCTAGGTGTTCGCGTCTTCGAGCCTCTTGTGCAACCACTCGCCCAGGATCCGATTGAATTCCTCCGGGTGCTCCATCATGGGCGCGTGCCCGCAGCCCTCGATCCAGTGCAGTTCGCTGTTGGGGAAGAGGCTGTGGAATTCCTCGGCCACTTCCGGCGGCGTGATGGTGTCCTGCCTGCCCCAGATCAGCAGCACCGGCATGGTCATGCGCGGGATGTCCTTGCCCATGTTGTGGCGGATGGCGCTCTTCGCCAACGCCAGGATGCGGATCAATTTGCCCTTGTCATTCACCGTCTCATAGCACTCCTCCACCAGCGCGTCGGTCACGTGCTTCGGGTCGTGGAAGGTGAGGGCGATCTTCTTGCGCAAGTACTCTTTGTCCTCGCGTCGCGGGAAACTGCCGCCGAAGGCATTCTCATAAAGGCCGCTGCTGCCGGTGAGCGTGAGGGTGCGAACCCGTGAGGCGTGCTTCGTGCAGTAGATCAGCGCCACGTGCCCGCCCAAGGAATTGCCCAGCAGGTTCACTTGCGCCAGGCCGAGGTGATGGAGGAAGCGGTCCAGGAAATCGGCCAGCGCCGGCACATTGGTTCCGAGCATGGGCATGCTGTACAGCGGCAGCATGGGGACCAGCACGCGGTAGCGCGGCGCGAAATGATCGAACAGCGGTTTGAAGTTGCTCAGCGCGCCGAACAATCCATGGAGCAATACAAGCGGCTGGCCTTCCCCGGCATCCAGGTACTGGAACTCTCCTTCCTGCTTCAGCGTGTGCGCCATGGGTCCGGCCAAATGTAGGCGGGCCGATTGTGGAACATCGAGGCCAAGGCCTTTGCAGAACGCTCGGAAGGTCATGGTCGGCTGGATGTTGCCGGCGAGACCGTGGAATCGACCGGATTGCCCCTTGCCATGCACTCGTGAGCTGATTTCGGCACGGAATGGAGCTCATTGTGGGAAACTCTGCCACTTTCTCCCACCGTTCGTTTTACCCGTGATTACGCAGGTTTTGTAACGAATCGGCCTACTTGGTCGTAGCTTTGGGGCATCAAGTTTTGAACATCGTGCCTGAAAAGGCCTGAAAGTGCCGGACCGCCGCTACTTTCGCCGCCGTCTCGCACGCACATGAGCGCATATGCTGAACCTGCTCGGGGAATACGATTGCCGGCTCGACGCCAAGGGAAGGCTTGTCCTTCCAGCCATGCTGCGCAAGCAGCTGGGCGACTTGGCAGACCGCGGCTTCGTGATGAACCGGGATGTTCACGCGCCCTGCCTGGTGATCTATCCCATGCCGATCTGGGAGGCCACCACCAACAAGCTGGATCGCCTGAACCGATTCGTGAAAGCGAACGCGGATTTCATCAGGCGATTCACGGCAGGGGCGACTCCATTGGCGCCCGACCCCACCGGCCGTATGCTGCTGCCTTATGCATTGCTGAAGGATGCCCGATTGGGCAACGACCTGAAGCTGCTGGGCCAGCGCGACCGGATCGAGGTCTGGGATGCCAAGGCATACGCCGACATGCGCAACGAGGCCGTGGATATGAGCTCCTTGTCCGAAGCAGTCATGGGTCCATTGGGCAATGACGACGGGAAGTGATTACCACGACCCCGTTCTTTCACAAGCCTGCATCGATGGGTTGAATATCCGCCCCGACGGCATCTACGTCGATGCCACCTTCGGGGGAGGAGGACACAGCCGCGCGATACTCGGCAAGCTCGGCCCGCAGGGAAGGCTGATCGCCTTCGACCGCGACAAGGACGCTTGGGCCAATGCGATCAACGACCCGCGCTTCACGCTGGTGAAGAGCGATTTCCGTTGGATCCGGAACCACCTGCGCTTCCTTCAGGCCATCCCGATCAATGGCCTGCTCGCCGACCTTGGCGTCAGCAGCCATCAATTCGATCGCGGTGAGCGCGGATTCAGCATCCGCTTCGACGGCCCGCTGGATATGCGGATGGACCGCCGCGCCAAGCTCACCGCAGCCGATATCGTGAACGGCTGGGACGAAGGGCGAATCGCCGGTCTCCTGCGGAGTTACGGCGAGGTCGATGGTGCGCACCGCGTGGCCAGGGCCTTGGCGAATGCACGCGCGGCCAAGCGCATCACCACCACGCAGCAGCTGATCCAGGCAATCGCTCCGGTGACGCCGTGGAAAGAGGAGAACGGCTTCCGTGCGCAGGTCTTCCAAGCGCTGCGCATCGCGGTGAACGACGAGCTCGGATCACTGGAGGCCTTGCTGAAGCAGAGCGCGGAGGTGATGGCGCCCGGGGCAAGGCTGGTGGTGATCAGCTACCACAGCCTCGAGGACCGCCTGGTGAAGAACTGGATGCGTGCCGGCCACCTCAGCGGAGAAGAGCAGAAGGACCACTACGGCAATAGGCTCCGGCCATTCCATCCATCGGGCAAGGCGATCAAGCCGAGCGAAGAAGAGACCGCAAGGAACCCGCGGGCCCGCAGCGCCCGCTTACGCATAGCAGAGAGAGCATGAACAGGATGCGCGAGAGTGCCGAGGAGAAGCCGAAGGCCAAGAAGGCCGCTAAGCCGATGCGCTTGCCGCGCGGCTTCATCAGCGTGCTCAACGGCTCTTTCCTCACCAAGGACAATGTGCTGCTGAACATGCCCTTCATCCTGTTCCTCGCTGGGGCGGGCCTGCTGAGCATCGCCTACGGCTACCATGCCGAACGCGTGGTGCGCGACATCGACGAGCATGGTGCTGCCCTCAAGGAACAGCGCGCTGAATACATCAGCGTCCGCGCTGAGCTCGAGAAGCAGGAGCAGCAGAGCCAGGTGGCCGGCCGGATCAGCGCGCTTGGGCTGAAAGAGAGCCGCGTTCCGCCAGTGAAATTGGAAGTGGACGAGGACAAACTCGACGATACGCGCATCCCATGAGCAAGACCTCGCCGTTGGCCCTGCGCGCGCGCATCGTGTACCTCAGCGTGGCGCTCTTCGCCTTCGCCATCGCCGTGCAGCTCTTCCGCGTGCAGCTGTTCGAGGGCGAGCAATGGCGCGCCAAGGCCCAGCATGTCAGCACCGCATGGCGCACCGTGCAGCCCGAGCGCGGCCATATCTACAGCGGCGATGGCCGATTGCTCGCCACCAGCGTGCCGGAGTACGATGTGCGCATGGACATGGCCGCTGAGGCCCTGACGCCGGAGCGCTTCAGCACGCACATCGATTCACTCGCATGGCACCTCGCCGCGCTCTTCCAGGACCGCACGAAGGAGGAGTACAAGCGCGACCTCACGGATGCACGTGCCCGCAAGGAGCGATACCACCTGGTGAAGCGCCGCGCCAGCCACGCGCAAGTACAGGCGCTGCGCCATTTCCCGCTCTTCCGCGACGGCCGTTTCAAGAGCGGGCTCGTCACCGAGAAACGGTTGGTGCGCGCGCGTCCCTTCGGCCGGCTGGCTGCTCGCACGGTGGGCTATGTGCTGCGCGACAGCACCACCATCGGCCTCGAAGGAGGATACGACAAGTACCTCAAGGGCCGAACCGGGCATAGGCTCGAGCGCCGACTGGCCGGCGGAACATGGATGCCCTTGGACGATGGCGAGGGAACGGACCCGGAGCCGGGCATCGACATCCATACCACGATCGACATCAACCTGCAGGACGTCGCCGATGCCGCGCTCGAGCAACAGCTGCGCAAGCACGGCGCGCAATACGGCAGCGTGGTGGTGATGGAGGTGGCCACGGGGAGGATCAAGGCCATCAGCAACCTCACCCGCACCGCCGATAGCACATACGCCGAAACCATGAACTGGGCAGTGGGCGAAGCGGCAGAACCCGGATCCACCTTCAAGCTGCCCGCCCTCATGGTGGCCCTCGAGGAAGGGCTGATCGGTCCCGATGACACCGTGGACACCAAGTGGGGCTCCATCACCTATTGCGGCAAGGAGAAGATGGTGGACTCGCATCCGTACAAGGACCGCAAGGTCACTGTGCGCCGCGCCTTCGAGGCCTCGCTCAACACCGGCTGCAGCCAAGCCGTGATGAAAGCCTTCCAAAAGGACCCCAAGCGCTTCGTGGAGGGATTGAAGCGCATGCGCCTGCACGAGCTCACCGGCGTGATGATCCCCGGCGAGGCCGTGCCCACGCTGCGATCGCCGGGCGAGAAATTCTGGAGCTGCACGAGCCTGCCTTGGATGAGCATCGGCTATGAGGTGGCCGTGACGCCGCTCCAGATGCTCACCTTCTACAACGCGGTGGCCAACAATGGCCGCATGATGCAGCCGCAGCTCGTCACGCAGGTATCCCGTGATGGGCGCACGATCGAGGAGTTCGAGCCCAGCGTGCTCCAGGAGCGCATCTGCTCCGATAAGACGCTCAAGATCGTGCATGAGCTCCTGCAAGGCGTGGTCGATAGCGGCACCGCGCGGAACCTGCACGACGCCGAATTGCGCATCGCGGGCAAGACCGGGACCGCGCAGATCCTGCGCAACGGCAGCTACCAGCAGAACGGCAAGAGCTACCAGGCCTCGTTCGCCGGCTACTTCCCGGCCGACAAGCCGCTCTACAGCTGCATCGTGGTTGTGAACGGGCCGACCATGAGCGGCTACTACGCCAATGTGGTCGCGGGGCCCATCTTCCGGGAGATCGCGGACAAGGTCTACAGCAATCGCTTGGAGCTTCAGTCCGGTCGGGTGCTGGCCGAAGCGAAAGGTCCGCGGGCGCCGGTGAGCATGAGCGGCCGCGCAACCGACCTGCGCGCCGCGATGGCCGGCCTCGGCGTGCCCTTCAGCCAGGATGGCGAGGGCGAATGGCTCACCACCGAGAGCGGCGACAGCATGGTGACGGCCCGCCCACGGACGATCGCCAGCGATGCCAGCGGCCTGGTGCCCAATGTGCTGGGAATGGGCCTGCGCGATGCGCTCTTCCTCCTCGAGAACCGCGGCTACCGGGTACGCGTGCAGGGCGCCGGCATGGTGAAGCGCCAATCGATCGCACCCGGCACGCGCGCCATGCGCGGCGCCTCCATCCTCATTGAACTGGCATGAAGCTGCTGAAGGACCTGTTGTACAGCGTGCCCATCGAACAGGTGGAAGGAAGCACCAACTGCGCGATAGAGCACGTGGTGTTCGATAGCCGCGCCGTGCAGGCCATGAGCCTTTTCGTGGCCGTGCGTGGCACCCGCACCGATGGGCATGCCTTCATCGCGAAGGCGGTTGCGGATGGTGCCAGCGCGATCGTGTGCGAGCAGATGCCGGAGCGATTCGCCGATGGCGTCACCTATGTGCGCGTGCGCGATGCCGCGGAGGCGCTCGCGCTGCTCGCTTCCAATTTCTTCGATCAGCCCAGCAAGCAGCTGAAGCTCGTGGGCATCACGGGCACCAACGGCAAGACCAGCGTGGCCACGTTGCTCTATCGGCTGTTCCGCGCACTCGGCCACAAGAGCTCGCTGATCAGCACGGTGGAGATCCGCATCGGGCAGAAGTCGATCCCGAGCACGCACACCACGCCCGATGCCGTGCGGCTCAACGCCCTGCTCGCCGAGATGGTGGAGGCCGGCGTCACCCACTGCTTCATGGAAGTGAGCAGCCACAGCGTGGTGCAGCACCGCATCGCCGGACTGCGCTTCGCCGGAGGCGTGTTCACCAATATCACGCACGACCATCTCGACTACCACGGCACCTTCGCTGAGTACATCAAGGCCAAGAAGCGCTTCTTCGATGGGCTCCCGGCTGAGGCCTTCGCGCTGGTGAACGCCGATGACGCCAACAGCGCGGTGATGGTGCAGGGCACCCGCGCGCGGAAACGGTCATTCGCCGTGCGCAGCCTTGCCGACCATCATGCGCGCATCATCGAGAACCAGCTCAGCGGACTGCACCTGAGCATCGATGGGCACGACCTCTACGCCCGGCTCGTGGGCGAGTTCAATGCCAGCAACCTGCTCGCCGTTTACAGCGTGGCGCTGCTGCTCGGCAAGGCGCCGCTCGACATCCTCACCGCCCTCAGCGACCTGGAACCGCCGCGCGGCCGCTTCCAAGTGGTGCGCGGCGCAAGCGGCGTGCTCGGGATCGTCGATTATGCGCACACGCCCGATGCGCTGAAGAACGTGCTCGGCACCATCAACGGGCTCTGCCTCGGCGACGAGCGCGTGATCACCGTGATCGGTTGCGGCGGCGACCGCGATCGCGCGAAGCGCCCCGAGATGGCGCGCATCGCCACGGCCATGAGCGCCATGGTGGTGCTCACCAGCGACAATCCGCGCAGCGAAGAACCGATGGCCATCATCAACGAGATGCGCGCAGGCATTGCCGCGGCCGATGGCGCGCGCGTATTCGTGAACGCCGATCGCCGCGAGGCCATCCGCCAGGCGGCGGGCATGGCCAAGGCCGGTGATGTGATCCTGCTCGCCGGCAAGGGGCACGAGACCTACCAGGAGGTGCTCGGCGAGAAGCACCCCTTCGATGATGCCGCCGTGCTGAAGGAAACGCTTGAACTCCTCCATAAGTAGATGCTCTACCACCTCTTCGACAGCATCGGTTTCAGCGTGCCCGGCTCGGGGGTGTTCAGCTACATCTCTTTCCGCGCAGCGCTGGCGGTGTTCATGTCGCTGCTCATCAGCCTCTGGTTCGGAGGGAGCATCATCCGCCTGCTGCGCCGCCTGCAGGTGGGCGAGACCGTGCGCGACCTCGGCCTCGAGGGGCAGCTGAGCAAGCAGGGGACCCCCACCATGGGCGGCCTCATCATCCTCTCGGCCACGATCATCCCCACGCTGCTCTTCGCCCGGCTCGACAACATCTACATCATCCTTCTGCTGGTGAGCACCGTGTGGATGGGCGGCATCGGCTTCCTTGACGACTACATCAAGGTCTTCAAGAAGGACAAGCGCGGCCTCGCGGGCAAGTTCAAGGTGGTGGGCCAGGTGGGCCTCGGCCTCATCGTGGGCGCCACCGTGTATTTCCATCCGGACATCCGCACGCGCGTGGAGATCTCCGGATCGCTCGCTGAGCAGATGGATCCATCAGCGGTGCACACCATCACCGAGAGCGACGGCACGCAGCACTTCATGCTGAACCGCAAATCGCCCAACACCACGATCCCATTCGTCAAAGGCAATGAGTTCAACTACAGCACGCTGCTGAAGCCCTTCGGGAGCGCCGCGCGCGAGTACACATGGGTGCTCTACATCGCCATCGTCATCTTCATCATCACCGCGGTCAGCAACGGCGCCAACATCACCGATGGGCTCGATGGGCTGGCCACGGGCACCAGCGCCATCATGGTGCTCGCGCTCGGCATCCTGGCCTATGTGAGCGGCAACATCATCTTCTCGAGCTACCTCGACATCATGTACATCCCCGGCTCGGGCGAGCTGGCGGTGTTCATCGGCGCGCTGCTCGGTGCATGCATCGGATTCCTCTGGTACAACACCTATCCGGCGCAGGTCTTCATGGGCGACACGGGCAGCCTGGCGCTCGGCGGCATCATCGCCACGCTGGCCATCCTGGTGCGCAAGGAGCTGCTGATCCCGGTGCTCTGCGGGGTATTCCTGGTGGAGAACCTCAGCGTGGTGCTGCAGGTCTCCTATTTCAAGTGGACCAAGCGCCGTCACGGTGAAGGACGCAGGATCTTCCTGATGTCTCCCCTGCACCATCACTTCCAGAAGAAGGGCATCCACGAGAGCAAGATCGTCGCTCGGTTCTGGATCGTGGGCATCATGCTGGCCGTGCTCTCCATCGTAACGCTCAAGCTGCGATGAAGCGATTGGTGGTCCTCGGCGGGCAGGAGAGCGGCGTGGGCGCGGCGAGGCTGGCGCAGCAGCGCGGCCTCGACGTGTTCGTGAGCGATGCTGGCCTGCTGAAGCCCGAGTACCGCGATGCCCTGAAGGCGCGCGCGATCCCTTTCGAAGAGGGCGGCCACACCGCTGCACGCGTGCTCGGGGCCGATGAGATCGTGAAGAGCCCAGGCATCCCCGACAGCGCATCGCTGGTGCGCGCGGCGCGCGAGCAGGGCATCCCGGTGATTAGCGAGATCGAGTTCGCCTACCGCTATTGCAAAGGCGCCATCGTGGGCATCACCGGCAGCAACGGCAAGACCACCACCACCTTGCTCACCCACCACATCCTCTCGCGTGCGGGCCTCGATGTGGCCCTTGGCGGCAATGTGGGCAACTCCTTCGCCGGGCTCATCGCCGAGGGCGATCATGCCTGGTACGTGCTTGAGCTGAGCAGCTTCCAGCTCGATGGCATCCGCGACTTCCGTCCGCGCGTGGCCATGCTGCTCAATATCAGCCCCGACCACCTCGAGCGCTACGAGCACCGCTTGGAGAACTACGTGGCCAGCAAGTTCCGCATCGCCCTCAACCAGACCGAGGACGACCACTTCATCCACGGTGCCGACGACGCCGCGATCGCCGGATGGCTCCAGGGCCATCCGATCCGCCCGCGCCGCTGGCCCTTCAGCATCGAGCACCGCGTGTCCCAGGGCGCGTGCCTCATCGACGACCGGATCACCATCACCACCAACCAAACCACATTCGACATGAGCATCCAAGAACTCGCGCTGCAGGGAAGGCACAACGTGTACAACAGCATGGCCGCGGGCATCGCCGCGCGCGTGCTCGACATCCGCAACGATGCCGTGCGCGAGAGCCTGAGCGACTTCCAGAACGTGGAGCACCGCCTCGAGCGCGTGGCCAGCGTGCATGGCGTGGAGTTCATCAACGATAGCAAGGCCACCAACGTGAACAGCGCGTGGTACGCCCTCGAGAGCATGCGCCGCCCGGTGATCTGGATCGCTGGCGGTGAGGAGCATGGCAACGACTACAGCCAGCTGGTGCCGCTGGTCAAGCAGAAGGTGAAGGCCATCGTGTGCCTCGGCAAGGACAACAGCCGCTTGAAGGAGGCCTTCGGCGCGCTCGTGAAGGATTTCGTGGAGACCACCACCGCCGAGCACGCCGTGCAGGCATCGTACGCCCTCGCAGAGGATGGCGATGCCGTGCTGCTCAGCCCGGCCTGCAAGAGCTTCGACCTGTTCGCCAACTACGAGGAGCGCGGCCGCAGGTTCAAGGCAGCCGTGAAGGCCCTATGAACCGCTAACGACCCATTGGCATGGCACGCACCAAGGAGAACGAAGCGCCGCTGCGCATCGCAGGCGGCCAGCTGATCGAGGCGCGGCGAGCATCGCTGAGCGCTTGGGGGCCGCACCGGCTCGAAGCCGTGGCGAGTGTCGACGATGTGCTGTACGTGAACGACAGCCGCGCCACCTTCCTCGATGCCGCGCTCGAATCACTGAGCACCATCGAGCGCCGCATGGTGTGGATCGTGGGCGCGTGGAGCGAGGAGATGGCCAGTGCGCCCGCACAGGAGCTGCTGAACGACCGCGTGTCCGTGGTGGTGCTATTCGGTCCCTTGGCCGTAGGCAGCGAAATGAGCCTGCCGGAGCACTTCTACCGCGTGGACGATCTGCGCACGGCGGTGTTCACAGCGCGCGAACTGGCGCAGCCCGGCGAGGTGGTGCTCTTCAGCCCGGCATGCCCCAGCGGCAACGGCTTCGCCAACTACGAAGAGCGCGGCGCGGAATTCAAACGGGCCGTGAGGGACCTCTGAACGCAGCGAACGCATGATGATCTAAGTCCGTCCGCATGACCACGCTCTTGAAGAAGCTCCCCGGCGACCGCACCATCTGGATGGCCGCGCTCTTCCTCGCGCTCATCAGCCTGCTGGCGGTGTACAGCTCCATCAGCTCCCTGGCCGTGAAGCGCGATGGCAGCACCCTCCACTTCCTGCTGAAGCATGCGCTGATGCTGGGTTCAGGCGGCCTCATCATGTACTACGCCAGCCTCCTGCGCCACGGCATCTACTCCCGCCTCGCGCAATTGAGCATATGGCTCGTGGCGGGCCTGCTGCTGCTCACGCTGGTGCTGGGCTCCAACATCAACGATGCGAGCCGCTGGCTCACCATCCCCATCATCAACCAGAGCTTCCAGACCAGCGATCTGGCCAAGGTCGTGCTCATCGCCTACCTGGCGCGCGTGCTCGCGAAGCACCACGGTGAGGAGTGGACCCTGCGCGAGGTCGCGCTCAAGCTCATGCTCCCCGTCGGGGTGATCTGCGGCCTGATCCTGCCCGCGAACTTCAGCACGGCCGCGTTGCTCTTCCTCATCTGCGTTACGCTCATGTTCATCGCGCAGGTGCCCATCAAGCACCTGGCGGTCCTCATCGGCTCGGCTGTGGCGGTTTTCGCTCTGCTGCTCCTCATCGCCGATTTCTTCCCTGACCTATTGCCTCGCGCAGCCACATGGGCGGCCCGCATCAAGGCATTCGGCAGCGAGGCCGGCAGTGACGCGAACTACCAGGTGGAGCACGCCAAGATCGCCATCGCCAGCGGCGGCCTGTTCCCCAGCATGCCCGGCACGGCCGCTTCGCGCAATTGGCTGCCGCATCCCTACAGCGATATGATCTATGCCTTCATCGTGGAGGAGTACGGCAGCATCCTCGGCGGATTGGGCCTTCTGCTGCTGTACCTGATCCTGCTCCACCGCGCGGTTTCCATCGCCAAGCGCTGCGAGAAGCCCTTCGGCGCGCTGGTCTCCGTGGGCCTTGGGCTCTTGCTCGTGGTGCAAGCCATGGTGAACATGGCGGTGGCGGTGAACCTCGTGCCGGTCACCGGTCAGCCGCTGCCCTTGGTGAGCATGGGCGGCACCAGCGTGTGGTTCACCTGCCTGGCCATCGGCATCATCATCAGCGTGAGCCGGAGCCTGGAGCAGCCGCAAGAAGAAACGAAGGATGCCAAGCCGCGGACAGCAGCCGCCTGATGCCGCCACGCACGCGCTGCGGGTGATGATCGCTGGCGGCGGCACCGGCGGGCACATCTTCCCGGCCATCGCCATCGCCCAGGCCGTGCGCGATTTGCGGCCCGATGCGCGTTTCCTCTTCGTGGGAGCTGAAGGGAAGATGGAGATGCAGAAGGTGCCGGCCGCGGGCTTCGCCATCGAGGCGCTGCCCATCCGCGGCTTCCAGCGCGGTTCATTGATCAAGAACATCGGCCTGCCGTGGCGCTTGCTGCGCAGCATGCTCAAAGCACGCGCCCTGGTGAAGCAATTCAGGCCACAGGTGGCCGTGGGCGTGGGCGGCTACGCCAGCGGCCCCTTGCTGAAAGCCGCGCAGGGCATGGGCGTGCCCACCCTTATCCAGGAGCAGAACAGCTTCCCCGGCAAGACCAACATCCACCTGGCGAAGCGCGCCGCGCGCATCTGCGTGGCTTACGAAGGCATGGAGAGGTACTTCCCCAAGGAGCGCATCCTTATCACCGGCAATCCGGTGCGCACCGATACCGTTAAGCTCACTGGCAAGAAGCCGCGCGGCCTGGAGCATTTCGGTCTCCGCGCTGATGCGCCCATCCTCTTCATCACGGGTGGAAGCCTGGGAGCGCGCGGCGTGAATCGCGGCGTGGAAGCCGCGCTGCCGCTGTGGAAGAGGGAAGGGGTGCAAGTGATCTGGCAAACGGGCACTCCTTTCCTGAAGCAGGCGCAGGAAGCGGTGGCGCGCATCGGCTATGGGGATTGCAAGGTGCACGAGTTCGTGGACCGCATGGACCTGGCCTACGCCGCAGCGGACCTGGTGGTGGCGCGCGCCGGAGCCATCAGCGTGAGTGAGCTGTGCATCGTGGCCAAGCCCGCGATCCTGGTGCCGCTGCCCACCGCCGCCGAGGACCACCAGACCCACAACGCGCGGGCGCTCACCGATCGAGGGGCGGCCGTGCTGCTGCGCGATGCCGATGCAGTGGAGCAGCTCGGTGCGAAGGCCTTGGAGCTCATCCGCGATCAGCAGGCGTTGGATCGTTTGCGACTGGCCATCGCCGGGCTCGCCCAGCATGATGCGGCGCAGGCCATCGCCGCGGAAGTGATCCGCATCGCCCGGGCATGAAAAAGCACAGATCCATCCACGGATGCCGCCGATGAATGCAGAGTCGCTTGCGCGAGGAGGCCAGTTCAACGGCATTCCTCTGTGCCATCCGTGGACAACGCATACTGCACTTCCATGAGCACGCTCACAGGCAATCGATTCTTCTTCATCGGCATCGGCGGCATCGGCATGAGCGGCCTGGCGCGCTACTTCCGCCGGCGGGGCGCACACGTGGCGGGTTACGACCGGACGCCGAGCGAGCTCACGAACCAATTGCAGAGCGAAGGGGTCGAGGTGCAATTCAATGAACGGGCCGAGCTGATCCCCGACGCATACCGTGATGCGCCAAAGGGTGAAGTGATGGTGGTGCGCACGCCCGCCGTTCCGGTGAGCAGTCCGCTTTTGAAGTATTGGGAGGAAAAGGGCGCGCGCATCCTTAAGCGCGCCGAGGTGCTGGGCATGATCACGCGGGACAAGCCCACCATCGCGGTGGCAGGCACGCATGGCAAGACCACCGTGAGCACCATGCTCGCGCACCTGCTCACGGCAGGCAAGGTGCCCTGCAACGCCTTCCTTGGCGGCATCAGCAGCAACTACGGCACCAATGTGCTGCTGAACGACGATGCCGCCATCAACGTGGTGGAAGCCGATGAGTACGACCGCAGTTTCCTGCAGCTCTGCCCGGCCCAGAGCATCATCACCGCCATGGATCCCGATCACCTCGACATCTATGGCACGCCTGAAGCCATGTTCGAGGCCTACACCGCTTTCGCTGTTCAGTGCGAAGGCCCGCTGCTGGTGCATGAGCGCATCGCCAGGCACTTTGAGGACCGCACGCAGCTGGGCACCTATTCGCTGGACGGCCGCAATGAGCCCCGCGCCGAGAACATCACCATTGCGAACGGACGCTATCACTTCGATCTCATCGCCGAGGGCCGGGAGCTGCGCGGCCTCACCTTGGGAATGCCCGGGAAGCATAACGTCGAGAATGCCATCGCTGCGAGCACCGTGGCCCTGCGCCTGGGCGTGCCCCCGGAACTGCTGCGCCTCGGCCTGGCCTCGTTCCGCGGCGTGGCCCGCCGCTTCGAGACCCGGATCAGCGGTCCGCGCATCGCGCTGATCGACGATTACGCGCACCACCCCAAGGAGCTCGATGCCTGCATCGCCAGCGTGCGCGAATTGTACCCGGGACGCAAGGTCACAGGTGTTTTCCAGCCCCACCTCTTCACCCGCACCCGCGACCTGGCGCCGGAGTTCGCGCGGAGCCTTGCAGCGCTTGACGAACTGATCCTGCTCCCCATCTATCCGGCGCGCGAAGAGCCGATCGCCGGGATCAGCTCGGAATGGCTCCTCGAACAAGTGCCTATGGATAAGAAGTCGTGCGTGGCCGGCACCGCGCTCGTGGAAGCTCTTGCTTCGCGAACGGTCGATGTCGTGGTCACCATGGGGGCCGGGGACATCGACCGTTTGGTGCCCGCGATCGAACGACTGCTGAACGAACGCCATCCGCAATGAGCCGCCTCCGCCGCCTCCTCCGTCCGCTCGGCATCGCGCTGGGTGCCTTGGGCGCGCTGATCACGCTCGGCTTCGTGGAGCACAGCACCGCCTCTGCGCCCATCGCCGATGTGAAGGTGCGTGTGCTGGGCGGCGAGGGCCTGCACTTCATCGATGAGCCTGCCGTGCGACGAGCCATCGTTGATCAAGGCGCGGTGATCGGCACGGCCAGCGGCCAGGTTGACCTTGCCGGGCTTGAGCAACGCCTGCGCGCTATCCCCTGTGTGGCCGGAGCCGAGGCCTACCACGACCTCAACGGCGCGCTCCACGTCACCGTGCGGCAGCGCGAACCCGTGATCCGCGTGATCAATGCCGATGGCAGCAGCTTCTACATCGATGCCGACGGATACACCATGCCGGTGGAGGAGCGCTTCACTGCCCGCGTACCTGTGGCCATGGGCTGGCTCCATGAGCCTGGTGCCGTGGATGGCGTGATCAACGTGCATGGCCACGACACCCTCACGGCCCAATACCGCTCGGACGAGCTCCACCGCCTCGCCCTCTTCCTTCACCACGATGAATTGTGGAGCGCGCTGATCGATCAGGTGGTGGTAGCCGCCGATGGCCAGTTCGAGCTCGTGCCGACCGTGGGAGCGCAACGGATCCTGATCGGCGATGGCAGCGCCCTTGAGCAGCGCTTCGCCAAACTGCGCCTCTTCTACCAGCACGGCATGCCGAAGGCCGACTGGCGCCGCTACAACCGCATCGACCTGCGCTTCAGCGACCAGATCGTCTGCACCAAACGAACCAATCCCTACGAACAGTGAGCAGCTCCACGGACAACCACCAGGACATCGTCGCCGGCCTCGACATCGGCACCACCAAGATCGCGTGCATCGTTGGGCGCCGGAACGCCCAGGGCAAGATCGAAGTGCTCGGCATGGGCAAGGCTCGCAGCGAGGGTGTTACCCGCGGCGTGGTGGCCAACATCCCCCGGACCGTCGATAGCATCAAGGCCGCCATGAACGATGCCGCCGACATGGCCGGCGTGATCATCGAGACCGTTCACGTGGGCATCGCGGGCCAGCACATCCGCAGCATGCAGCATCGCGGCATGAAGATGCGCCAGAGCATCGAGGAGGAGATCTCGCAGAAGGACATCGATCAGCTGATCGAAGAGAGCCACCGCCTGGTGATGCCTCCCGGGGAGGAGATCATCCACGTGATCCCGCAGGAGTTCATCGTGGACAACGAGCAGGGCATCCCCGACCCGATCGGCATGAGCGGCATCCGGCTCGAAGCCAATTTCCACATCATCAGCGGGCAGGTCACCGCGGCGCGCAACATCAACAAGTGCGTGCATCGCGCGGGCCTCAACGTAACGGGCCTCATCCTAGAGCCTTTGGCCAGTGCCGAAGCGGTTCTCAGCCAGCAGGAGAAGGAGGCCGGCGTGGTGCTCGTGGACATCGGCGGCGGCACCACCGACATCGCCATCTTCCTGGATAACATCATCCGCCACACCGCAGTGATCCCCTTCGGCGGCAACGTGGTCACCGAGGATATCCGCCAGGGCTGCGGCATCATGCGCGATCAGGCCGAGTTGCTGAAGACCAAGTTCGGCAGCGCCCTCGGCACCGAGAACAAGGAGAATGAGGTGGTCTGCATCCCCGGCCTGCGCGGCCGCGAGCCCAAGGAGATCAGCCTGCGCATGCTGGCCGAGGTGATCCAGGCGCGCATGGAGGAGATCATCGAGCACATCCATTTCGAGATCCGGAACAGCGGCCTCGAGAAGCAGCTCATCGCTGGCATCGTGCTCACCGGCGGCGGCGCCCAGCTCAAGCACCTGAAGCACCTGGTTGAGCTGCTCACCGGCATGGACGCGCGCATCGGCTACCCGAACGAGCACTTGGGCCAGAGCAAGATCGAAGCCGTCACCAGCCCGCTCTTCGCCACGGGAGTCGGGCTCGTGATGAAGGGCTTCGAGCATCTGGACAACGTGCGCGCCCGCATCCCTGCCGAAGCGGCGCCGCGCAAGAGCAAGGTGAACACCGGCTCCGGCATCGGGAGCATCTTCGACAAGTTCATCGCCAAGACCTCGGACCTCCTGAGCACGGACGACGACATCTGATCCCTACCTGATCCCAAGCGCCGCCCCACGGCCCTCAACCACCCTCAAGCACCAACGCCATGAAATTCGAACTTCCCAAGGAGCTCAGCTCGATCATCAAGGTGATCGGCGTGGGCGGCGGCGGCAGCAACGCCGTGAACCACATGTTCGCCCAAGGCATCAACGGCGTGGACTTCATCGTGTGCAACACCGATCGCCAGGCGCTCGACCTGAGCCCCGTGCCCGTGAAGATCCAGCTCGGTCCCAGCCTTACCGAAGGCCTCGGTGCCGGCAGCCTTCCCGAGAAAGGCAAGGACGCCGCGCAGGAGAACCTCGATGAGATCCGCCAGGTGCTGAGCAACCGCACCAAGATGCTCTTCATCACCGCCGGCATGGGCGGCGGCACCGGCACCGGCGCAGGCCCGGTCGTAGCCGGCATCGCCCGCGAGCTGGGCGTCCTCACCGTCGGCATCGTCACCATGCCCTTCCAGTGGGAGGGCCCCAAGCGCAAGAAGCAGGCGCTGGCCGGCATGGAGGAGCTGCGCAACGTGGTCGATACGCTGCTGGTGATCAACAACGACCGCCTTCGGGAGCAGTACGGCAACCTCAGCCTCGACAACGCCTTCGCGCATGCCGACGATGTGCTGGCCACGGCCGCGCGCGGGATCGTGGACATCATCACCAAGACCGGCAAGGTGAATGTTGATTTCGAGGACGTGAAGACGGTGATGACGCGCAGCGGAGTGGCCATCATGGGCATGGCCGAGGTGGAAGGGGAGGACCGCGCATTGCGCGCTGCCCAGGAAGCGCTCGATTCGCCGCTGCTCAACGACAACGATATCCGGGGCGCCAAGTTCGTGCTGTTCAACGTGGAGCACGGCGTCAACGAGATCAGCCTCGACGAGATCGAGGAGATCACGCGGCACATCCAGTCGGCCGCTGGCGAGGATGCCGATGTGATCTTCGGGTACGGCCGTGATGAATCTCTCGGATCGAAGCTGCGCCTCACGGTGATCGCGACCGGTTTCGATGCCAGGCCCGATACCGGCGGAGGGCGCACGACCCTCTCGCAGCGCACGGTGATACCGCTCGATGCGGACGTGCCCACCATGATCACGCAGCCCATCGCCAATCCGGTCACGGGAGCCGCTGCGCCCGCGGCTCCAGCGCCGCCGCCCGCTGCGGATGAGCCCTACATCGTGGTGAAGGAGCAAGCGGCACCCGTCGCTGAAGCTAAGCCTCCGGCCGATGGCATGCCGCCCAAGGCCGAGCCCATCACGCAGCGCACCATCGAATTCGAGGTGGAGCCCCTTGCCCCGCGCATCCTGACGCCCGAGCCGCCCGCTGAGAAGCTGGTGCATGGCCTTTACGATGAATCCGAGGAAGGTGTCACCGCCCTGCCTCCTGCTGTGCCGCCGGTGACAGCCGCACAGCGCAGCGCAACACAGCCCCATGAGGCGGAGATCCATGATGCACGGCCTGCAGCAGCGGATCAAGCCGTGCGTTCCGAGGAGCGCTTGAACCAGATGCGCGAGGTGCACCTGCGCATGCGCTCGCCGAATGGCGTGGCCGACATGGAACGTGAGCCCGCCTACATCCGTCGCCGCATGCAGCTGCACGAAGGTCCCAAGAGCACCGACAGCAGCATCAGCCGCTTCTCCCTCAACGAGACCGTGGATGAGGGCGGTGAGCGCCGCATCACGCTCAGCAAGAACAACCCGCACCTCCACGATCGGGTCGACTGATTAGTGGCAATCATAACGCAGCGCCCGGCGGATCACCTTCGCCGGGCGCGCTGCTTTCCGCCATCTTCGCCCCATGAACCTGCAAGAGCGAATAGACGCTGACATCAAGGCCGCGATGCTGGCCCGCGACAAGGACAAGCTGAACGCCCTCCGGGCCATCAAGAGCGCGATCCTGCTCGAACTCACCAAGGAAGGCGGTGGCGGCGGCCTGGAGGAAGCGGCTGGCATGAAGATCCTGCAGAAGCTGCATAAGCAGCGTGCAGAGGCCGCAGCGATCTATCACCAGCAAGGCCGTGCCGATCTCGCCGGCGAGGAGGAGGCCCAAGCCAAAGTGATCGAGGCCTATCTGCCCCAGCGCATGAGCGAGGCGGAGGTGGAGGCCGCAGTTCGCGCCATCATCGCATCAACAGGCGCAGCTGGCATGAAGGACATGGGCCGCGTGATGGGTGAGGCCAATGAGCAGCTGGCCGGCAAGGCCGATGGCAGTGCGGTGGCGGCATTGGTGAAGAGACTGCTGGGGGCGCTGTAGACTGGATCACTTTGGAACGGAGAAGCCCGCTGCTTCAAGCAGCGGGCTTCTCCGTTCATGGGGGTGGGGGCTATCGCTCGCTCACCCGCAGCGCTGCGCCTTTGGTGGGTGCGCGGTCAAGGAACAGCGGCGCGGTGGCGAAGGGCGCATCGCTGCCGTAGCCTTTGGCATTGAGCCGCTCCAGCGCGATGCCGCGATCGTTCAAGGCCTTGACGATGCTCTCGGCGCGGGTGCGTGCGCTCTTCTCGATCGTGGCGGGCTCGGCATTCGCGACGTCGGTTGCCGTGGCGCCGATCTCGAGCTTCAGCGTGGGGTAGGCGCGCATGATCTCCGCCAGGTTATCAAGCTGTGCGGCGCTTTGTTCCATGTTCACGCCGCCCTGGTCGTAATAAGCCACTTCATTCAGGCCGATCCAGGTGCGCTTGTCCGCAGGGATGGCGCGCATGATGAAGGTCATCAGGTCGTTCTCCATGCCGATGGACGCGCCGCTGATCTGCTTTCCGGTGACCAGCGTATGCGTGAACTCAGTGCTGCGCGTCGCCAAGGCCACCGTCGTGTTCACCTGGGCGGCGTCCTCGGCGCTCAGGTCGTTCACAGGCGCATTCGTGCCCGGAGCAACGGATGCGTGCGCATCCGCATGCTGCGCATCACCGTTGGCCGCGTGGCCGCTTTCGTTGATGTGCGGCGCGATGATGAGCGCCACGATGCTCGTGAGCTTGATCAGGATGTTCATCGAGGGACCAGAGGTGTCCTTGAACGGGTCGCCAACGGTATCGCCCGTCACAGCTGCTTGGTGGGGCGGCGAAGGCTTGTCGGCCTTGTGCTTGTAGTACATGGTGCCGTCGATGTCCACGCCTTTCTCGAAGCTCTTCTTGGCGTTGTCCCATGCACCGCCGGCGTTGTTCTGGAACATGCCCATGAGCACGCCGCTCACCGTGATGCCCGCGAGAAGGCCGCCCAGCGCTTCAGGCCCGGCAAGGAAGCCGACGAGGATCGGCGAGATCAGTGCGAGGGCGCCGGGCGCGATCATCTCGCGGATGCTGGCCTGCGTGCTGATGGCCACGCACTTCTCGTACTCGGGCTTGCCCTTGCCTTCCATGATGCCCGGGATCTCGCGGAATTGCCGGCGCACCTCTTTCACCATGTCCATGGCGGCCTTGCCCACGGCACTGATGGCGAGGCTGCTGAAGAAGAAGGGGATCATGCCGCCCACGAAGAGCATGGCGAGCACGTCGGCCTTGTAGATGTCGATGCCGCTTATGCCCGACATGCCCACATAGGCCGCGAAGAGCGCCAGCGCGGTGAGCGCCGCCGAAGCGATGGCGAAGCCCTTGCCGGTGGCGGCAGTGGTGTTGCCGACCGCATCGAGGTTGTCGGTGCGCTCACGCACTTCCTTCGGCAGTCCGCTCATCTCGGCGATGCCGCCAGCGTTGTCGGCGATGGGGCCGAAGGCATCGATAGCGAGCTGCATGGCCGTGGTGGCCATCATGCCTGCCGCAGCGATCGCCACGCCGTACATGCCTGCGAGCTCGAATGAGCCCCAGATGCCAGCAGCGAGTATCAGGATCGGGAGCACGGTGCTCTCCATGCCCATGGCCAGGCCTCCGATCACGTTGGTGCCGTGGCCCGTGCCGCTCTTCTTCACGATGCTCAGCACCGGGCGACGGCCCATGCTGGTGTAGTACTCGGTGACCATGCTCATGAGCGTGCCGACCACAAGGCCGAGGATGATGGCCCAGAACACATTCATGCTGGTGATCTCCGTGGACACGCCGCCACGGACGAACTGCATGGTCTCGGGGAGCATCCACTGCACCAAGGGATAGCTGCTGATCGCCACCAGGGCCATGGCGCCCCAGTTGCCCTTGTTCAAGGCGGACATCACGCTGTCGCTGTCCTTATTGATGCGCACGAAGAAGGTGCCGATGATGCTGAAAATGACGCCGAGGCCAGCGATCACCATGGGGAGGAGGATGGGGGAGAGGCCGTTGAAGGCATCGCCGGTAGCCACGACTTCGCGGCCCAGTACCATGGTGGCGAGCATGGTGGCCACATAACTGCCGAAGAGGTCGGCGCCCATGCCGGCCACATCGCCCACGTTGTCGCCCACGTTGTCGGCGATGGTGGCGGGGTTGCGCGCGTCATCCTCAGGGATGCCCGCTTCCACCTTGCCCACGAGATCAGCGCCCACATCGGCGGCCTTGGTGTAGATGCCGCCGCCCACGCGTGCGAAGAGCGCGATGCTCTCAGCGCCGAGCGAGAAGCCTGCCAGCACTTCGAGGCACTGCATCATCGCATCGTTCCATTCTGGTGAGCCTGCGGCGATGTCACCCACGTACATCCGAAGGAACACGATGAAGAGTGAGCCAAGACCAACCACAGCGAGGCCGGCTACGCCGAGGCCCATCACGGTGCCACCGTTGAAGCTGACCTTGAGCGCCTGCGCCAAACTGGTGCGCGCGGCTTGCGTGGTGCGCACATTCGCCTTGGTCGCGATGCTCATGCCGATCCAGCCCGCGAAGGCGCTGAAGAAGGCGCCGATGAGGAAGGCGATGGCGATCACCCAATCGGTGTGCTTGGCAACGGCCTCGAGTTCTGCGCTCCAAGCGAGCAGCACGGCTGCGATAGCGGCGAACACGCCCAGCACCTTCCATTCGGCTTTCAGGAAGGCGCTTGCACCACGGGCGATGTAGCCCGCGAGCTCCTGCATGTTGGCATCACCGGCGTCCTGTTTGCGCACCCACATTGCCTTGGCGATCATCACCACCAGGCCCAATGCGCCCATCACCGGCACGTAGTACATCAGTTCACTTCCCATGGTCTCTGCAGTTGTCGTGTATGTCGTTGTCGTTCAGCGCCTTCGGGGCAATTCCCGGAATGGCGGGCGCGAATGTAGCCAACTGATGGTTTCAGCGTCAGCGCCAAGCTCCAACAGGCCACAGTGCGCACCTTGGATCCCCTCAGTTCAATCCGCTGCCTCCATCATGGCCGGGCGTTGCGTGAGCTCGTGGTAGCAGATCACGTCCTCGGCGAAGCAATGGATCACCATGCTCTTGCGGCTGGCATCAGGGCTGCTCATCTTCTTGCCGCCGTGCAGCAGGTTGGCGTGCCAGAGCAGCACATCGCCGGGCTGGGCATGGAATTCCTGCGCCGGGAAGCCGCCTTTCCGGATCTCCTCGTCGATGGCCGCCTCGTAGCGCGCGTAAGCATCATCGCCGATCACGAAGCGATTGCCGCCGTGGTCGTAGTTGTTGTTGAGCAGGTAAGGGAGCCGATGGCTCCCTGGGTGGTAAACGAGGCAGCCGTTGTCCGCGGTGATGGGCTCCAGGGCGATCCACGCAGCGATCATGTAGCCGAGCGGATAGGTGGTCATGTGGATGCTGTCGCTGTGGGCGTGCTGCTCGCTGCCGGTGAGGAAGTTGATGCTCTGGAACACGCGCACTTTGCGGCCAAGCAGGAAGTCCATCGCATCGAGGATACGGCGGTCATGCGTGAAGCGGCGGAGCAGCTCACTATGCCTGTAGGCGAACATGATCTTCCTTCCGGTGAAGTTGAAGTCAACCACCTTGTCGCGGATCAAGCGGTCCACCTCGGTATTCATCGCTGCAACTTCATCCAGCGTGAAAAGGCTGCGCAGAACGATGTAGCCGTCGGTGGGCCAGCGCAGCATCGCTTCTCGCGTCGATGCATCGAAGCGCTGCCATCCTACTGAGGCCTTCAGCTTCTCCAACGCATCCGGTCCATCGAGCCAGGGCTTCTCGACGGCTCCTCGCGGCAAGAGGCTGCTGTTGATCGGCAGGAGCACGTTTCGCTTCACGCCGTACTTGTGGTACATGCTCTGCGTGTGCTTCAGCTTCTTCCGATTGAAGAGGTTCAGCAGCACATAGCTCGCCTTCAGCTTGCGGAAGAATCCATAGTAGCGGTCCAGCAGTTTGCGCACGGCGGGCAAGTTAGCCGCACGTCCCTTCCGCGACGAGCACGGAGGACTACTCCAGCACGACTGGCATGTCCTTCGGGTGCTTCACCTCGTAGCTGAAGCCGAGCTTCTTCGTGGCCTTGGGTTCGATACGCTGGTTCCAGGTGAGCAGGCCCTTCTGCTCATCGGCAGCGGCGCCGCCCTTATCGATCAGCTTCACCTCGATCTCGCTCTGCGGGCTCAGCGGGTACTGGTCGCGCACTTCCAGATCCACCGCCGTGCCTTTGGTGTTGCGCACGGTGAGGTCCCAGCCGATGGTCACCGTGCGCTTTCCGCCTACGATGGCCTTCTCGTTGGTGGTCTTGCGCTTCACGCGTTCAACAACGACTCCTTTGTCGCGGCCAAGGCTGATGTCGAGCGTGTCCTTCGGCTGATCCAGTTGCAGGTAGCTCTGTCCTACGAAGGTGCCCTCGAAGAACACATTCGCTTCGCCGGGCAGCAGGTTCAGGTCTTCCCAGCCCGTGGTGCGCGCATAGAGGAAGGCATCCTTGTCGAGCTTGGGCGTTGCGTAGTGCTTGAAATTGGCCGGAATGCTGTGGCTCTTCACGCCCACGGTATGCGCCACACCATCGGCGGGGATGGTGAAGGGCGTCTCAATGACGAACTCGACAGTGGTAGTGCGGAAGGCAACGGAGTTGGATACGATGCTGGAGGCGACCTCTTCCTCTTTCATCCGCAGATCGCCATCCATCGCGCTTGGCGCGGCCATCGGTGCGTCGCCTCGCACGCGCGATCCCCGGCTGCTGATGGAGATGCTTTCCAGCATCCGTGGCTGGTAGGTGTAAAGCGTCCAAGGGTACAGTGTGGGCATCACGCCGCCTAGGGTGGGATTGCCGCTGCTCAGGCTCAGGTCCACCTTGCTCCAGTCCTCACCCGTGTTGTTCGTCACCTGCGCCTTCATGAGCAGCTCGATCGGTTGTCCCACGCCTTTGGCGCGCAGGTCGTACGCCGGAAGCCAGCCGGCATTACCCACGAAGTAGGTGATGGTGAAGGTGGCGCTCACCTCCACGGTGCTGCTGATCTCCACCACCACTTCGCTGGTGGGGCGCGGAGCCTGTGCTTGCAGGCTGGCCAACTGCTGCCGGAGCTTCTCCGCTTCAATGTGGATGGCCTGTTTCTTCTCCTCTTGCGTGAGCCAGCCCACCTTCATGGCTTTCATCCGCTCGCGCACATAGTCGTTCACCGCCATCAATTGCGCGGCGGTGAGCCCGTTCTGCTGACCGCCAATCGCACTGTTCTTGAGCAGCAACTGCTCTTCGTTCACCCACACTTGCTGCACGCCGTTCTCGATGTTCCAGTCGTGCTCCAGCTTCTTGATGCGCTCCTTCAGGTCCTCGATCTCCTTCTTCTTCGGGCTCTCGGTGAGGTAGTTGATCCGGTGGTTCACGCTGAGGATCTGGTAGCCGCCTTTGCCCGTGACCTGGATGCTCTGGGGGTCGATCCCCTCGGCGAGGCCGGTGAATACGAGCAAGCTGGTCCCAGCCGCCACGGTGGTGCTTGCGCTGCGCGAAACCTGCGCTCCACTAAGGAAAGCTTTGACCTCGCTCACCTTGCTGTTGATGGGTTTCTCACCGTCCGCGGCGGTGACTGCACAGGGAAGGAGTACGGATGCGAGCAGGAAGGAGGAGAAGCGCATGTGCGGGTCTATTGGTGGACGAAGGTATCCGAGCTTGGGAACAGTGACCGGTACACGCCTTGGGGGCCGCGGTTCAGCCAGCGTGGAACGGAAGAGGGCCGCCTCTTGCGAGACGGCCCCCTCCATTCAGTGTCGTTCAACCTAGCGCTGGATCACCAGTCGCTCGTTGTGCAAAGCGGTTCCGGCGGTGATGCTCACCATGTACATGCCGTTGGCCAATTCGCCATTGAGGTCGAGCACGGTGTTCAGGAAACCGTCCTGCACCGCGATGGTGCGGGCAGCCACGCGCTTGCCATAGGCATCGTAGATGTCAACGGAAACGGTGTTCACGCCCTCCTCCACGTGCGGCATGGTCAGCGTGAGCTGGCTGCCGTCGTTCGGGTTCGGGAAGAGCTTCACGCTGCTGCTGTTCTCAGTGCCGGTGGGCTGCTGGGCCATGCCGAAGGCGCAGGTGGTGAACACGGTGCACACATCGCCCCACGGGGTGAGGTTCGTGTACATGTCCGTGCTGGTCCCCACGCACCAGGTGGCGCCGTTATCGAAGCTCAAGCGGGCCTCTACCTCATAGAGCTTGCAGGGTTGCAGCACCGTGGTTGCATTGGGCAGCGGAGTGGCCAGGATGCCGGTGTTGTTCAGGTAGGTCCAGGGGTTGCTGCTCACGCCGTTCTTCACGATCACCACGCCCTCGGACGGGATGCGGAAGCGGAACTGGTACTTGTTGGCTTGCTGGTTCGCGCAGGTGCCGGTCTTGCGCGAGCGCGGCTTGGCGTACACCAGGTTGGGCGCGCTGTTGCCCATGGGCTTGGTGACGCCGCATGAGAACTGCGTTCCGGCCTCATCCTGCAACTGGGTCTGCGGGCACTGGCCCAAGGCGTTGTTGATCATCACGCGGCAGGCAGGTCCCCACTCGCGCCAAACGCCGGGGCTGATCTGGGTGCGCACGCGCACGTTGTAGAGCTTTCCTTCCACCAAGGAGGGCAGGCTGAACATGTTCACCTGGTTGAGGCCCGCGGCATTGGCCGGCCAGCGCAGGCTCAGGGTGCCGTTCGGGTCGTAGAACCAGAACTGGAACACGTTGTTGGGCGAGCTGTTGGGGGTGAGGTCGGCGGTGAGCACATCGGAGCAGGTGCCGCTAACGCCGCGACGCAGGTCGAGGCGGTCGCAGCTGGCGCTGATCAGGCGGTCGTTGCCGACGGGGATGCCGAAGCCCTGTCCGCCGGAGATCTGGCTGGTGCAGCCATTGAGGAAGTTGTTGCGGTTGTCGATCACGCGGGTTCCGCCCACTTGCACGATGTATCCGCCGTTCACGATGCCGTTGCAGGCATCGTCCTCAACCACCACGTAGTACTGGCCGTTGGGCAGGCAGGTGGTGTAGGTGTAGTTGTTGCTGGGCGGCGGGAAGTCGTAGGCCGGATAACCGGGCGAGCTCTGCACCAGGATGTTGGTGACCTGCTGGCGGAGCGCCCAGCGGATGCCGCTGGAGCCATCGGCCTGGAAGGTCAAGGTCACCGTCTGCGTGCAAGGGGTGCCTGCGCAGCCGCAAGCCGGACTTGCACCGAGCACATCAAGGACCGTGTTCGGGTTGCTGTCATCGCAGGCCTGTCCGGGCGTGCCGTTGTTCACCGTGGGGCATACATCGCAGAAGTCGGGCACGGCGTCGCCGTCACCATCGGTGAAGTCGTTGCCGCCGGGGCAGATGTCGCAGGCGTCGCCGTTGGTGTCGCCATCGCTGTCGGTCTGAGCGGCGTTGGAAACGGTGGGGCAGTTGTCGCAGACATCACCCACGCCGTCGCTGTCACCATCCGCCTGGCTCGGGTTGGAGGTGCTCACGCAGTTGTCGCAGGCATCGCCGTAGCCATCGCCGTCACCGTCAACCGCGGTCACGTTCAGGATGTTGTTCCCGGTGGTGCCACCGTTGAAGTAGGTGCCCACCGAGATGTAGTAGGTGGTGCCTTGGGTGGCTGCCCAGGTCACGTAGCTCTGCAAGGTGAACTGGCAAGGACCTGCAGGTGCATCATCGTTGCAGGTGATCGGGACCAAGGTGCCGCAGGTGCCATCGTACACGGCGATCTCCGTGTCATAGCTCGATCCGCAGGTGGTAGCGGTCATGGTGCCGCAAACGCCGCTCACGGTCCACCAGATGTTGCTGTACGGGCCGTCGCAGGTGGTCACGGGACCATCCGTTGTCGCCGCTGAGTTGGAGATGCCGGGGCTCGTGTAAGGCACGTTCGGGATGCTGAGCGCAGCTGCGCAAGCATCGTTGGCCGGTGGTGGGCAGTTGATGCGCCAGGTGTGGCTTCAGGCTCCCGTGGTCTCGGCATCAAGCAGGATGTACACCGGAACGCCAGCCGTCCAGGCCAAGCTGCCGAAGGTCGATGGTGAAACCACGTCCAGGATGCAGTTCCAACCGGTGGCGCTGCAACCGGCCGAGACCGGCTTCCAGAAGTAATCGACATAACCGCCCGAGGCGGCGGTAACCGTGATGGAGTAGTTGCCGGTTACTGGAGGTGTGTAGGTAAAGAGGCGCTCCGCTCCAGGAGTGGGGAAGCCGCAGCTGCCTGGGCTCCAACCGAAGCCACCGCCACTGAAACCTGTGGCCTGCGTGGTGCCGCAAGCAGCGGCTGCAACCGGTACGGTGCAGGGGTCAACAACAGGCGCTGTGCACTGAACAAGGCGCTGGCGGCAGCTACCCAATGCACCGCAGGCAGAACTCGTGTGCGTCCAGAAACGGTAAGTGGTCGTGGTAAGAGGCGTGTAGTTCACCGGCCCCAGGCCCCATGCGAGGCCAACGGTACCAGCGCCATTGCTGATCGTGATATAGTCCGTTGCAATGCTGCTGGTAAAGGTGTAGGTGGTGCCAGCCGTCAGGTTCAGCGTGGTGTATTCACCATTATACCCGCAACCTAGCGCAACATCGTTCGCTAGGCCATTGCAGGTTGGCGTAATGGCACCCGCGGGGTACTCACCGTACGTGCTAGTAAGGCATGGGCCCACAGGCGGGGGCGGTCCGCAGCTCACGCAGCGCCAACGCACCGTGTTGCTGGCAGCTATCGCAACGCACGGGTATTGATAGACCAAGACACGCACCTGCCCCGTGAACGTAGCAGTCCAAAGAATCTTAGGCTGTGCTCCACATACGTCATCATTGTAGCAGATGTGCGCATTGGCCGTTGTCTTCAGGGACAGGGTCATGTCCGTGGCAGCGGCGGTAGCACCGTCACCAGGGCACAGCGACCACTCGTACTGCTGGCCACTGGTCACGTTGTAGGTGTTGAATTCACCACCATAGGTCCCAGCAACAGCATCCACGAAGGTGCTGGAAGTAGTGCTTTGGGCCGCGCCCCAAGACGTTCCGGGCCCGGCGCAGGATCCAGCAAAGCATACCCCGGCTTGGCCGAAGCTGGCCGAGGAAATCAGCAACGCGCCTGCCAAGGCCGCTGCTGTTTGCCACCAACGCGAGCGTCGTGGCGAGTTCGAGTTTCTACAATTCATGTTCATTGGTTTTTGGTTAGAGGAAAGGGAAATGAACGGCGGCTTCCGTAGCGCCAAGACGTTGGTAAGGCTGTTGCCTGGTGTGCAAGGCCCGCTGCGCAGTATGCAGGCTGGGCGCGAGAGGATAACGGCGTTGTGGGGGTTAGGTGGGGCTTGTGGGGCGGGTTAGGTTCACAAGTCCATTCTCTGGTGTTCGGGCAGTTCCTCAATTGGCTGGCCTTGCAAACCGAGCCGATCGCCCCCGGGATTCTTGCAGGAAACCCCTTAGGGGGAGCCAAACTAACAGGGAGGTTTTGCATTGTCAAGCCTTGGTGTTCGATAAGCAGGTTTATTTCGATCACGGGTCCGGCTCGGGCCCGTACGAACGGCTCATTCAACCGGAGCTCGAGGGTTCACCCGGATCATGGAATGCAAGCAGCCCCCGCCTGCCAAAAGCAAACGGGGGCTGTGCGTGCAGGGCCGGGTGCAAAGGCCTCTTTCAGTCCTTACTTCTGGATCACCAATCGATCCGTGTAGGTCTTCGCGCCTGCGGTGATGTTCACCATGTAGACGCCGTTGGCCAATTCGCCATTGAGGTCGAGCACGGTGTTCAGGAAACCGTCCTGTACCGCGATGGTGCGCGCGCTCACTCGCTTGCCGAAGGCATCGTAGATGTCCACGTTCACGGTCTGCACGCCTTCTGCCACGCTGCTCAGGCTGACGAAGAGCTGGTCGCCGCGATTCGGGTTGGGGTACAACGAGCGTCCTTCGCTAGGCTCGGACTGACCGGCTTCGCCTGAAGAGCTGCCCTCTTGCACCATGCCGAAGTTGCAGGTGGTGGTGAGCAGGCAGATGTCGCCGTAGGGATCGCTGGCGTGGCACCAAGTGGCGCCGTTGTCGAAGCTGGCGCGCACATCCACCTCGTAGGTCTTGCTGCACTGCAGGCCTGCGGTGTTCACCCAGTACTGCCCCGTGGCGCTGGTCTTCACGATCGTCACGAACTCAGCCGGGATCCGGAAGCGGAACTGGTAGCGGTTCGCGTTCACCCAGTTGCAGTTGTTGTTCATGCGGCGGACCGGCCGGGCGTGCACGTGCTCATTCGTGCCAATGGCGCGGCTCTGTCCGCAGCTCAGGTAGGGGCTGCTTGGCAGGTCCATGAGCTTGGCGCGTGGGCACTGGGCTTCGGTGCTATTCACCACCAGGCGGCAGGCAGGGCCCCAGTTGTTGTAGGTGCCGTTGATGCGGCCGCGCACCTTCACGTTGTAGAAACCGCCCTCGGCGAGCTGGTTGCCGGACCAGCCATTGAGCATGAAGTGCGCAGCTCGCGTGGCGCTGGCAGGCAGTCCATTGGCGGTGTTGTGGCTCTGGAAGCGCTTGAAGCTGTAGCCGCCATTGGGCGCATACCACCACATCTGGTAGCCGCTGTTGGCGTTGTTCACGCCGTATTCATCGCTCACGCCCTGGTTCCCATTGGCAACAACGTACTCGCCGCCGCACGGCGAGAGCTTCCAATCGCGCCTGTCGCAGCTGGTGAAGATCAGGCGGTCCGTGCCCACGGGCAGGCAGAAGCCTTCGTTGGCAGCGATCTGGCTGGTGCTTCCGCTGGTGAAGCCGCCTTCGCCGAAGGTGCCGTAGAGGTTATCGATCAGGCGCACGCTGCTGTTGATCTTCAGCAGGTAGCCGCCGTTCACGATGCCGTCGCCGCCAGCGTCAGTGACCACGAGGTAGAAGCAGCCGTCGGGCAGGCAGGTGGCCTCTGAGCCGTTGCCGATGATCTGCCCGCCACCAGTCTGCACCAGGATGTTCGTGCCTTGCTCGTAAAGGGCGAAGGTGAGCGCATCAATGCCATCGGCCTGGTACACGAAATCCAAGTCGGTGGTGCATGGCACGCCGGCACAACCGCAGGTGGGGCTGGCGCCGAGCACGTCGAGCACGGTCTGCGGGTTGCCGTCGTCGCAGGCGTCACCGGGATTGCCGTTGACCACCGTTGGGCACGTATCGCAGGCATCGCCCACGCCATCATTGTCGCCATCGGCCTGGTTCGCGTTGGCGGTGGTCAAGCAGTTGTCGCAAGCGTCGCCCACGCCATCGTTGTCGCCATCGAGCTGGTTCGCATTGGCGTTGGTCGCGCAGTTGTCGCAGGCATCGCCCACGCCGTCGCCGTCGCCATCGGTCTGGCTCGTATTGGCGGCGGTCACGCAGTTGTCGCAAGCGTCGCCCACGCCATCATTGTCGCCATCGAGCTGGTTCGCGTTGGCGGTGGTCGCGCAGTTATCGCAAGCGTCGCCCACGCCATCGTTGTCGCCATCGGCCTGGTTCGCGTTGGCGGTGGTCGCGCAGTTATCGCAGGCATCGCCCACGCCGTCGCTGTCGCCATCGGTCTGGCTCGTATTGGCGGTGGTCAAGCAGTTGTCGCAGGCATCGCCCACGTTGTCGCCGTCACCATCGAGCTGGTTCGCGTTCGCGGTGGTCGCGCAATTGTCGCAGGCATCGCCCACGCCATCGCCGTCACCATCGGCCTGACCCGGGTTCGGCGTTGCATCGCAGTTGTCGAGCAGGTCGCAAACGCCATCGCTATCGCTATCGAGCAGCGGCGTGCCCGCGCATGCGCAGCTCACGTTCCAAGTGTCGCCGGTGGTGCATGGGTTGCCATCGTTGCACGCCGTTCCGGGCATGGCAGGCCCGCCCAATGCGCCGAGGCAATCAATGGGGAGGAAGTTCAAGCGCACATGGCGGATCGCACCGACGTCAATTCCAGCGGCATCGCACGCTTTCAGGATCCAGGTTCCGTTCGGGTTCCCGCTGTTGAGTCCGGTCAGCGCTTGTTCAGGCGCATAGTTGCCGGTGACGTTGGCGGTAGTGGCAGGAATCGCTGTCAGCGCTGCGCCGCCTGCGATGAGCCGGAAGACGGCGGTAGGGCAGCTTCCATTGTTGCCGAAATTGTCGCCACTGCCTCCCTTGTTGGTCACCAATTGGATCTCTTGGCCGCCCGGGCTGATCAGGCTGATGCGCAGATCGCTGCGGAAGGTGTGCGTGAGGATCATCTCTACGCTGCTCAAGCCCACGTTGGTGCCCAGCGCATTCGGTTGGCCGCTGATCGCGATGCTGGCCAAGGTGAAGGTGCTGGTGCCGCAGCCATTGTCAACGATGGCTACGTTATTTCCGCAAGATCCATTGACGATGGCAGTGGGCGTGTTGGTGGTGGTGAACAGGATCGCGGAGCTGTTCGGGCTGAAGTTGCCGCCGCCGCAATCGCGTCGCACGAAGTAGCGGTACTGCGTGCTGGCTGCAAGGCCTGTGATCACCGCGGGCGAACCGGACGTGTTGATCACGGTGCCGTTCGGACCGGCCGTGGCTCCTGTGCCCGGCGTGGTGAAGGTGGCCGCAGGGCCCCACTCCACGATGAAGTTGCCCGGTGAAGCGCTGAAATTGGCGCCCGCTTGGTTGTTCGTGACGCCGCTGGCGGCTTGGGCGGTCGGTATCGGGCAGGTGAGCAGTTGCCATTCGAGCGTGTAGGTGCCTACGGCCGTGCCGACACCGTCCTGGATCCACCAGACGCGCTGCGTGCTGCCGGTGGTGTTGGTCCATTCCACCCAGCCGATCTCGCCATCATCGTCGTTGATGCAGGCGATCACCGTGGTGCCAGGGCAGGTTCCGCCGTAGCGCACGTAGTGCTGGGAGTTATAGTTGTTCACTTGCTGCCTGATGCGCAGCTGCTGGCCATTTGGAACATCGATGAAGTAGATGGCATCGGGTGCGGTATTGGCCGCAGCGGTGCCGCAAGCAAAGGTGAAATCATGGGTGCGGCCTGCCGTGGTTCCGGGCAATGGGCTGGTTTGGGTGCCCAGGTTCAATGCATTCACGCAGTTCTCTGCGCTCGGGCAGCCGCCGGAGTTGGTGTAGTTGCCGAAGTTCCGGTCGCACGCGCCATTATTCTCGTGGAGCAAGCGCACATTCACCACATCACCGATGGCGAATGGGCCGATGGTCTCCACGTCGGTCTCAACAAGGCCGGGCACATCGAAAGGTGAGCCGCCGTTCACGCTATAGCGCAAGGTGGTGGTAGGGACATCGCCGGTGTAGAGCACCTCCACATCCAAGCTGAAGTTGTAGGCCGCGCAATCCGTATTCACGGTGATGCCTGCATCGGGGTCCACGCAGGTCGGGGTGCATTCCACCTCGAACATCCAGCTGCTCTGCTGGCCGGAGGCGCAGCTGTTGCTGCCATCGGAGTCGATGACCAGCATCAGGGTGTCGTTGGTCGATGCGATGGAGAGCTGCGGTGCGCCGAGGTTGGCGAATGAGCCGCTCAGCAAGGACGGGCTGTTGTCCTCATCCGTGCCGGCGTAGGTGCGGATGAGATCGTTCGGGTCCATCGTGCCTGAGATGAAGGTCAGAGACAAGGTCTGCAGCGGATCGCTGGCGATGAAGATGAACACGCGCGAGTCGTTGTTGCTGTAGCAATGCGAAAGGGTCGTCGTGTTCCCGCAGGTGATGGTGATGGGGCAGTTCGAGTAGAGCGTGGCCTGCACGCTGCCGCAATCGTTGAGGTTGTGCGTGAGGGTGCAGCTCACCTCGGCCGTGCTGGCGAATGGCCCGATGGTGGTGATGCCCAGCGGTAGGCTATTCAGCGTGAAGGGGGATCCATCCACGGTGTATGCAAGATTGGCGGTGGTGCCGGTACCGTAGCTGGTCACGTTCACCTGCACGCTGAATTGGTTCGCGCCGCAGTCGTCAACCGACGTGAAGGACGCAACGGGTGGCGTGCAGAGATTCACCCGGGCGAAGCGCACCGCCCCCGCATCGGCGCCCACTGCATCGCAGGCGCGCAGCGTCCATGCGCCATTCGGGTTGCTGCCATTGTGGAAGAGGTTCAATGACTGGCTGGGCTGCCAAGTGCCCACATTGGTGCTTGCGCCGACAACGCCGCTGAGTGCTGCGCCGCCTTGCTGAAAGGTGAAAAGGCCGCCGGGACAGGCCGCTGCATTGCCGAATTGGGTGCCACTACCGCCATGCGCCGCATTGATCAGGGCCACTTCGGTATTGTCTGGAGCGCGCAGGTAGAACCGCAGGTCGCTGCCCCAGGTGTGGCTGGCGATGAGATCAACGCTCCGCACGAACAGATCGGTACCGAGCGCGGTACCTGTGCTGCTCACGCAGAGCGGCACGCTCGTGTAATTGTTCACCCCGCAGCCATTGTCCGCAATGGGATAAACAGACGCGCCATGGCAGACGCCTGCTGCGTTGGTGTAGTTGAAGCTTCCAAGGTTCAAGCTGCAGGCGGCATTGCCGTTGTGGACCACGGTCACCGTGCGGGCCGTGCCGAATGGGATGGGGCCGATGCTGTAAGTGCCTGTGCCCACATTCGCATGCACGTTGGTGCCTGTCGGCGACTGGATGGTCACATTCGGTGCGTCACCTGCGCTGGTCACGTTCACGGAGATGGTGTATGCGTTAGTGCCGCAGTTCGCCACTACGCTGGCCGTGGCCGCAGGTGCTGTGCAGGAAATGGCCCAGGTGTAGGTCTGGCCGTTGGTGAACCCTTTGGCAGGGGCCGCGCTGGTGAATCGGCATGTGCTCGTATTCGCCGTGCCCGCAAGGCTCGTATTCCAGTTCTCAGCCCCGGTCCCAACCAACCGGTTGTTCACGTTGGTGGCGAACGTGTTGTTCGGGCCTCGAAGTCCGATTTGGGGCTGCTGCGAGGTGCCAGCGTCCTGGCTCGTGATGGCCGAGTAGCGCACCACGATAGCGCCGTTGGCATTGTTCAGTCGGATCTGGAAGCTGAAGCGCTCAGCCGAGTTGGCGCCTCCCAGGTAGCGCCGCACATTGCGCCATTGAACCACGAATTCGGAGCCTTGCGTGAAGTAGCGCACATCGGAATTCGCTGTGATTGCTCCGGGGGCGCTGCGGATGTCCTGGCCGAATCCCGCGATGGCCCCAGCGTAGGCGGCCGTGCTGCTGATAGGGGTGTAGTTGGTTCCTGTTGGCGCACTGCCGAAGGTGATATAGCCGTTGGCCGAGACAAAGCACTGCGTGTATGTTGTGCCGTTATAGCTGAACGCCGGCATCGTGATGGCCCCGGATACATTGTCATCGAACGTGCTGAAGAGCGCATTGCTCCAGAGAACCGTCCCGCTGCTGGTGTTGAGCGTGAAGGTGCCTGCGGATTGCGAGAAGTTGTAGCCGGTTGCAACCTGGGCGTTCGCGCTGAGCGAGCCGAGCCAGATTGTTGCCGCCAGAAGCGCCTTGGGTGCGATTGCCGAGTTCTTGGAAGCCGGCTTCAGGAAGTTGAAATGCGCCATGGGAGTAAGGCTTGGTTTAGGTCCAAGTCCGTCTTCCGGTCAGGCTGGTCCCAAGTGAGCTTGCAGTCTCGCTTGGACGATGATCCACGCCCGTTCGGCGGGAAAAATCGCTGATTGAGTGGGGCGAACCTAAGGCAGGACTAAACGCCGTGTCAAGTTATTCTGTCGACGAAATGCCAACAATGCACGGCGAGGGCCTGTTAATAACCCATGAAGATTAGACCTCCCTGCTCGCCTATTGGGATGGCCAAGCCCATGAAATGGCGGAGCTCAATCCCCCCTGCACCAATCGGCTGAACCCCGGCTCAGGGCCGGGGCAGGCTCTGGACAACGGTGGCCTGGCCAAGAGAAGGCACGTGAATGCCCCCGCGAGAAGCCGAGGTGCGGGCTTGTTCGGCGGGAGCGGAATCGTGGCCTACGGCCTATTCCAACACCTCCAGCTTGTCGAATTTCACGCCCACGCGCAATTCGTTGCGTACCACCAAGCGACCGTTCTGCGGGCGGAGGAAATAGAGCGCATCCACTTCGCTCACGGGCTCCGGGGCGGCGGTAATGGCCATGAAGCCGAGGTCGCGCGCCATGGTGAGCACGGCCTTCCGGTTCACGGCATCGAGTGAATGCACTTCGTCGAGGAAGAAGGGCACGCGTGAGAGCGGGGTGCGCTCCTTGGGGTCTTCCTTGAGCATGCTGCGCAGCACGAGCAGGTTGAAGAGCACCTTGATGGTGATGGCCGTGCCATGCGATTCCACCTGCAGGTTGTCGTAGTGGTGCACGCGGCCGCCCTTGATGGCCACGCTGAAGCGCAGGGTGAAGAGGTCGCCGTAGTTGAGCGTGATGCGCTCGCTGAGGCGGTTTCGGAAGCTCTGGTAGGCGGCATCGAGCTTCTTGCTGTCGTCGAACAGGCCGGTGTGGTCGGTCTCTGCGAGTTCCTTCAGCGGCTCCACCAGATCGCTCTGCTCCAGCACCTCCATGCGGAGGCTCTCGAGGTTGCTCACGCTCACGCTGCCGAAGCGCCGGTTCAATTGCTCGGCGGCCTGTTTGATGTCATGCAGGCCGTTCAGCACGTTGGCGAAGCTGGCGCGCAGCAGGTGCAGGTAGTTGTCCCAATCCTTCCGGAGCGCCTCCTCGAAGGCGGGCAGGCCGTCGAGCTGCTCCTTCATCAAGCGCACGGTATCGGCCTCGGTAGCGCCGATGATGTCGCCCTTCAGCACGTTCTCGATCTTGCTGCGCAGTCCATCCATCTCGCGGCTCAGGTCCTTGTGCTCTCCGGTGAGCTTCAGGTAGAGGGCGATGGCGTCCTCGGCATCGTTGGGCACGCTCATGGGCTCGTTGGGCTTTGCGGCCGGATCGGGCGGTAGCGCGCATTGCTCCATGAGGCGGAGCAAACGGTTGAAGCGCTCATCTTCCTTGTTCAGGGCATTGCGCTGCTCGTAGAGCTTCACGCTCAGCTCGTCGATCTTCTGGCGCGCCTCCACGCGTTGGGCTTCGGCACCGCCTTTCTCCTTGTTCAGCTCGCCGAGGCGCTTCTTCAGCTTCGGCTCATCCTGCCGCTCGGTCTGCAACCGGTCCCAGCGCGAAAGGCCATCCGCGATCCGGTCGCATTCGGCTTGTGCGGCATTGCGTTGCGTTACCAGGTGCTCTCGATTCTCAATCGCAGCCATCAGGTCCTGCAGGCGCTGCAGTTCATGCTTCTGGTCGGCGAGGGCCTTCTTCAGGGCCTTCACATCCACGAGTTCCTTCCAAACGCTGCTGTTGTCGGGCAGCGGCAGGCTCATGAGCTCGTCGCTGTATCGTCCTTCGGTGATGTTCTTGGCGAGCTCCTTCAGCAGCGCATCGACCTGCTTGCGCTTCTTCAGTTCGACGCCGCCTTTCTCTACGGGGAGCTTCAGCAGTTCCGCGTTGAACAGGCGCGAGAGGTCCTGCAGGGCTTTATCGTCGAGCGACCCGCGCAGCGTGGTGATCAGGGCATGATCGAATCCGGCGATGGCCTTCTCGGTGCTGGCCACGCGGTAATTCGCTTCCGCTAAAGCGCGCTCGGTGCGGGCGCGGTCGGCGCTCTGTGCGTTGCCGAAGCTGCGATCCAAGGCGGCGAGCTTCTCCTTTGCGTTGGCCAGGGCCTCCCGCTCCAAGGCCTCGGAAAAATCCTCGAGGCCCTTGCCCAGTTGCGCGATGCGCGCGAGGTCGCCATCGGCGCGGCCTTTCATGCCGGCGAGCTCGGCGATGCGGTCGTCGAGGTTCTGCAGCGCGGCCACCATGCCTTCCTTTTCGCGCTCAAGCAGTTCGGTCTTGGCCACGATGGCCTCTTTCACATGCAGGTTGTGGTCGTGGGCCTTGCGCCGCTTCTCCAGCAGCTCGGCATGCACGGTGGCCAGCCGGCCTTCGAGGTCCGAGCGCACGGCGCTGCGATCGATGTACAGGCGCAGGCGCTCTTGCTCCACCTTCAGCGTGTTCAACTTGAGGCGGCGGTCGCGGATGCGCTCGAACTCCTCGGTCATCAGTCGGTTCGATTCGAGGGCGGGCTTGCTGGGCGGGATGCTGGCGAGCATCAGCAGGCTGCGCTTCATCTCGTGCTGATCGATGCTGCGCAGGCTGAGCAGGTTCTTCAGCACCTCCTTGAAATGGCTGTAGCGCTCGTTCTCGGTGAGCTGCACAACGCCCAATCCGTTGCTCTCGCCTTTGGTGGCCACCAGGATGGCTTCGCGGTGCAGCTGCGGCTCCTTGAGTTCACGGTACTGCTTTCCCGCGAGGCGCGAGAGCACGTGCTTCGGCTCAGCCACGCGACCGTTCTCGCTGAGGTAGTCCGCCACATCGTAACCGCCGTTGTACGTGAAGCGCACGGGGTCACCAGCGCTGGCCTTGCTCACGCCGCGCCAGCCGAGCACGTAGGTGCCCGTGGGTCCCTGGCACTCGAAGAGCAGGTAACTGTAGTGGTCGGGGAAGTAGTACTCGCGCGTGGCCTCCATATCGTGGTCACCGAACACCATCTGGTTGCGATGATCCAGGTAGAGGAACTGGAGCGTATTGATCAACGTGGTCTTGCCTGCGTTGTTGGGTCCGACCAATTGCAGGGATGCGCCTAACTCGATCTCGGCGTAGTCGTAGCTGCCGGAGCGGATGGCGATGAGTTTCGTAGGTCCTATTTGCATGGTCTCTGGGTTAGCCGCAGAGGCGCAGAGGCGCCGGGGATGCTAGTGGTGTCTGTTGTTCGATCGGGATTCCGTTCGGCGTCTCTGCGCCTTCGAGGCTGCGATCAATTCAACTCGGGGTTGATGTCCTCGCCATCCTTCAGGGCGCTGCGGTGCTCGTGCTCGGCCACTTGGCTGATCTCATGGCACTTATCGAAAACGCGGTGGAAGGGGCGGAGGAAGCGGAAGGTGTCGTCGGGGAAGTACTCGGCCCAGCCCATGCGCGCCATGCTCTTGATCAGCTTGCGCATGCTGGCTTCATCATCGATGCCAACGGCTTTCATATGGGTCTTGAAGCGGTCGCTGGTGAGGTGCGGCAGTCCGGCTACGCTGAAGCGCTCGGTGAGCAGGTATTCCTCAACGGGCCTGCCGTCGTTCGCAGTGGCCTCGATCAGGATGAAGCAGAACACGGCGATGGGCGGAAGCGATGCCGGAGCCGGGGTTGATTCGGCGGTCTCGGTGCGGAAGTAGAAGAAGTCGCGCGGGTGGCGCACCAGGTCGAGGCCGAGCGGCTTGAAATACTCGGCGTAGGCATCGAAGCGCTCGGTGAGGGGGGCGTGCAGGTTGCCTTGCTCGTGCGTGATGTAGGCGCCTTGGCGCAGCTTATCGAAGATGTCCTTGACGTAGAGCAGCTCGTTCATGGCTTGCGGATGCTGATGGTGGTGGTCTCCAGTGCGCCGTCGCGGGTGCGGTATGATTTCGAAGCACCGTGCTTGAAGGTGATCTCGAGCGTGGGGTCGAACAGGATCTTGTTGAGCGCGAGCAGAGCGTCCGACGTTCCCTTTTCGGGGAAGCTCTTCACCATCCAATCGGTGAGGTCCTTCACGGGCAGGTTCGCGCTGAGCGCCTCGGGCAGCGCATTGAGCCAAAGCAGGCGCACGTAATCCGCTGGTGTATCCCCGTTCTCATCCATGCGCAATGCAGGCTGCGGCTGCGGCGGGTGCGCCGCCACATGGTGCACCGTGCGCTTGATCACGGCATCGGTGGGCGGGCTCTCGATGGGCGCACGGCCGGCCTGCGGCACATAGTGGGCCACCCAATCGTCGAGCTTCATATGGCGCAAGCGGCTCAGCGCCAAGGTGGCGCCGTGCGCGATGGCGCTGCTGCGGCGCAGCACTTCGTAGAGCGGCTGCAATTCCTTGCGGCTCTCGTTCAGTGTGTGGATCGCCCGGCGGCGAAGCGCACGGATCTGCCGCTCATTGCGAAGCAACGGCGCCAGCTCCGCGAAGATCCCGCCCTCGCGCGCAGCATGCAGCGCCACATCCAGCTCGTTCAGGGTCTCCACCAGTTGCCCATCCACGCGCACGATATCGACCAGCGGCTTCACGTACTGGTCCATGAGGCGCACGATGCGCAGGTAGCGCTCGCGCACGCTGACGCTGCTCCGATCGGCCTTGTAGCGCGCCACTTCGGCCATCACGGCGCGGTGCGTGGCATCCAGGTCCTCCTGCATGCGGCGCAGGGTGTGGTCCACCTCGGTGGCGGCCAAGCCAACGCTCAGGGCATCGAATGCCTGAGTGCCGCTCACGATGCGCTTGCGGGCGCTTTCGAGCGCCGCGGTGTATCCCTGGATGATCTCCGGGCTGGTGGGAAGCGCGTCGTCGTGCAGGTAATTCATCAGCTGCAGCAGGGGCTGCGCCAGCACGTAGTGGCTGCTGCCCTCTTCCAGCGGCACCAGGATCTGCAGTTCCAGCAGGCGCTCCCAAGTGGTCTCGGGCTGCTCGGTGGCAGTGTCACTGTGCGTGCGGATGAGCTGCCGCACTTGCGCCTCGCTCACGTCGCCTGGCCGCGTGGCGATGGCATGCAGCAAGGGCACGTGGCTGGCGCAGAAGTCGAAGAAGCGTTTCGGCTGTATCGGCATCGGTGCTTGCGAAAAGGTCCGTCCAGCATTGGAACGGACCTCTTTCTAGCGCGTGAAAGTAGCCGGGGCCTGTGCGCGGGGACGGGGGAGTTTTCGACAGGTGTTAGTAACGGCTGGGGTGCGTGACGGGGAGCAACGCAACGAACCCCAGCCTTTCGGCCGGGGTTCGCGCATTGAAGAGATGCGTTGGACGCGACTTACATCATGTCCATTCCGCCACCCATTCCACCATGACTGTGTGCCGGTGCCTTCTCTTCCTTCTCCTCGCTGATCACGCACTCGGTGGTGAGCAGCATCGCCGCGATGCTGGCTGCGTTCTCCAGGGCCACGCGGGTCACCTTGGTGGGGTCGATCACGCCAGTGGCGAAGAGGTTCTCGTACTCCTCGGTGCGGGCGTTGAAGCCGTAGTCGGCCTTTCCGTCGCGCACTTTCTGAACGATGATGCTGCCTTCCAAGCCTGCGTTCGCCACGATCTGACGCAGCGGCTCCTCGATGGCGCGGCGCACGATGGCCACGCCCGTGGTCTCATCGGCATTGCTGCCCTCGAGCTTCTCCAACGCCTTCTGCGCGCGGATGTAGGCTACGCCACCGCCGGGCACGATGCCTTCCTCCACCGCAGCGCGGGTGGCGTGCAGCGCATCGTCCACGCGGTCCTTCTTCTCTTTCATCTCCACTTCGGTGGCGGCACCGATGTAGAGCACGGCAACACCGCCGGCGAGTTTCGCCAAGCGCTCCTGCAGCTTCTCCTTGTCGTAGTCGCTCGTGGTGGTCTCGATCTGCGCCTTGATCTGGTTCACACGGCCGGTGATGTCGGCCTTCTTGCCGGCACCGTTCACGATGGTCGTGTTGTCCTTGTCGATGCTGATCTTCTCGGCCTTGCCAAGCATGCTGAGGTCGGCGTTCTCCAGCTTGAAGCCGCGCTCCTCGCTGATCACGGTGCCACCGGTGAGGATGGCGATGTCCTCGAGCATGGCCTTGCGGCGATCGCCGAAGCCCGGGGCTTTCACTGCGGCCACTTTCAGGGCGCCGCGGATCTTGTTCACCACCAGAGTGGCCAATGCCTCGCCGTCCACGTCCTCGCTGATGATCAGCAGGGGCTTGCCGGTCTGCGCGCTCTTTTCCAGGATGGGCAGCAGCTCTTTCATGCTGCTGATCTTCTTGTCGTAGATCAGGATGTAGGCGTTCTCCAGGTCCACCTCCATCTTCTCCGCGTTGGTCACGAAGTAGGGGCTGAGGTAGCCGCGATCGAACTGCATGCCTTCCACCACCTCCACCGTGGTGTCGGTGCCTTTGGCTTCTTCCACGGTTATCACGCCCTCCTTCTTCACCTTGGCCATGGCCTCGGCGATCAGGCTGCCGATGGTCTCATCACTATTGGCGCTGATGGTGGCCACCTGCTTGATCTTGTCGTTGTCGTCGCCCACGGTCTTGCTCATCTTCTTGAGCTCGCTGACCACAGCGATCACGGCCTTGTCGATGCCGCGCTTCAGGTCCATCGGATTCGCACCGGCGGCCACGTTCTTCAGGCCTGCGGTAACGATGGCCTGGGCCAGCACGGTGGCAGTGGTGGTGCCATCGCCAGCTTGATCGGCTGTCTTGCTGGCCACTTCCTTCAGCATCTGGGCGCCCATGTTCTCCACGGCGTCCTTCAGCTCGATCTCCTTGGCCACGGTAACGCCGTCCTTGGTCACTTGGGGCGCACCGAATTTCTTGTCGATGATCACGTTGCGGCCTTTGGGGCCGAGGGTCACCTTCACGGCATTCGCGAGGTGGTCAACGCCCCGCTTCAAGCGGTCGCGGGCGTCGATTTCGAATTGGATGTTCTTGGCTGCCATTTTCTGTGGGGGATTGTTGGGGCGGATGATTTCCCGCCCGTACGGTTCTTAGTTGAGGATGGCGTAGATGTCGCTTTCGCGCATGATCAGGTAGTCCTTGCCTTCGAGGCTGAGCTCGGTGCCGCTGTACTTGCCGTACAGGATCTCGTCACCGGCCTTCACGCTCAGGGGAGTCACTTTGCCGTCGTCGGCGATGCGGCCTGCACCAACGGCGATGATCTTGCCGCGCTGTGGCTTTTCCTTGGCCCTGTCGGGGATGATGATGCCACCCTTGGTGGTCTCTTCAGCGGGAGCGGCTTCGACGAGCACGCGGTCCGCCAACGGTTTCACTTTCGACATGTGTGTTGGGTTGATTGGGTTTAGGGGGTCTTTTCAAGACCGCGCCCCGCCGGACAACGTATGTGCCGTGCGGGGCGCGGGGTGCTTATCCTGCCAACTTTACGGAGATGCCTGACAGGCTTCAGGCGCTGCTGTCAGGCTGTCAAAGTCCGGATTCCGCATCATCGCCCTCGCCCTCAGCCGCCTCTTCGCCCTGGACTTCCTCACCAGCTGCTTCACCGGCTTGCTGCTCAATCGGGTCATCGAGCTTGCTGCCTGCCTTTGCGTTCGTTTGGATCCCGGCTGAAATCAAGCAGAGGACCATGAGGGCGCCGCTCAGGCTCCAAGTCGCTTTCTCAAGGAAGTCGGCGGTGCGCTGGACCCCGCCGATCTGCTGGGCACCAGTGAATCCGGCTGCGAGGCCGCCGCCTTTCGGGTTCTGGGCGAGCACCACCAAGGCCAAGAGGCCGCAGATGATGAGGATGATGACAGTGACAGCGGTGTACATGGTCAAGGGGTCTGTTGGGCCTCTGCGGCTTTGGAAAGGGCCGCGAAGTAAGCGCTTTTCTCAGGGTACTTCAACGCCAAGCGGCGGTAGGCCTCCATGGCCTTGGCGTAGTTGCCTTGCTGCTCATAGATGCGGGCCAAGGTCTCGGTTACCAGCCCTGCGCTGTCCTCGAGACTCTTCTTTCCCGCCTGTTGCGGGGTGAAGAACGCTGGTTTTGCAGGAATCTCCGGCGGTTGCTGGCGGATGAAGCGGTCAATCAGTGCCTTGGAATCCAGCGGTTGCACGCTATTCTCCGCAGGTAGCGATGCTTCAGGGAGTGGGTTGCCGGTCGCTGTGATCGGGGTTCCCGGCGTCACGATTTGGCGAGAAGCCTCATCGGCTATTGAGCTAGGGATGCCCGTGCCCGCAGACCCGGCCCGGTTCACTTGCACCGCACGCAGGTCAGCCGCATCGAGCCAAGCGCTGAATCGATGTCGGGCGTTCGGCGCCAAGGATCCCACGGCCGATTCGGCTTCGGGCAAGGCCGGCGAAAGCACTGGAGCAGGTACAGCGATGGGTTCCTTCCACGTGAGTTCGTATGCACGGGCCATGGCAGCCTTCACGTATTCTCCCTCCAGATCGTTCTCTGCAGGATGTTCCTCGGCCTCCGGTTGGGAAATGGCGGGTTCGGCTGGGTGGGTCGTAAGAACTTCCAGGCTGGTGGTTTGGGCTGCGGCTCCATTCAGATCAATTCCGGTGGAATCGACTTCAGCGAAGGCCTGCTCCGGAGCCAATGCTGTAGTCTCTGCAGCGGCTGCGGCCGACAATGCTCCCGCAAGGTTCTCGGCGGTGGCTTCCTTGGGCAATTCCGGCTCCGCTATGGGCGCGGCAACCAAGACGAACGGTGCTTCGGTCGCTTCAGGCACGGTTCTCACCACCCGCAATGGCGCAGGTTCCGCCACACGATTGGCCAGGTCGAAGAGCGCCTCTCGCGAAGGCAAATGCGCTGCGGCGGTGCGGAGGGTCTCATCGGCCAGTACCTGCCCGCTGAGCTGCTCGCCAGCGGCATGCAGCAGCCGCGCGCCGCTGAACCAGGGGTATTGCTGCGCCATGGCCTTCAGGTCGTTCAGGTCCTCGTGGACCATGCGGCCGGGCTCTTCCAGCAGTCGTGTCAGGCGCTCACGTTCCATCACCAGTTCCCCAAAGTGCGATCGAAGATATCCTGCGCCAGCTGCCTGCCTATTTCGATGACCAATTGGCTCTCTACAACCGTGAGGTCCTGGCTGCTGCTGTAGTCGGCGAATCGGCTCACGGTGAACTCCGTGTTCTTCTTCGGCTCTAAGGTGTTCACGAAAGTGATCGATGCCGTGACCGTGAGCCGGTTCAGCGCAGCGGTCTCGCTGGCTTGGATGCTGACCGGCTGCACATCGTAACCGGTGATGCTGCCGCTGTACTGAACGTCGCCTTCGCGCTGTGCGAGTTTCAAGCGCGTCTGCGCGAGCAGCAGGTCGCGCACGGTCTCCGTGATGCCTTGGGCAGCCGAGGGCGTGGCCAGGGGTGCGCGAGTCTCGAAGAGATCCACGCTCACGGTGCGGGCATTGCCGGCGTCTCCTCCGGAAAAGGAATAATTCACGCTGCAGGAGGGCAGGAGGCAAGAGGCAAGGGCAGGAAGCAGAAGCCACCTTCGACAACTGGCAACCTTCAACCTGCAACCTGTGGTTCTCAGGCCTTGCGAAGCGGCACCCCCCAACCATTCTACCTGCAACCTCATATGCCGTACTCCTTGATCTTGCGATACAGCGTGCGTTCGCTGATGCCGAGTTCATTCGCTGCCGCTTTGCGCCGATTGCGATGCTTGGCCAGGGCTTTAACGATCAGTTCCTTTTCCTTCTCGGTGAGGCTGAGGGTCTCTTCAACCTCGGAATGCTCGATATCCTCTTCGGACGCTCGTGAAGCGGGAACGATGCTCACGGTGCCGTAGGCAGGCTGCGGTGCATGCGGCAGCAGGATCTCCTCGCGCTGCATGCCGGTCATCATGGCCGGCAATGGCTGTCCTCCAGCCAGCACGTTCACTTTTTCCTTCAGCGCATTCAGGTCGCTCTTCATATCGAAGAGGAACTTGAAGATCAATTCGCGCTCGCTCACGCTGTCGCCATGGCCGCCGTTCGCGGATCCACTCAGGGGCACCAGCGCCGTACTCTCATCCGGCAAGTAGCTGCGCAGTGTGGCTGAGTCGATCTCGCGGGCGCGCTCGATCACGCTGATCTGTTCCACGATGTTGCGGAGCTGCCGCACGTTGCCGGGCCAGCGGTATTGGACGAGCAATTGCTGGGCATCCTCGCGCAGGGCGATCGGCGGGGCCTTGTACTTCGAGGCGGCCTGCTGCGCGAACCAGCGGAAGAGCAGATGGATGTCCTCTTTCCTGTCGCGCAGCGCAGGCATGTGGATGGGCACCGTGTTGAGGCGGTAGAAGAGGTCCTCACGGAAGATGCCGCGCGCCACGGCCTGCAGCATGTTCACGTTGGTTGCGGCCACCACGCGCACATTGGTCTTCTGCGGTTTGCTGCTGCCTACTCGGATGAACTCGCCGGCCTCCAGTACGCGGAGCAAGCGCACCTGCGTGCTCAAAGGCAGTTCGCCCACCTCGTCGAGGAAGAGCGTGCCGTTGTTGGCGGTCTCGAAGTAGCCCTTTCGCGCCTCATGCGCACCGGTGAAGCTGCCCTTCTCATGCCCGAAGAGCTCGCTGTCGATGGTGCCTTCGGGAATGGCACCGCAGTTCACCGCGTGATAAGGGCCGTGCTTGCGCGCGCTGTGGGCGTGGATGATCTTGCTCATCACCTCCTTGCCGGTGCCGCTCTCGCCTTGCACAAGTACACTGAGGTCGGTGGGCGCCACCTGCACAGCGATCTCAATGGCACGGTCCAACAAGGGCGATGCGCCGATGATCTCGAAGCGCTGTTTCACGGCCTGCACGTTCATGTGAGCACAGGTTGAAGGTTCAATATGTCAACGACTTCGCCTTGCAGGCTGCCTGCGGTGGAACCGGTGATCCGTGCTTGCACGAGATCGCCGGGCTTCAATTCCGTGCCGCCGTGCCGATGTGACACGATGACAATGCTGTTCTGCGTGTTGCGACCATAGAGGTGCTCAGCGCTTCGCTTGCTAACGCCTTCGATGAGCACCTCGTGCACCTCGCCGACATATCCGCGCAATCGCGCAGCGCTCTTCTCCTTCTGCAGGTCGATGATCTCCTGTAAACGTCGGCCCTTCACTTCATCGGGCACATCATCGGGGTACTTCCGCGCGGCCAAGGTCTTTGGTCGCTCGCTGTACTTGAACATGAAGGCCATGTCGTAACCTGTTTCGTTGATGAGGCTCAGTGTCTGTTGGTGGTCCTCTTCGGTCTCGCCGCAATAGCCCGCAATGATGTCCGTGCTGATCGCGCAGTCCGGCATGTGCCTCCGGATGCTCGCGATGCGCTGCAAATACCACGCTCGGTCGTAACCGCGGTTCATGCGCTTCAGCACCTCACTGCTGCCGCTCTGCACGGGCAGGTGAATGTATTTGCAGATGTTGTCGTAACGCGCCATCACCGCCAGCACTTTGTCGGTCATGTCCTTGGGATGGCTGGTGCTGTAGCGAATCCGCAGGGTAGGGCAGGCCAGCGCCACCATTTCCAGCAGATCGGCGAAATCAACTGTGGCTGGGCCATTGCTGGTAAGTCGACCCGTCCCGGCTCCGGGCCACGATGACAGGTCGACGGTTCCGGAGCTAGGGGTCAGCGCGGAGTTTTGATCATCTGATCGTCTGATCATCTGATCGTCTGATCTGAACTTGTAGCTATCCACGTTCTGCCCCAGCAGTGTCACCTCCTTGTACCCATCGCGAACCAGTTGCTCGCATTCGCGCACGATGGTCTGCGGGTCGCGGCTGCGCTCCCGTCCCCGCGTGAAGGGCACTACGCAGAAGGCGCACATGTTGTCGCAGCCGCGCATGATGGTGACGAAGGCCGTGACACCGTTCGTGTCCAGTCGGACCGGCTCGATCTCCGCGTAGGTCTCCTCGCGGCTGAGCAGCACATTCACGGCTTTCTGGCCGGTGCCCACCTTCTCCAGCAGCTCGGGGAGGGTGCGGTAGGCATCAGGACCCACCACCAGGTCCACCACTTTCTTCTTTTCCAGCAGGTCTTCCCGCATGCGCTCGGCCATGCAGCCCAGCACGCCCACCTTCAGGCCCTTGTTGCGGGCCTTCAGGTTGTTCATCTCGTTGATGCGCTGCAGCACGGTGTACTCGGCCTTCTCGCGGATGCTGCACGTGTTCAGCAGCACCAGATCGGCTTCCTCAGCGGACTTCACCGGAGTGTAGCCGTCCTTGGCCAGGATGCTCGCCACGACCTCGCTGTCGCTCACGTTCATCTGGCAGCCGTAGCTTTCGATGTAGACCCGCTTGTTCACGCCTTCCGGAAAGGGCGCCAAAGGTAGCGGGGCTAAGGGTTGGCTGACAGGGTGGCAGTGCGCCTAGCTGCCCTTCGCATCCTTCACCTTCCGCGCCTTCACCTCCTCCTTCAGCAATTTCCCGTCGGGCAGGAAGAAGAGCTCGGCCTTCTCCTTCTCGGTCTCCACCTTCACCTTGAAAAGACTCGCATGCTCCGGCGTGGCGTGCTCCTCGGCATCGTCGATCTTCCAAGTGCTGTATTTGCCGGCGATCAGCGCGCGATGCACCACCTTGGGCAGGTCTTCCTTCTTGATGTCGTGCTCGGTGCGCACCCAAGCGCCTTCGGTGGTGTACACGGCCGTGTGCTTCTCGCCCTTCAGCGTGAATTCCGCGCGGAAGAGCTTGGTGCCTTGTTTCCACTCCTTCACCGAGGCCTTGGGGTAGATCTGCGTGAGATGCGCCTTTGCTGAGGCTGGCGGCGTAACGACGACCGGCTTCTGTGCCAAGAGCTGAACGCTCGCGATGAGGGTGATTGCAGTGAGTCCGAAGCGCATGCTGGGGGTGAAGCTAGGATTGAATGAAGAGCGCCGCACCGCTATCGACCGGAGCCGATTCGAAGACCGCGGAGCCGGTTGAAGGTTCAACGGGCCAACCGCCTTCGCTCACTTCATCCCGATGAATTCCAAGCTCACGTCGATGCAAAATCAGAGCCCGGCCCGTTATCTGACTTCGACCAGGTTCTTCAGCTGCATATAGTTTCACGGGTCATGAAATCTGAGTTCGATAGCGCTTGATGGAAACCGAGATTCGCCCTTCCGAAGGATATTGGCCGTCCCGCTAAACGGTTTCTCGCCTTGTATCATCTTTGACCAATTGAGGGTCGTTGGCGTTTCTGATGACGGCCAATTGTCTGAGTTCATAGTGTTGGCGAGGCTTCGGCCGATTTCTCAAGTCGGATCATGTCTGATCAAGTCCACACAACAACTCGAAGCGGTTCGACCACCAGTCAACCAGCGTCCTTGCATCGAGTCTGGTTCCTTTTCCTTCTCGTGTTGCCGCTTAGCGCCTCAGCGCAGTTTCAGATTGGAGTCTCCGGCGGGACGTTTCTCTACGGATTCCGCGACGGGAGCGACTCCCGCGGCTTCACGGCGATCAAGCATGGTGCCCCATTCTCCGCTAGCGTGTGGTACAGGGAACGGCCTAAGGAGCGCACCGGCTTTGGCGCTGAGATCCAATACACCAAGCGGTCGTTTCAGGCGGAGTATTTCTACGGCGGGCTTGGGGGTGGGACCAACTTCAATCTCGAAGTGGATCTGAGCATGGTGCATCTCACTGCTGGACCAGAGTTCGTTCTGGATCCTGAAGGTTATTCCTTCCTTCGGTTGGGCCTTCAATTGGGCCTGGCCGTTGGGGGTGTTACCCGTGGCACTAGCAAGTCATGGAGCATGGGGTCTCAGGGCTATATAACCGATGAGGTCAGGTCGTCAGCCAGCAGGTTTTTCAAGCCGGATGCACGTTTGCAAGTCGGTTTCGGATTCGAGTTCGTCATTGCCGACCGTTGGGTTGGATCAGTGGACCCTTCTTACAGTTACGGCTTTGCGTCAATGACCAAGGGTCAAGCACCAACCCTAAGGACTTCAGAGTTCGGGGTCCGACTTTCCCTAGGGCGTCGGTATTCCGGCCGATCCATCTGGCAGATTCTCCGCCAAGGCTCACCAAAGCCAACTGGTTGACCCGCCTTCGCTTACTCCTTCCCGATGAACTCCAGGCTCACGCTGTTGATGCAGTAGCGCTGCCCCGTGGGTTTGGGTCCGTCATCGAAGATGTGGCCGAGGTGCGCATTGCAGCGGCCGCAGGTGGTCTCGGTGCGCACCATACCGTACGTGCGGTCCTCGTGGTAGTGAATGGCATCCTTGCGTGCTGCTTGGAAGAAGCTTGGCCAACCGCAGCTGCTGCTGAATTTCGCGTCCGCTTGGAAGAGGACGTTGCCGCACACCGCGCAGGCGTAGGTGCCGATGCCCTCGAAGTCCCAGTACTTGCCTGTGAAGGCGCGTTCGGTTCCTTTCTCGAAGGCGATGTAATAGAGATCGGCGGGCAGCAGCTTCTTCCATTCGCTCAGCGGAACGTTCAGCGTGGCGGTGTCGATGTGGGAGTAATGCGGGTTGCCGCTGTGGTCGTACTGGCTCATTTCGTTGGTGCTCATAGCGAGTTTCTTCGGGGCTTGTCCGTTGCTGTTGCCGCAGGCGGCGAGCAGCAGTGCTGCGGAAAGGATGAGGGGCGTGCGGTGCATGACCGGTGGTCGCAGTATGAATAGGTGCATGACAAAGGTGCTCGTTGCAACCAACGATTGAACCATGGGGTTGGATCGCCGGGCCCGCTAAATTTTCCTTCCCCTAAAGGGGAAGAGCAAGGCCGATTCGCCCCGCGCGATCCAAAACAGAGGAAGACGACCTTTTATTTGCCGCCCTTAATCGGTTCAGGCATGGCCAAGAAGAAGGAAGGAAGCGGCGACCTGGTGATCGTGGAGTCGCCAGCCAAGGCGAAGACCATTGAGAAATACCTCGGTGCTGGCTTCACCGTGCTCAGCAGCTACGGCCACGTCCGCGACCTGCCGGAGCGCGACCTGAGCGTAGATGTAGAGAACGGATTCGAGCCCACCTACATCATCCCGGACGACAAGAAAGGACGCCTGGCGGAACTGAAGAAAGCCAGCGACAAAGCCGCCATGGTGTGGCTCGCGACTGACGAAGACCGCGAAGGGGAGGCCATCAGCTGGCACTTGAAAGAAGCGCTCAAGCTCGGCGACGACAAGGTGAAGCGCATCACCTTCAACGAGATCACCAAGCAGGCCGTGACCAAGGCGATGGAGCATCCGCGCACCATTGACATCCATCTGGTGGACGCGCAACAGGCCCGCCGTGTGCTGGATCGCCTGGTGGGTTACGAGCTGAGCCCAGTGCTCTGGCGCAAAGTGAAGCCCAGCCTGAGTGCTGGCCGCGTGCAAAGCGTGGCCGTGCGCCTGATCGTGGAGCGCGAGCGCGAGATCCTCAGCTTCGATAGCAAGAGCGCATTCAAGGTCACTGCGGTGCTCATCACGGAGAAAGGCGCCACGGTAAAGGCGGAGCTGCCCGCACGCTTCGCCGCCGAGGCGGAGGCCATGGCCTTCCTGCAAGGCTGCATCGGCGCGGGCTACACGGTGAACGCGATCGAGAAGAAGCCCGGCAAGCGCACGCCAGCTGCGCCCTTCACCACGAGCACCTTGCAGCAGGAGGCCAGCCGCAAGCTCGGCTACGGCGTGGACCGCACCATGCGCATCGCCCAAGGGCTCTACGAGCAGGGGCATATCACCTACATGCGTACCGACTCGGTGAACCTGAGCGAGCAGGCCATCGGCGCAGCGGCCGCGCAGATCAGCACGCAGTACGGCGAGCGCTACAGCAAGAGCCGCCGTTTCACCAGCAAGAGCAAAGGCGCGCAAGAGGCTCACGAGGCCATCCGCCCCACCGACATGGCCGTGCGCAATGCCGGCAGCGACACCGATGCCGAGCGCCTGTACGACCTGATCTGGAAGCGCACGCTGGCCAGCCAGATGGCCGACGCCGAACTGGAGAAGACCGTGGTGGACATCACCATCAGCACGCGGCCCAATGAGCAGCTGCGCGCGCAGGGCGAAGTGATCCTCTTCGACGGTTTCCTCAAGGTGTACATGGAGGGCCGTGACGATGAGGGCGATGAGGAGCAGGAAGGCCTGTTGCCCGAAATGCGCCAAGGCGAAGCGCTGCAGCTGCGCGAGATGACCGCCACGCAGCGCTTCGATCGCGCCGCACCGCGCTACACCGAAGCAAGCCTGGTGAAGAAGCTCGAAGAACTCGGCATCGGCCGACCGAGCACCTACGCGCCCACCATCAGCACCGTGCAGAAGCGCGGCTACGTGGTGAAGGAGAGCCGCGATGGAACACCGCGCGCCTACCGCATCCTCACGCTGGCCGAGGGTGAAATCGCTGAGAAGACCGCCAGTGAGAATGCTGGCGCCGAGAAGCAGAAGCTCTTCCCCACGGACATCGGCATGGTGGTGAACGACTTCCTCGTGGAGCACTTCCCCAGCATCGTCGATCTCAACTTCACCGCCAAGGTGGAGGAGGAGTTCGATGTGATCGCGGAAGGAAAAGAGAACTGGCGCGAGATGATCGCTCGCTTCTACAAGCCCTTCCATGCCACGCTCGGAACGGTGAAGGACACGGCGGAACGAGCAACAGGTGCCCGCATCCTTGGCAAGGACCCTGTGAGCGGCAAGGACGTGGTGGCCCGCATCGGCCGCTTCGGTCCCATGATCCAGATCGGCAGCGCGGAAGATGAGGACAAGCCCCGCTTCGCCAGTCTGCGCAAGGACCAGAGCATCGCATCGGTCACCTTCGAAGAGGCCATGAACCTCTTCAAGTTGCCCCGCACCTTGGGCGAGCGCGATGGCGAGGTCTGTTCGGTAGGAATCGGCCGCTTCGGCCCCTATGTGCGATTAGGCAGCACCTATGCCAGCCTCACGCCGGAGGATGACCCGCTCGAGATCACCTTGGCTCGGGGCGTTGAGCTCATCGACCTCAAGAAGATCGCGAACGCCACGCGCGATCTGGGCGTGTACAAGGGCGAGATGATCGTTCAGGGCCGCGGCCGTTTCGGGCCATTCGTGAAGTTCGGGAAGACCTACGCCAACATCCCCAAGGGTGAGGAGCCATCTGCAGTGACCCTGGAGCGCGGCATCGAGCTCATCGAGGCGAAGCTTGCAGGAGCGCGGCAGAATGTGCTGAAGGAATTCGAGGGTTCTGAAATCCAGGTGCTGGCTGGCCGATATGGCCCTTACATCACCGACGGAAACAAGAACGCCAACGTGCCCAAGGACCAGAAGCCGGAGGAACTCACGCTTGAAGCGGCCACCTCGCTGCTGGCCGCTGCGCCGGACAAGAAGGGCGGGAAGAAAGGCGGACGCAAGGCCGCGAAGCCCGCTGCCAAGAGCGCGGCCAAGGCGCCGGTGAAAAAGGTGAGTAAGCCGGCGGCCAAGAAGAAATCCTAGTGCTGCTCACATCGCGCTGTGCGAAGTTGAGCCGGCAGCTTCTCACCATGTGGCCTCTCTACAGGTCATTTTCGCCAGCGCTCTCCGGCCCGGCCCGGACACGCCCACATGGACATCAGCATCTACTTCCGACCCTCTGAACGCTTCGGGCGAAACCGGCCGGAATGGGCCGCCAACACCTTGGGCGACAGCACGTCCTTCTTCACGCACGGGAAGGACTTCCCTTCGTTGGAAGGGAAACAGGTTGCGCTCTTCGGGGTTCTCGATGACCCCGGCCATGCTCGACCGAGAGCATGCGTGAAAGCTCCGGACGCCATCCGCACCGAGCTCTATCAACTGCATCAGCCTGCATCGCCGGTTCAACTGGTTGATCTGGGCGACATCCAAGCCGGGGCTACTGCCGCCGACACACAGCACGCCGTGGCCGAGACCTTGGCTGAACTCATGCGCATGAACATTGTTCCCGTGCTTCTGGGAGGAGGGCAGGGGCACACCTTCAGCCAGTACCTCGCCTATGAAAGGCTTGAACGCACCGCGAACCTCGCTTGCATCGACAACCGCTTCGATCTCGGTGATCCCGGCCAGGCGCTGGCGGACACCAGCTACCTCAGCCACATCGTGCTTCGACAGCCTAATTACCTCTTCAACTACAGCAACCTGGGCTACCAGACCTACTTCGTGGATCAGCCGGGGATAGAATTGATGGAACGGCTCCTGTTCGACACCCATCGTTTGGGCGAACTCCGTCAAGGCATCGCTGATGCTGAACCGGTGCTTCGCAATGCCGATACCCTTAGCGTGGACATGAGCGCAATCCGCCGCGCCGACGCCCCTGGCAGTACCCGTCCCGGCCCCAATGGCTTCGCTGGCGATGAGGCCTGCCAACTCATGCGCTATGCCGGTGTGAGTGAGAAGGTCACCTCCGTTGGCATCTATGAACTGGACCCAGACCGCGATACGGAAGGCATCACTGCACAGCTGGCCGCACAAATGGTGTGGTGCTTCCTCGATGGCTTCCGCAGCCGTACGAATGATCTGCCCTGGCTCGACCGCAAGCGATTCACGCGGTTCCGGATACCTATCCGCGGCCATGAGCAGGAATTGGTGTTCTTCAAGAGTTCGGTGAGCGACCGCTGGTGGATGGACGTACCCTACAAAGCGGAGCAGGAAGCGCGCTTCGAGCGGCACCATCTGGTGCCGTGTTCCTACTCGGATTACCAAGCAGCCTGTCGGGAGGAGGTGCCCGACCGCTGGTGGCGCACGTTCCAGAAGCTGGCTTGAGCCGTCCCGAGCAATCGCGCTTACCCAACGCTTAATCCCGCGCTGGGCTTAACAGGAATTTGCAGGTAAGGGGAATTGCTATATTGGCGCCGGTTCTGGGGCAGGCTGGTCCTGTCCCATCGTGTGTCAGGCTCCAAACCGAACGGAAAACAGCATGAGGGGGATAGTCACTGCAATCTGCTGCGCGGCATTCGCGGGCGCCACATTCGCCCAGCAAGACCCGAAGTTCACGCAGTACATGTTCGACCGGCTTTCCATCAATCCGGGCGTGGCCGGCACATCTGGAGAGTTGTGCGGCACCCTGATGCTTCGCCAGCAATGGACCGGATTTGATGGCGCACCTAAGACAGCTCTGCTCAATGCACATGGAAAGATTGCCCGGATCAGTTCAGGCGTGGGTCTTTCGGTCTTCATGGATGAGCTTGGACAGCAGAAGAGCACCTACGCGCGCCTGAGTTATTCCTTTCACCGCAGGCTGGGCCCAGGGACGCTCGGAATCGGCTTGGCCGCAGGCATGATGAGCCACACCCTCGGCAATAAGTGGATCGCCACCGATGGAGTACCAGGCGACAACGCCATCCCGGCTAACGGCAATACGGATATGGGCTGGGATCTTGCAGCCGGACTCTATTACACGAGCCCGACCCTGTGGGCGGGAATCAGTAGCACGCACCTTACGGAAGTGGAACTGCGCAATGTGAGCATCCAACAGCGCCGCCACTATTTCGTTCAAGCCGGTTACAACTGGAAGATCAAGGGCAACCAGAAGTATGTCTTGCAGCCGAGTGCACTTGTCAAGATGGATGGCACCTCGACCCAGTTCGATCTGACGGCCAACTTCCTCTATAATAACATGGTGTGGCTGGGCGTTTCGTATAGTACGAGCGACTTCATTGCACCGCTCATCGGCTATCAGTTCAAGCCCACCACGAAGTCGATGCTCAGGATCGGCTACAGCTACGACGTAACCACCTCGAAACTCCGGAATTACAGCAGTGGCAGCCATGAAATCATGGTTAACTTCTGCACCTTGCTCGTGAAGCCGCCTAGTGTGCAGCGCCACAGCAGCGTTCGTTTCCTCTGAACCATCGAAACCACTGAACCTCAACTGCCGTAAAGTGACTGGCTCAAGGTGTTCGCTTACCCGAAATGCCTGAAAGCCAGGGGTCCCTGCAAGGAAGAACAGATCGGCAAAACAGGAAGAACATGCAACGTCCCATCTTGTATCTCGGTGCCATAGGCTTGCTGGCGAGCTGTGGCGGAGGCGGTCAGGGGCAACTGACCGGTGCGCTGGGCAGGCCCGGCTGGTTCCAGATTGATCCCTATGGGATGAACTACATCCCTATGGGCAGCTACGTCATGGGTCCGAGCGATCAGGACGTTCCCTATGCCATCAATAACAAGAGCAAAACCGTCTCGGTGCAGGCCTTCTACATCGACCAGACGGAGATAACCAACAACGAGTACCGCCAATTCGTGGAGTATGTCCGCGACTCCATCGCCAAGCGGATCCTCGGCGATGAGGACATCGGGGAGCACGTCACCACTGAAGACGAATTCGGTGAGGAACTTGATCCTGCCGTGCTGAATTGGAGGACCAAGATCAACTGGTGGGGGGATGAAGAGCGTGAGGCATTGGCTGATATGTACCTCAGCGAGAGCGAGCGCTTCTATCGCCGCAAGGAGATCGATTCGCGCAAGCTGATGTTCGAGTATTACTGGATTGACCTTAAGGAAGCGGCGCGAAAGGGCACTCCGAGCAATTGGGCCCGGGATTTGGACCTCAGTTACACCAATACCAAAGGCCAGAATAACGCCATTCGCGGTCACAGCGACCGGAGCAAGTTCATCATCAAGGAGGTGATCAATGTTTACCCGGACACCTTGGTCTGGGTGCATGACTTCACCTATTCGTTCAATGAGCCGATGACGGAGAATTATTTCTGGCATCCGGCATACGACGATTATCCGGTCGTCGGGATCACATGGGTGCAGGCCACGGCATTCAATGTCTGGCGTACCCAGCTGATGAATAGCTGGCTCGAGCACAATGGCGAAGCTTACGTCAATCGCTTCCGGTTGCCTACGGAAGCCGAATGGGAATACGCGTCGCGTGGCGGATTGGACTTGGCTCCCTATCCCTGGGGCGGACCATATGTGCGTAACCGCCAAGGCTGCTTCTTGGGCAACTTCAAGCCCTTGCATGGGAACTATGTTGATGATGGAGGTTTCCACACCGTGCCGGTGAACAGTTACACCCCTAACGACTACGGTCTTTATCAGATGGCCGGCAACGTGAGCGAGTGGACGAGCACGGCATACGACGAGAGCGTGTATGACTTTGCCCACGATCTCAATCCGGAGTACGCCTACGATGCGCTTGCAACAGATGCCCCTTCGCTGAAGCGCAAGGTGATTCGCGGAGGCTCGTGGAAGGACATTGGCTATTACATGCAGACCGGCACGCGCAGCTACGAGTATCAGGACACGACCAAGGCCTATATCGGCTTCCGGTCGGTGATGACCTACTTGGGTCGCGGCAAGGCCGTGAACGCCGAAGACCTCTAGATTCCTACTGTGAACCGCGGCCGTTACTGAACCAGCGCTGCCGCATTCAACAGCCATTCCCAACTCCAGACGAACCATTTAAACGCAAGGACGAACGATGAAACCCGGCAGCAAGAAGTGGAAGAACTTCATGGCCAAACTGTACGGAATCGGTGCAGCGGTCGTGATCGTAGGGGCGCTTTTCAAGATTCAGCACTGGCCCTTGGCTGACTTTTTCCTCATCCTCGGTTTGAGTACCGAGGCGATTATCTTCTTCTTCTCGGCTTTCGAGCCGCCGCATGAGGATCCGGATTGGAGCTTGGTGTATCCGGAATTGGCCACCGGCGAAAAGGCTGAAGGGGATGATTTCAAGAAGGAGGACCAGCGTTCCATTACGGAGCAGCTTGACGACATGCTCGAAAGCGCCAAGATTGAGCCTGAGCTCATCGCCAGCCTTGGCGATGGCATGCGCAGCCTGAGCGACAATGCCAAGAGCATGGGCCAGATTACCAGCGCGGCCTCGGCCACCAATGATTACACCACCAGCCTGAAGGATGCCGCGAGCAAGGTGAGCAGCCTGGGTGAGACCTACATGAAGGCCAGCGAGAGCCTTACCGGCCTCACGCAGAACGTGGAGGCTGGCCGGAATGCCGGGGATGGCCTGCGCCAGATGAGCCAGAACCTGACGGCATTGAATGAGATGTATGAGCTGCAGCTGAAGACCAGCCGTGAGAAGCTCGAGGCCGCGAACCAGATGTTCGAGGGCATGGGCGAGATGATGACCAACCTGAAGAACTCGGTGGACGACACCAAGCGCTACAAGGAGAACATCGCTGTGCTCAGCGACAACCTCGCTAAGCTCAATACTGTTTACGGCAACATGCTCAGCGCCATGCGCGTGAACTGATCCTCCCAAGCCATAACCGAAATCACAAACGACCTGAACCATGGCTGGTGGTAATCTGTCCCCGAGACAGAAAATGATCAACATGATGTACTTGGTGCTGACGGCGCTTCTTGCGCTGAACGTATCCAAGGAGATCCTCGACAGCTTCGTGACGGTGAACAACGGCTTGGAGACCACCAAGCTCTCGCTCAACGAGAAGATGGCTGTGCAGTACA